>DFHY01000101.1:0-1324 GCA_002371345.1 Lachnospiraceae bacterium UBA3711
CTCCTGCGGTCCCATTCGATCATCAAATCACCGCCGCGAAGATGTACGGTAACCGAATCGTCGGTCAGGCCGTTAAGTATACAGGCCACAGCCACGGCGCAGGCTCCTGTTCCGCATGCCCAGGTCTCCCCGCTTCCTCTCTCCCAGACTCTCATCGTGATATTCTTTTTATCGTCAACATGGATAAACTCTGTATTTACCCCCTCTGGAAATACCAGGTTGTGTTCAAACAGAGGGCCTATACCGCACACATCAAAACCCGCGACATCCTGAACCTGAACAACACAGTGCGGGTTGCCCATCGAAACACAGGTTCCTTTCATAGAAAAGGTATCCTTCAGAGGGATATCCGCCTCGCGGATCACCTCACCCCATTCTCCTGTGTGCTCCGTCCTGACAGCACTTCCCGCCGCGCTCACATCGACCGGAATCATAGCTGGAGCCAGTATCGGAGCTCCCATATCGACTTTCACGAGATCGACGCTTCCGTCTTTCTTATGAAGCTTCAGGTGCTTGATTCCCGCAAGCGTCTCAACCGTAATCTCATCTTTATCAGTCATATGATGGTCACTGACATACTTTCCTACACAGCGGATACCGTTGCCGCACATCTTTCCGCGCGAGCCGTCAGCGTTGTACATCTCCATCTCAAAGTCTGCAGTATCAGACGGGTTGATGATTATAAGGCCGTCAGATCCTATCCCGAAGTGCCGGTCGGACACAAACCTCGCGGCTTCCTCCGGATTCTGCGGTCTCTCACAGGAGCCGTCCACATACACATAGTCATTACCAATCCCGTGCATCTTTGTAAATCTCATCTCATTATCCTCCGGCTCTTGCCGTGTTCTCTCGCCTGAAACATGATACGCCGCGTGCCCTCATCCAGCTCTTCTCCTGATGGTTCCGGCATCAGGGCGATACCCGCGGCAGATCTCAGCTTCAGCGCAGTTCCCTCCGTATAGGCCTTCTTCGTCTCTGTACTGTCCGTATAAGCCGCCTCAGCCGTTTCCATCTTGGGCGCTGTCTCATCTGTATACGCCGCCCTCGCCGACTCCATCTTCATCCCGGCCTCTTCCAGGAGGCTTCTTATCTCAGCTACGGTGTACGCCCTCTCCGTGTGCGTTTCCAGGAACCGCTCGTACATCCCGTTCTCCTGCCTGCAGAACAGTGTCAGGTCATATTCATTGATGCGCGTGTCCGGGTCATATCCGTTCTCCCATATGAAGCTGCACTCATCTCTCGACTCGGCGAAGGTATTGTCCGCGCACAGCTTCTCAAAATATCCGCGGCTGTTCATGTCAAACAGGAATATCCCGCCCGGATC
>DFHY01000101.1:1470-15588 GCA_002371345.1 Lachnospiraceae bacterium UBA3711
GTTCCGTACAGTTCAAACCGCCTCACGTCCTGCATCAGATACAGGATGTCATATCCCCGGCTTCCCTCCTGGGCGATCTGCAGCATGTCCGGCGACAGATCCACCCCGATCATGTCGTATCCCGCCTCGGCAAACCGCCTCGTCATCTGACCCGTCCCGCAGCCAAGATCAAGCACGAGACCGTCATCGATACCATTCTCCTTAAGCGCGCGGATCAGGCATGAAGCCCAGTCGTCATATGGAACCTCATCCATGAAGGTGTCATATACACGCGCGAAAGTCTCATACATATCCCGGTCCCTCTTTCATCACGATCTACGGCCTGCCGGGAAGCTTTTCCCCGTTCTCATGGCTTACAGCCTTTACTTGATAATCATGCACTTCGCTTATAGTCAGTGGACGACATTAGCCAGAAACGCATAAGAGAAAACTGTCATGATGACCGTTGCCATCAGCACGCCCAGAAGGATCGGTATAATCGCCTTTTTCCGGTCCATATCGAGGATCGTCGCTATGAGCGAGCCTGTCCACGCTCCGGTTCCCGGAAGCGGGATGCCGACAAACAACAGCAGCCCCAGGAACTCTCCGTGCTTCATGCCCTCGCTCTTGCGCTGCCCTCTCTCCTCGATCCACTCCGCGATCCTGTGAAGCGGCGTCTTCTTCATCCATCCGAGAAACTTCTTGAGAAGCAGAAGAATAAGCGGCACAGGAAGCACATTTCCAAGAACACAGATCGGAACCGCCACCCACAGCTTCACTCCCAGAAGCGCGGCAACGATCAGTCCGCCTCTGCACTCGAGGATCGGGAACAGGGATACGATAAAGATAACCAGTTCGGCGGGCATCACACGCCCCAGATTGGACGCGAACCATGTTGCAAGTGCATTTGTCATATAGATCTCCATTCCGCCGCTTTAACCGGCGGCACAAACAGTCATCAGAGAGGGTCTTTCACCCTGAACTCTCTATTCCAAAACGCTTTATACGGACAATGTCATCTGTTTAAGCCATTGCGTCTTCCACGTATCTTTTGCAGAATTCCACAAGCTTATCCATCTCATCATCCGTTCCGATCGTGATGCGCAGATAGTTGTCGATCCTTGGCTTGTCGAAATAGCGCACCAGTATGTTTTCCGACCTCAGTGCAGCGAACAGTTTCCTGGCGCTGATGCCGGCGTGCGTGACAAAGAGGAAGTTGGCGGCGGAATCCTGGAAGGTGAACCCCAGTAAAGAAAGCTCTTTCTTGATACGCTCACGCGTGCGTATAATTTTCGCCGTGCAGTCTGTGAAGTAGGCTTCGTCTTCAAGGGCAGCGCATCCGGCGGCTATCGCAGCCTGGTTCATCGTGTATGAATTAAATGAGTATTTCGCGTCATTCAGATACCGGATCAGCTTCCCTGAACCGACGGCATATCCTATCCTCATACCCGCCATTGACCTTGATTTTGAAAATGTCTGAACCACAAGAAGATTGTCGAACTCGCCAATCAGGCTCAGCGCGCTGGTCTTCGGCGGATGCTCATTTACTGAGGCCTCATCCCGGGCAAAGTCAATATATGCTTCGTCCACGATCACAACAACATCCCTGTTGTGCTCCAGAATGTCTCTCACCTCCGGGAGATCCTTCAGCACTCCTGTCGGAGCGTTCGGATTCGGGAAGATAATGCCTCCGTTTTCCCTGTAGTAATCACGGTTCACTATCCGGAAGTCCCCGTCCAGCTTCTGAGTCTCAAAAGGAATCCTGAACAGCTGCGCCCACACATCGTAGAAAGAATATGTTATGTCAGGGAACAGAATGGGTCTTCCCGAAGCGAAGAACGTTAGAAAGCTCATGGCCAGCACGTCATCAGACCCCACTCCGGCAAAAACGTTCTCCGCCTTGACGCCGCAGTGCTTCGCTATGGCTTCGGTCAGAGCCGAAGATGCCGGATCCGGATATCTCCTGACAGAATCACCGTCAAGTCCGCGCAGCGCATCAAGCACTCCCGGCGCGGGCGGGTATGGGTTCTCATTGGTATTTAATTTGATCAGATCCCGTATCTTCGGTTGCTCGCCCGGCGTATACGGAACAGCTTTTCTTACATTGTTTTCCCAGTTTGGCATATGTTTCCACCCCCGGCAGATGATCTTTTCCGCCATAGATTATCGATTGATTCAGTCCCGGCACAGCTGCGCACGGCGCGGCAGTATCCTGCGCTCAGTTTTCATTTGCGGCCGCAAGCTTCCGGGCCTGTTCAGCGGCAATCAGCGGATCAATCAGCTCGTCAAGATCACCGTTCATGATCTGGTCTATGCGGTACAGCGTCAGCTTAATCCTGTGGTCTGTAACCCTTCCCTGCGGAAAGTTATAGGTCCGGATCTTCTCGCTCCTGTCCCCGGATCCAATCTGGCTTCTACGCTCCTGAGCTTCCGCGTCGTGACGCTCCATCAGCTCTTTCTGGTACAGGATCGATCTGAGAATCTTAATTGCCTTGTCCTTATTCTTCAGCTGGCTCTTCTCATCCTGACAGCTCACCACTATTCCTGTCGGCTCATGAACGAGTCTGACCGCCGAATCCGTCGTGTTGACGCACTGTCCGCCGTTTCCTGATGCCCTGAACACATCGAAATGACATTCGCTAAGATCCAGCTGGAAGTCGATCTCCTCCGCCTGCGGCATAATGGCAACCGTGCAGGCTGAAGTGTGTATGCGGCCTCCGCTCTCAGTCTCAGGAACTCTCTGGACACGGTGAACGCCCGACTCATACTTCAGTCTTGAGTACGCCCCTTCGCCGTTTACCAGAAAGACACATTCCTTGAAGCCGCCAATGCCGCTCTCGCTCACAGAAGTCAGCTCCACTTTCCAGCCTTTTGCCTCTGCATACCGAAGATACATACGGTACACCTGCGCGGCAAACAGGGCAGCCTCATCGCCGCCCACGCCGGCCCGTATCTCGACTACGACATTTTTCTCATCATTTGGGTCCTTCGGAAGGAGCATTATCCGAAGGTTGTTCTCCAGCTCCTCAAACCTCTTTCTGGCACCGGACAGCTCCTCCTTCAGAAGCGCGCGCATCTCCTCATCCTTCTCGGACGAGAGCATCTCCTCGCAGTCTGATATAGTAGAGCGCGTTTCCAGATAGGAATCGTACGCCTGCGCCACAGGAGTGAGGTTTGCCTGTTCCTTCATAAGATCCTGCAGACGGGACGGATCCTTCGCGCATTCAGGATCCGAAAGCATCCTCACGATCTCCTCCAGTCTGCCTTTAACTTCTTTCAGCTGTTCAAACACTCAGATCTCTCCTTTGTCCCAGCACAACCCGGTCCATGCCGCCAAGATCCTTAACAACCTGAACCGATTCATATCCCGCATCGTCAAACATCGATCTGACAGCCCCGCCCTGATCATATCCGATCTCCACGAGAAGCCAGCCTCCTGCCTTCAGATAACTGCCCGCACCTGCCAGAATCCTGCGGTAGAACACCAGCCCGTCCGTGCCTCCGTCCAACGCGATGTGCGGTTCATGATCACGAACCTCCTCCATAAGGCAGGATATCTGATCCGTCCTGATATACGGCGGATTTGAAACGATCATATCATAGCTGCCGCTGACCGCACTAAATAGATCTCCCCGGACAAGATCAAGGCGTCCTGAGACTCCATGGCAGGCGGCATTTGAAGCGGCAATCTTCAGAGCTTCCTCCGATATGTCACACGCACAGCCTGACAATCTCTGTCCAAGGCACAGAAGGCTTACCGCAATGCAGCCTGAGCCCGTACACAGGTCGAGAAACATACCGCCCGGCTCTATCCTCTTCAGGGCCTCCTCCACAAGCGTCTCCGTATCCTGCCTGGGACAAAGCACATCCTTCGTCACCTTGAATCTCAGACCGCAGAAATACTGTTCTCCTGTTATCTGCTGAAGAGGTATCCTTGAAGACCTGAGCCGCACCTTCTCAAGATAGAGTTCCGCATCCGGCAGTTCATCGTCAGCCCGTGCGTAATATGCTGCCCTGTCAATCCCGCACACAGAATGAAGCAGTAGCATGGCGTCGATGTCCGGATCCGGAACATGATTATCATCCAGACACTTCACTGCCTTCTGTACTGCTTCAAATATCGTCATACGTTTTCGTTTTTAATAGTGTAGATATCATCACTCTCATGAGGCTCATCGGCCTGAGTAATCTCATACTCCGTGCCGAAATTCTCGTTGAGATATTTTTTCCAGTTAAATACTGCTTCGACAGACGCCATGCCTACCCGGATCTGATCATCATCCGGCTCTCTTGTCGTCAGCTTCTGGAGCAGGAGGCCAGGCTTGCTTAGTATATTGACGCATTTGTTGTCATATTTTCCGGCAAGACGGATAAATTCAAATGACACGCCGGCAATAACGGGAATCAGCAGGATACGTATCACGATCCTGGATACCGGATTGCTGGTCCTGATGAAGAAGAAGAATATCACGCTGACAATCATAACTATCAGCAGGAAGCTGGTTCCGCAGCGCTTGTGCTGCCTGGAGCTCTTGCGGACGTTCTCAACATTGAGCTCCATACCGTGCTCAATGCAGTTGATGCACTTGTGCTCTGCCCCATGATACATGAAGGTCCGCTGTATATCCTTCATCCTGGAAATCAGAAGAAGGTAACCGAAGAAGATCAGCATCCTCAGGATCGCCTCGCACACCGAGATCAAAGACTCAGAACTCGTAACCATCCTCAGCGCCCGTGACAGAAAATACGGAAGCAGCATAAACAGCGCGATCGACACTGCAAGAGAGAAAATCAGTGTTAATGTGAGCAGCGCGGAATTATCCGAGTCCGATGACTTTCCGTTTCCTGACTCCTCACGTTCCTTCAGCTTCCTGCGCTCTGCCTCGGCCTTTTTCTCTGTCTCCTCAATAAGCTTGTCAGCCTGCTCGTCTTTACCTGACGAACGAAGCCTGTCTGCTTTCTTCCGAGCCTTCTTCGCCTCGTCCCGAAGCCGCTCCTCAAGCTCCTTCTCTGACTCCTCAGCGAACAGATCCGCCGAAAACATCAGTGTCTTCATACCGAGGTACAGGGAATCTATAAAGCTGCATACACCTCTCAGAATAGGAATACGGCCTATTCCCTTCCAGGGAATCACGCCATTATATATGCCGGTCTTCACCGTGATCTGATTGTCGGCTGTACGCACAGCGACAGCCCACTTCTCGGCATTACGCATCATGACGCCTTCCATGACCGCCTGTCCGCCGATGTTCGAATACTTCATAGCTTTCTTCTCTATTTCTGATATTTCAGTATTTCCTTAAAGAAAAAGGGCTGAGGCGGCAGCCTCAACCCTCTTTGCCTTATCCTTAGTTCTGGCTAAGACCGTACTTCCTGTTGAACTTATCAATACGGCCGCGCACCTGAGCTGCCTTCTGCTGGCCGGTATAGAATGAATGGCATGCAGAGCAGATCTCAACGTGGATCTCCGGCTTAGTGGAACCGGTAGTAAATGTGTTCCCGCAGTTGCAGGTAACCTTCGCCTGATAATACTTCGGATGGATTCCTTCTCTCATGATGATCACCTCTCTATATGATATGTGAACTGCTTACGCTCTCCGCGCCGCGCGGAGCCGTCACTTCCCGGCCGGTCCGGGCTATCCCCGCAAGTCCATGCGGTTCGCCGTGTTCTGATTCCGCCAACTTAAGCGAAATTGCCTGCCGCTTTCAGACACAGCAAAGGGATTATAGCACGGTGCAATATGCGATGCAAGATAAACTTTTCACCACCTGATCCGTCACGCGATATCAAGCACCTTGTAGTCCTGGTCCTCAACAGCTTTCTTCAGAACCGCGTCATCCACCGCCTCGCTCATAGTTACGACAGCGCATCCCGCCGTATGGGACACATTGGCGCTCTCAACCTGGCTGACGGCCTCCAAAGCCTTCTTGACACGTGCCTCACAGTGCTCGCACATCATTCCCTCGATCTTCATCGTCTTCGTCATCGCCTCTTTCTCCTCCTTTTGTTTTTGCTCTCTCTGTACCGTCTCGGAATTATTGCCGGATATATCTTCCGAAGAAGTATCCGGCTGCGATCCGGCCGCCTGCGTACCGAAAGCCTGCTTCGTCTCAGCGCTCTGCTTATCCTGAACCTGAATCTTTACCGCATCTGTATGTCGGCTATGTGATCCGCTCTTATGCTTATGCATATCAAAAAGATTCAGTCTGAGCGCATTCATCACAACGCAGAAGCTCGACAGGCTCATGGCAGCCGCCCCTATCATAGGATTCAGCTTCAGCCCGAATGATGAGTACCAGGCTCCCGCCGCGACCGGAATCAGTACCGCATTATAGAAAAATGCCCAGAACAGATTCTCATGTATGTTCTTCAATGTCTGCCTGCTGAGCCTTATCGCCGCCGGCACATCGCTCAGCCGACTGTTCATCAGAACAACATCGGCGGAATCTATTGCCACATCCGTACCGGCGCCGATCGCGATGCCTGTATCCGCGCGCGTAAGAGCAGGAGCGTCATTAATACCGTCACCGACCATGGCGGTCCGGCCCTTCTCCATAAGCGAGCATATCACAGCCTCTTTACCGTCAGGAAGCACACCCGCGACCACTTCGTCAACACCTGCCTGAGCGCCTATCGCCCTTGCCGTCCGCTCATTGTCGCCCGTCAGCATGACAACATGTATTCCCAGGTCCTTAAGCTCGCTGATTGCCTTCGGGCTGTCCTCTTTCATGGTATCGGCCACTGCTATGATACCGATAATATCCTCTCCAAGCGCAAAGAGCAAGGGAGTCCTGCCCTCTTCAGAGAGGCGGTCTGATTCCCGACGCATTCTGTCACTCACGCTGAAATGTTCGGACATGTGCTTCAGGCTTCCTCCGGTCAATGCAGCCCCCCCGTGTCCGCTCCCATTCACCGGCGCCAGCTCGGCCCTCACTCCGCTTCCCGGGAGCGCCATAAAGTCCTTTACTTCAGCCGGTTCAATTCCCCTGTTCTGCGCCTCCCTGACAACCGCTGCCGCAAGAGGATGCTCACTCTGCTTTTCAACGCCGGCTGCAAGCTCAAGCAGCTTCTCTTCGCTTATTCCCTGAGCCGGAAGCATATCCGTCACTCTCATCTCACCGCTTGTTATAGTGCCGGTCTTATCCAAGGCGATGATACGTGTCCTCCCCGCCATCTCCAGCGCCGACGCTGTTTTGAACAGGATGCCGTTCTTTGCGCCCATTCCGTTTCCGACCATTATGGCTACCGGCGTCGCAAGGCCAAGCGCGCACGGACAGCTTATCACAAGCACCGATATAGCGCGGGCAAGTGAGAATGACATGTCTCGGGACACTATTATCCATACTGTAAATGTGATGGCCGCGATCACCATGACAGCCGGAACAAATACCGCGCTTACACGGTCTGCCGCTTTCGCGACCGGAGCCTTCGTCGCAGCGGCGTCCGAAACCATCCTGATAATCTGGCTGAGCGTCGTATCAGAACCAACCCTCGACGCCCTGCATCTCAGGAACCCTGACTGGTTGATGGTAGCTGCGCTCACATTGCTTCCTGTCTGTTTGTCGACGGGGACCGACTCGCCGGTAAGGGCAGACTCATTTACGGCTGACAGACCTTCAACGACTACTCCGTCCACAGGAATGCTGTCTCCCGGCCTTACGACGAAGACATCCCCGACCCGAACCTCATCGATTGAAACCTCTGTTTCGACTCCTCCGCGTTCTACAACCGCAGTCTTGGGTGAAAGCTTCATGAGGCTTTTGAGCGCGTCTGTCGTCCGCCCCTTGCTCATCGACTCAAGCATCTTCCCTATAGTAATCAGCGTTACAATCATCGCCGCCGATTCAAAATAGAGATCATGCAGATAATGATGTATCTCACCGGCAGACTGCCCGTTGGCGGACGCCCTTGTCATGGCGAACAGGACAGCCATGCTCCACGCGTAGCTGACGCCGCTTCCCATTGCCACGAGCGTATCCATGTTGGGAGAAAGATGCAGCAAAGATCTGAACCCGCTCACAAAAAACTTCCGGTTGATAATCATCACAATTATCGCGAGGACTGCTTCAAGAAGCGCTGTTCCGATCGGATTGCCAGTCAGAAATGAACCTACAGGCCAGCCCCACATCCCATGTCCCATCGAGACATACATGAGTGCAAGCAAAAAGGCGACAGAGCTTATCAGTCTTTTCCTTAGTACCGGAGTCTCATGGTCTGCCAGTGCCTCTTCTTCCATCGCAAGACGGTCCTGAGCCCCGCTCCCTGCCCCGGCGCTGTCACGCGAAGCCACGTCTCCCCTCTTTACAGCTCCATAGCCGGCATCCTGTACCGCCCTGATAATATCCTTCTCGTCGGCATCGCCTTCAACTCCCATGGAGTTCGTCAAAAGGCTCACCGCACACTGAGTTACTCCGGGTACTTTGGATACTGCCTTCTCCACGCGCGCCTGACAGGCCGCGCAGCTCATGCCTGTTATAGAATACTGTTCCATCATGCTCTCCCGCGTATCAGGAGGTATGGTCATGTCCTCCTGATGCTTATCTCAATCAGGGTAATAATAAACGAAATCATTTCATCCATCAATATCCTGGCGGGCTGTTAAAATGAATGAAATAATACGCTCAAAACAAATTTGCCTATATTACCTGGCTGATTCTGACAATAGTATTGTGTTTCCCGGCGTGACGTGCTATGATTTGATTACAGGAGTTGTTTATACATGCAGCAATTTCAGATTAGAACACGGAGGCACAGGTATTATGAAGAGCATAAAACTCTGGGCGGGTATTCTTGGAATAGTTATCGCGGTATATATTCTTCTGATTTCCTGCTATGAAGCGGCGTGGAATGTACTCACTATGAGCGGGCATATTAACGGAGTAATCGGTATCATAATCGCAGGGCTCCTGATGGCTGGCAGCATTGTCAGGATCGGTATGCGGAAGGCTGAGGATGACTCAGGATCGATCATATCGCTGGTGCTGTTCGCTGTAGCGTCCGCAATTGCATTTGCCCTCACTCCAATATACAGGTATATGCAGACCTGGGCGATCGTATGTCTTGTTATGGGTATTATTTCGGTGCTGATGATTATGTGGAAGAATTCGCGCATCGGACAGTAATCATGCGGATTACTTATGGACACAATGATATATCAGAGTTTTCTTCAAGGCGCTGAGCATTCAGCGCCTTGAATTGTCTGTGTGGCTCTTGTAATGAGCGACCGCCTCCGCCTTCGGCGTATAGTTCGGGTCAAACGGCCCGCCGTGGAAGCGGTTCCTCCCGTCTTTCTTGGCATCATACAGCATCTCATCCGCCTGCATGATCATAGTTCTCAATTCCTGGATATCATCCGGCACGCCGTATACATATCCGCCTGTAAAGCTCACATCATCTCCTATATGGCAAAGGGTCTGACGTGCCTTGGCGCAGTTCTCTCCGAATTCTTCATCTGTTATGTTCTCACCGATGATGAGGAACTCATCGCCTCCATAACGGTAGCAGTTTGATGTACGGAAGCTGTCGGAGAGACATTTGCCGGTCGCCGCGAGCACCTTATCGCCATAGGCGTGTCCTTTCGTGTCGTTGAGTGTCTTGAAATTATCGAGATCCAGGAAGAGTACATGGAGCGGCATGCCGACATAGTATTCAAAGTCCTGACGCAGTGAATACCGGTTGCGCAGGTTCGTCAGAGAATCGTGTGACGCCATCGCTTTCAGCGCCTCATTGACCTTCTCCAATTCACCGTTCATCTGCTCCAGCCGCTCATTTGTATTGAGCAGCTCCGCGTTAGTTTTCTTCAGTTCATCATTCGCGCGGTCCCTGCTGAGCTTCAGTATGCCGACGCTGACAAGATTGATCAGGACGCCGAGTCCGATCACTGTGATCTTGTGAAGATTCTCCTCTGTAAAATGGATAAAGCTGTGATCCACTGAAAAGAAAAACAGAGAATATATCGTCATCAGTACAGAGCAGATTATACCCGGCACGAATCCGCCGATAGAGGTTGACAGCACTAAAGCGGCAACAAGTATCATATTCGGATTGGGTACATTGAAATTGTACACAAAGAAGATCAGGATCAGCATGACCAGCGAGAAAACCACAGAATAGACTAGAATCTGTTTTTTTCCGTTCATTTATAATCCCTCCTTTACTCGTTTTCACGGACATATATGGTATACCCTCATAACTCATATGTCCATCACATTATTAATATAAATCCTGGCATATTTTGAAAAGGACCGGCCAGAACCGGTCCTTTATTATGCCTGATATCGAAATCGGGTTATGCGCCGTCAGATGTCGCCGAGCATCTTGTACAGCAGCGTATACAGTGTCTTCACCTCATCCGGCGACAGCTTGACACAGCAGCTCATCTTCTCAGGTACAACCGCAGCTTTATCACGGAGTTCTCTGCCTTTATCAGTCAGGGTTACTATGAGAACTCTCTCATCCTCCTTCGCTCTCTGTCTTGTAACCCAGCCCTTTGTCTCCAGCTTCTTAAGGAGCGGCGTAAGAGTACCGGAGTCAAGATACAGACACTCGCCGAGCTCCTTGACGTTGATCTGGCCCCGCTCCCAGAGAACCATCATGGTAATATACTGCGTATAAGTCAGATCCAGCTCATCCAGATATGGCTTGTACTTTTTCACAATCTCTCTGGAACAGGCATACAGCGGAAAGCAAAGCTGATTTCCAAGCTTCAGTCCTGCGTATTTATCCTCCATCTGACAATGATCCTTTCCGCTATTCTTGCCGGATCCTCCGGCAGGGTAATCTTTATCGAAAACACAATTACATTGCATGCAATTTGTTTTATCTTAACCGAACCGGGTTGGCGTGTCAACAGCTATAGTGAGCCTCTTTGCAGGCATATTCCTTCACTTTATGATACATCTCAGGATATCCTTCACCGGTCAGCCGGCACAGGCGCATGACACTCTCCGCTTCGGGATAGACCACGCTGTCGCTGCCAATGCGGCATATCTTGACATCAGCGCATCCCCATGGCGTTTCTACCCTGGCCGCTTTCCTCTCAAGGACCGTCCGGCTGCACATAATCTCACGTATTCCTATTGTAGTTGTATTCCTGAAAATAATCTCTTCAAGGAGTTTCTTATCCTTCTCAAGGCAGATGACATTAAGGACGTACGCAGGCCTGTTTTTCTTCATGAAAACAGGAGTATAGAAAACATCCCTGGCACCGGCGTCAAACAGAAGTTCCATTACCGCTCCAAGAGCTTCACCTGTGCAGTCATCGATATTTGTCTCCAGCTTGATAATTTCATCTCTCCTCTGCGCCCTGTCCGTTTCACCTTCCGGGCATGGCTCTATCAGCATGGCGCGTAGCACGCCTGAGGTCGCGTAATCACGCTTGCCCGCTCCAAGTCCTGTCCTGACTATGCTGAATCTCTCAGGAAGTGTATATCCAGCCTCAAGCGCGGCCAGAATCGCCGCCCCGGTCGGAGTAATCAGTTCTCCTTTAACATTGCTCAATACTCCAAACGGAATCTTGTGGGAACTCAGGATCTGAGCAGTTGCAGGAACCGGTATCGGCAGCAGACCATGCTGGCACATGACTGTCCCGGTACCCTCAGAAAGATCCGTCACAATCACATCAGTGATGCCAAGATTATCTATACATACCGCCGCAGCCGCTATGTCGATAATCGAATCTACCGCTCCCACTTCATGAAAATGAACACGTTCTACCGGTTCGCCGTGCACCTTGCTCTCCGCCTGGGCGACAACATCAAAGATCCTGATCGCAAGTGACAGAGCCCTGTCCGTAAGATTTCCTGATCTAAGGATCTTCTCAATATCTGCCATGTTACGGCCATGATGGTGATGATGAGCATGATCATGATTATGTGAATGCTCATGGCCATCGTGGTGAGTATGCTCTTGGTCGTCATGATGTGAATGCTCATGGCCGTCATGATGTGAGTGCTCCTGATCGTCGTGATTGGCATGTTCATCCTGGCGCCTGAATCTGTCAGGGTGAAGATAAGCCATATCGTGATCATGGTTCTCATGTGCCTCATCCAGGACGACATTAAAATCGCACGCGTCCAGAGCTGACTTCTTTACACGGCTTATAACTACTCTGGCTCCTTCCAGGCGGAGGCTTTCAACAGCCTCTTCAAGAACAGTTCTGTCTGCCCCAAGGTCGAGAAGCGCACCGACAGTCATGTCGCCGCTGATTCCCGATGACGCGTTCAGAACCAGAATCTTCTTGTCCATCTTGTACCTCTCTTCTTCAATATATAAGATGTCGAAGACAAAAAGTATCTTTTTGTCCACGACTTTGACACATATCTGATCAATACGTTCCGGCTGTCCTGCAGAGATCATTCAGACAGCATCGGTCACAATAAGGTTTTGTTCTCGCTGTGCAGACTTCTCTGCCATGAATTACAAGCCTGTGACAGAAAGAATTGCCCTCCTCTTCCGGGATTATTTTCCACAGCTGCATCTCAACCTTCTTCGGATCTTTCTCCGGAAGCTTCGGATCCTTTTCATTCTTAACCAACCCGATCCTGTTTGTCAGACGTATGCAGTGGGTATCTGTCACAATTGCAGGCTTACCAAATACATCTCCCATCACAAGGTTCGCGCTTTTCCTGCCGACACCCGGCAGTCTAAGCAATTCGTCAAAGTCATCAGGAACTCTGCCGGCATACTCGGTCATAAGCATTCTCATGCATGCGCTTATATCGCGTGCTTTGCTCCGCCCTAGACCGCATGGTCTGACGATCTCCTCAATCGCTTCGGGATCAGCCGCAGCAAGAGCCTCAATAGTCGGATATCTGTCATACAACAGCGGCACGATCTCATTCACCCTGGCGTCAGTACACTGTGCCGCCAGCCTGACGCTTACAAGCAGTTTCCACGCATCGTCATAATCCAGAGTACAGTCGGCATCCGGATATGCTTCCTTTAATCGTTCTATGACTTTCAAAGCGAGTTCTTTTTTTCTCATATACCCTGAATCCTATGATATTGGGATCAGAAATACCCTCTGTCCCAACTGTTCTGTACTGACAGCTTCACTGTTTCGCAGCTGACACGTGCACGGCTGCTCTGCACTCTCATAATGTATCATAGCAAATTATTCTGACGAATAAGTGCTCACAACCATTTTGCTGCATCAAGAATCCGTCTCCAATTCTCCCGGCTTTCTTCCTGCACACTTGTTCTGTAATAGACATGCAGATAATACAGTATCCCATCTTTCTTCAATACGGAAGACTCAGCAGTCATCCCTATCTCTTTCGCCTCATAGCTGTAACGCAGTCCATGTGCTGTAACACCCGCAACATCCGTATCGATATACTGCTCAAATGTAAAGCCAAAAGGCTTGAAGGACTTCCTGTAGCAGGATTCCATGTTAGCGACAAGATCATTTCCTGTAACCAGCCGTGAAAAAATCCCACCCTCTTTCTTCCATCCAGCCGAAATAATCATATGAAGTTCTGGTGCTATAACAGAAACGCTTTCTCCATTTCCTATACCGCGTCTCAACCCCGCGAGTTCTTCATCTGTCATTCTCCGAAAATCATCAAGGCCTGCTATTTGAAGTTTATTGTTTAACAAAATCGGATCCATATCAATCTCCATTCTCCGCCATTCAACTGGAGGCACAAGTATTCATTGAGTTTTTTCACACTATTATCTAAATAGTACATTTGACAGAATTGTATATTAAAAAACAGCTGTCACATACACCGATGTGACAACTGCTCGAGGCGCCAACCAGAATCGAACTGGTGATAGAGGTGTTGCAGACCTTTGCCTTACCGCTTGGCTATGGCACCGTAAATCGTGTGGTTGAAAACGCATTGCCTTCAACGCATCTTAGTATAAGGGAAACGCGAAGGAAAATCAAGGATTATTTGATATTTTCTTTTGCGTTTTTCTCTTGTCCTTTGGAATTAAACGCATGACGGATAAGCGCTTTGTTTGTCAAAAGAAAAGAGCCGACTGTTTGACAGCCGGCCGTTCTTTAAAAATGGAGCGGAAGACGAGATTTGAACTCGCGACCCTCGCCTTGGCAAGGCGATGCTCTACCACTGAGCCACTTCCGCAAGTGGTGCCCAGAGGCGGAATCGAACCACCGACACGGGGATTTTCAG
>DFHY01000064.1:0-10403 GCA_002371345.1 Lachnospiraceae bacterium UBA3711
CCTGCCTGGGAGGCCTGTGACATGACAAAATATCTCGCCTCCCGTGACAGCGTACTTTTCATCATATGGATGTCCATGACGGCGATGACATTTCCGATCTCATACCATCTGTCCAGCGGATCATCATGAAGAACATCGAAGAACTCATCCACATCATAGATTCCGGAAGGCTCCACGATCACACGGTCAAATCCCTGCATTCCCATCGCGATCAGCTTTGTCCGGAACCGTCTCACATGACAGTCGTGATCACAGCCTCCGGCAACCGTCTCGACCTCGCACGATTCATCCTCCATATCCTCCAGAAGAAGCGCGTCAACATTCACAGCTCCAAGGTCATTCTCAAGTATGGCGATCCTCTCCCCCTTCTCCTTGAGGTATTTCACATACCTTTGAATAAAGGTTGTCTTTCCGGAGCCAAGGAATCCTGTTACCAGATCTGCTTTTACCATAATACATCTGCTCTCTTATATCTTTTTCCGGTATTTCATTTTCTGTCTTCAGGAGACATTCTGCCCTTCCGGTTCTGTCTCTGCAGCAGGATTGCCTGCGGCCTGCCCTTCCGGTTCTGTTCCTTCTGTGGTATTATTCTCAAACGCTTTTGATATCAGGTAATACGTCACCTCTTTCGCGATGTCTCCGCTATTAGGAATGCTTCCGATAAACAGGTCAGCAATGAAGCCGACGCCGGCAGGCAGCCCCTCTTTTAAGATTATCTCAGACATTGAGCCTGCATACTCGCTCAAAGTAATCAGACCATTTGAATACTGATATGTGTACATCATCGTCCCAAATATTACATCTGTTATGATCCGTACCGTTTTATCGTCCAGCTTCCTGTCGAAAATCCCTGAATTATTGGCGTTTTTAATGGCAGCGGTTACTATCTTCTTTGCTGTCTCCCAATTCTTCTGATCTGAAAGATCGATGAGGGAAACCGCTTTCTGAGCGATATCCATCAGCGCAGCTCCCTGCTTCTTCAGCACCTCAAGCGCGTCTGACGCAGATTCCGAAACATATCCGGCCCCCTCAGCGGTCATGTCAACAACATGTCCGGCCTGATCTACAACCAAACCGCCGGCGCCTTTTACAGTGTCAATTGCATTATTAAGCGTCTCCCCTGCCTTCTCCGCCGCTTCGGACAACACTTCTTCTGCCTTCTGCACAGCTCCGGAAAACACATCTCCCGCACTGCCTGCCGCGCCTGACAATGTGTCTCCTGCCTTTCCGGCTGCATCCGCTATGCCCTCCGCAGCCTCAGAGAACAACTCGCCCAGATCTGGGAAACCGGTTCCCACCATAACGCTCTGAGACAGCAGGCTGGCGGAAATCACTGACGCCAGCAATACTTTAGACAATTTCTTTTTCATACCTGAATATTCCTCCACATACTTTGATATACGGATCTCTTCGCAGCTGTGTAAGTTTTCGCCCCGATCTATGCGGCTTTTTCCACCGCATTGAAACAGCCGGCAAAGCGTGTTCCGTCTACTGAGCATATTGCTTCAACCTGATCTCCCGAGATTCCTCCTTCATCCTTTGCTTCGATCACATAATGATAGCTGCCCAGGCTGCTGCCTTCAGGCCTGTCATGAATCGACACCATCTCCAGGCCGTTTTCCTGAAGTGCCGTAATGGTATCACCGATCTGAGAGCCTTCACATGTTGTCACGAATACCGCATTGGTCAGCCCGTCCTCTTCGAGCGGGGCTTCGGACAGCACATAAAACCTTGTTTTATTGGAATCAGTAATCTGAACGTTCTGCGCCAGCACGTCCAGTCCATACAGCTTCGCGGCGCCGGGAGCTGCAACGGCAGCTATGGACGGGTCCTTCTGCTCCGCAACGTAGCTTGCGGCAGCGGCTGTACTCTCCATCTCCTTCGTTTTGGCGTCAGGAAGGTTCTGCTCTCTCCAGCCGGCACTCTGAGTCAGCCCCTGCGCATGTGAGCAGACAGTCCTGATATCAGACAGCTTCGAGCCGGGCACACCCATCAGAGTCTGGCTGATCGGCAGCACCACTTCTCCCACGACGTAAGTATCATCCGCCGCGATCAATGCGTCCACATAATTCACAACAGCGCCGCCAAGGGTATTCTCCTGTGGAATCACAGCATATGCGGCGTTCCCTGTCTGAACAGCTGAAATAGCGTCATTTACAGTCTTTTCCGGAGAGAGCTTCTCACCATTCCGGAACCAGAACTGCGCTGCCTCCTCTGTATATGTCCCTTCAGGTCCAAGATAAGCAACCTTAGGGCTGTCCTCCCCCTCAGTTTCAGCTGTCCCCGGATTCTTCAGGCGTTCTATGAGCCTGTCAATCTGCTGTTCTTCCATTCCGCCCTTGAGGAGATACCGTCTCGCGCCGGCGTACAGGTCCACATCTTCAGGAGCGGTATTCTCATCGTCCGAAAGAGCAAGTATCATAGGGTAAAACGACTGTTTTACTATACCGTTATAACGTGCAGGATCAGAGTCCGGGTTTATACCGTAATAATTGTCATAAGTGATCATATAATCTTCCACGACCTCCTGTAAGCTTGCGCCGCAGAGAGCCTCCAGAAGCATACATACGAAGCCGGTACGGTCTTTCCCTTCTATACAATGTATAAGATATGGACCTTCCTGATCCGCCATATCACTCAGCCCGGCAGCCAGCTTCTGCATGAAGTCGTCGAAAGCGAAATTCATCTTAAGCGCCAGAGGGATCACATGTCCCTCTTCGTACAGAGACAGGAAGTACGGACTGTTGAAGGACTCGTCGCCGATGAATCTCTTTATCTTCTTCTCATCATCAGAGAGATCTAATATACAGCGTACGCCTGCGGATCCCACCAGTGAGTCCGTGCAGGATGCACGATTATGCTTGTTATTGCAAGGCGACGCGGAACGGTAGAGTATACCGGCTGCAACACCCGTAGTTGTCACGCTCCGGAAGTTCGAGAAAGCCTCATCTGTGGCATAGTCATCGCGGTTATCGGTATAATGAATATCACGCAGATGCTGATTTT
Organism: Lachnospiraceae bacterium UBA3711; assembly: GCA_002371345.1. GTDB lineage: Bacteria > Bacillota > Clostridia > Lachnospirales > Lachnospiraceae > Porcincola. Next base: position 3,007 of record DFHY01000064.1, read on the forward strand.
CCAGATACTTTGCTCTCTCCCGCAGTGTAATGGTTGCGGTATCGTCTTTGTTCACCCCGGCAATCTTCCATAAATCATCTCCATAATTTATGCACGCCCTGATATACGTATCACTCTGTTTACCCAGCAGCAGACTCTGCCCGTTCTCTGTATAGTACCCGCTGTAGTATGGCTGATCCTCCAGCCGCACGCCATTGGAAAAGACTATATCCACACTGTCGCCGAACTGAAAGCCCAGCGCGTTGAAGTCATCAATCGATATTTTGATAAAGACTCCTCCATACTCCGTGCTGTGGGAGATCTTACAGTCTTTCAAAGCTGCCGCGCTTTCCGCCGTACTTTCAGCAAAGCAGCAACCCCCCATCGCGCCGCAGACCATACTCTGGATCAGCAGAATACATATGATCGTTCTAAAATATTTCATTGCCACCTCCTGCTTAGTCAGCCTTTTTTCTATTCCTGATAACTGCTCAGCACCCATTGAGCATAACACTTTGTATTCTTCTGTGTGGAGAAACCATTAAGCACGTCTGAGAAGAGCCCAGATTCCCATCATCAGTTCTGACGGAATGATCTTTGCCGCAATCCGGTGAATCGTACATACGATCCCCGGGGTGGACACCGCCAGGCCCAGCTTAGAGTCAAGTAATGAATGCGCCGCTACGGAACGAACCCTTGATGACAGCGGATAATGCCGGATCTCCTTCTTCCCTCCTGTATTCTCGGCGGCAGGGATGAATTCCGTATCTCTGATCCAGTATGGGCACACTGCCGTAACCTTGATTCTCCGCGCAAACAGCTCCACCCGAAGAGCCCTTGTGAACCGGTACAGAAAAGCCTTGGAAGCCGCGTATACATTCAGATACTGAAACGGCTGAAAGGCTGAGGTAGAGCATATCTCCATGATCCTCGCACCATCCGTCATATATGGCAGACAGATATAAGTCATATCCACAGCCGCGCGGCAGTTGAGTTCGATCATCCTGTCGGTATCCTCAACACCGATATCCGCGCTGCTCCCGATCTTACCGAAGCCTGCGGCATTAATGAGGATTCTGATATCAGGCTTTTCATCCGCCATCAGATTCTCCAGCTCATGGATGCTGCTCTTTTCTATCAGATCATATGACAGTGCTCTTACCGGTATCGATGACATACTGCTCAGAGACTCAAGTCTCTCCCTTCGCCTGGCAATTGCCCAGATCTCATCAATTCCTTCTTCATTACGGCCAAGCTCCTTCACATATTCCTGTCCAAGGCCGCTTGACGCGCCTGTTATGACAGCGATTCTCATATTGCGAATCCCCCGATACTGAACTAAGGATCATAGCTTATTATAGCCGGTTTATCCTGCCGCCGCACCATAAATATAACCGTACATCCTTAATCAATGCCGGCGAATATTTGAACAAAAAACTGCCGGCATATTATTCCGGGAGACTCGAAAGAGCAGCTCCGCGTGACCTCACACAGACCTGCCCTTTTTTATAGTAAAATCTCTTCGCATGCTCTGATACAGGCTGTGAACACCGCTGTTTATTTCCTGATCAGAAGTGACTCCCCTGTCATCTCCTCCGGCTTCTCCATGCCCATCATCTCGATCAGAGTCGGAGCGATGTCGGCCAGACAGCCTCCCTCTCTCAGCGTATATGCGGGATCATAATTTACCAGAATGAAGGGAACCGGATTGGTGGTGTGAGCCGTCCATGGTTCTCCTGTATCTTTGTCCACCATCACGTCAGCATTGCCATGGTCAGCACAGATAAAGAGCTGGCCTCCAACATCTTCGACAACCTCTACTACACGCCCAATGCACTTGTCGACGTATTCAACAGCCTCAATGGCCGCCTTCTCCACGCCGGTATGTCCCACCATATCTGTATTTGCGAAGTTTGTAATGATCACATCATACTCTCCGGAACGAATCTTCTCGATCAGGGTGTCACATACCGCCGGCGCGCTCATCTCCGGCTGAAGATCATAAGTCGCCACCTTCGGGGACGGGATCACGAACCGGTCCTCGCCTTCATTTGGGGTTTCCACTCCGCCGTTGAAGAAAAACGTCACATGGGCGTATTTCTCCGTCTCGGCGATCCTGGCCTGCTTCATACCTTTGGAGGCAAGCCACTCGCCGAATGTATTGGTCAGGGCTATCTTGTCAAAAGCCACATACTTGTTTGGTATCGTTACGTCATAGTCCGTAAAGCAGACATAGGTCACCTGCTTCCTGGGGCCTCTGTCAAAGCCGTCAAATTCGTCACAGCAGAAAGTGCGTGTTATCTCTCTGGCGCGGTCCGGACGGAAGTTGAAAAATATGATAGAGTCTCCGTCTTCAATCGTGGCCACCGGCGCGCCGTCCTCCATCACCACCGTGGGCAGGACGAACTCGTCCGTCTCACCTTTCTTGTAAGACTGTGTCACAGCTTCCACCGCGGAGGAAGCCGTCTCACCCTCGCCGAGAGTCAGGGCGCGGTAGGCCTTCTCAATACGATCCCAGTTGTTATCCCTGTCCATGGCATAATAACGTCCTGCCACCGAGGCAATCTTTCCGCATCCGATCCTGTCCATCTCTTCCTGCAGAGCCTGAACATAATCCTTTCCGGCCTCCGTAGGCGTATCTCTTCCGTCCAGGAAGCAGTGTACATATACTTTCTCAAGACCCTGGCGCTTCGCAAGCTCCAGGAGAGCGTAGAGATGGGTATTGTGACTGTGTACTCCGCCATCTGAGACAAGACCGTATATATGCAGGCTGGTTCCCTTTTCTTTCGCGTCATTCACCGCTTTCAGAAGCGCCTCATTCTCAAAGAAGCCACCGTCCTCAATCTCTTTCGTAATCCTTGTAAGATCCTGATACACGATGCGGCCGGCTCCCATATTCAGGTGGCCCACCTCGGAACTGCCCATCTGCCCTTCAGGCAGACCCACGGCAAGGCCGCTGGCATTGCCCTTCACGAAAGGGCACTCCTTCATCAGCCTGTCCATCACCGGTGTATCAGCGAGCGCAATGGCATTGTGCTCACTCTGGTCATTAAGACCATAACCGTCAAGAATCAACAATACAGTCGGTTTCTTACCGCCTGTCTTCTCAGCCGCATGCGCGGAATATGTTCCGGACATAGCCACGGGCGCAGCCGCGGTAAGCACAAGCGCCATAAGAAGAACCGAAAGCAGCAGTTTGAAGCTGACTCTGAATTTCATTGGGAACCTACCTTTCTGAATCCGCAAAAAAGAGTGATGTCGGGGACAAAAGTATCTTTTACCCCCGACTGTGATATCCGAACCGTTCCGCTGCTCCTCAACTACTGCGGAATGTAGACGACAGCTGTTTTTCTGAATACGGCTACGATCCTGGTAGCAGCGGAATAGAGCAGGCCGATGCAGAAAACATACACCATGGTGGTGGGGTCTTTCCTGTAGATAAACCCGACGATCAGGAGAAGTATGGTAACCACTCCCGCGATCGCCCGGAGCACCCATCCCGCTCCCTGTTTTCTGAATTCAAGGGCCCTGACAATATCAATTGCTCCTGAAGCAGCCAGAAGTATCAGCAGGTACAGCATAACCAGGCGCTCAGATCCTTTAAATGACGACAGCATAAAAACGCCCAGATCCATCAGGAGAACACTCTTGTAGAATACACTCTTCCCGCCGACCATATGGACTGCCCTTGTACAGAAAAATAAAAGCGAGTATATGCCGTAGAAGAGGAGAGCTATACCGAAAATCACCATGATTACCGGTGGGCCGTACTGAGGCCATATGAGCAAAACAAAAGCAAATACAATCATGAAGATACTGATAATCAGGTCTTTTATCCTGGCCAGTTTTCCCATTTGCCTTATCCTCTCTTTCTGAGTCCAAGGAGTTTCAGATAGTCCTTGATGCCTACATTCCTGCCGTCATACTCCAGCGAATACCCGGCAAGCATGCTTCCCGATCTGTATATCCTGTTTGTAACCATGCTTTTGTGCGCAAGCGAGGCAAGAATAAACTTGCCGAGGCCGGTATCGTCCTTCTTCTCGTCAGAAGCATTCATGTATTCGGTGCGGAAGACTTCAACACTGAAATCCGGAATCTCCTTCCCTGAGAGTTTCTCTCCGAACGCCTTCCAGTCAGCGCTCGCGTCCAGCTGCCGCTTCTCTATGATGCCGTGGATCTCCTCATCGTAAGGCCTGGCGATATCTGTAGCATATACGCCAGTCTCAAATGTACCTGCGCCGCCCCGCAGGAAGGTCATGGCGTAGATCATCTGGCAGAACGCGTGATAATAGTCCTCAGGATTGTCTTTATATATAACCTTATAGTCATTCCAGGCCGGCATGAACTTATACCGCATGAAGCTGTAGTCCGGAAGATGTCCTGCTCTTCCGTGCCCCAGATTCATGACGGATGACTCGCTGTCGGTTCCAAGGCTGTTGATATAACTGCACTTATCGATGTCTTCGCCGGGCGTGTGCTTGAAATTCACAAACCGCTCTGTCCACTCTCCGTTTTCTTCCAGAATCTCATAGAAGTAGTTATTGGTACTGTTGATAACAACCGAGGGTGTTCCGGCAAAGTATCGATGCGCCCAGGTATCGGCGAGTATGTGCATCGCCATGCCGACAGCCTCAAGGCTCTTGTCCTTGACCAGATTGACAGTCTCTTTCAGCAGCTCACCGTTCGGATTGCAGATCAGGCGGTATTTGTTCTTATACGCTTTCCCGCCCTTCTTCACATCCGCGTTCAGATCATACGGAAGGAAATGGAAAGACGCCCATATGCGGGTGATATCCTGCAGCCCTACCGGATCAGTTTTCGCATCGGCCATCTCTATTGCCGTCTGGGTGGTGGCAGCAGAAACAGGCGCCCTTACTCCCGCAAGAAAGGTTCTGGTACAGTTGTCCGGGAACTGGGCACTGTAGCAGATCTTCAGGCACTCTTCATGAGAGTAGCCTGCCAGATAAGCGGCACAATAAGTCGCATAATAGTGGAAGTCCAATTGCATGTGTCAAACCCTCCCCATCTCTTTTTCAAGTTTTCTCACCTTACGGGCAGATATGACCAGATCCAGCGACGCATACAAAACGGTCACCTCAACCGCCATAGTAACGATCGGGACGATCAGGCCGTACAGTCTGACCGCTTCCGGGAACTCAAAAAACAGCATGTACAGCACCGAAACCACAGAGACGGCAGCTATAATAATGCCCAGTGTGAGATAAGGCCTCTTCTTCTTCCTTCCCAGTCCTTCCTGCCTGGCGGACATGCCGACATATATCTTCAGGAACAGGTCAATCACGCTCAGGCTGATGAGTGCTGAAACCATAGGCATCAGCGCCGCGCTGTCTGCCCGGGAAGTAAGTATGGCATCAAGCTGAACAACTGAGCGCAGAACCGTCCATATGGCAAACAGTACCATGGCGCCTCCGCTTGCGATGAGCGAGCTTTTATACTTCTGAAGACTTATATCCTCCGGGCTCTGGATTGTCAGTTCTTGCTTTGTCATAGCATCATTACTCTCCTTTTTGTGTGATATTTCAGGAAGCCGCAGCTATAACACATCCTCCGCGGCATCCGCCTGGGTATTACATAGGTGAGTTCAAACGGTCTTCTGCGCGGCCGCGCTTTCCTCAGCTGCTTCCTTCGCCGCATCCTGCTGAGGCGCATTCGTACCTGTTGTCCCCGCGGTCTCTTCGTTCGTCCCAGCCTGGGACGCACCGGCTGTTCCCGCCGTCTCCTCTTTCGTTTCATTCGAAGAGGCGTCAGCTGTTCCCGCGCCGGTCTGAGCAGCGACAGCCGACTCGACAGCCGCTATCTGCACCTCAGCCACGGTGCTCACTTCATCAACTGTCTTCCGCGCGTCTTTGAAGAACTCCTCCACTTTCTCGACAACTATCGTTGAGAAACGACTGCTCTGCATGCAGAGGACAACATTCGGAACGGCGAAGAAGAGAATGACGAGCACGATCAGGATGAACAGCGGCGTATGTGAGATGCTCCTCTCAGATCCGGGAGCGCTGTCCTGCGACATGAAGTTCCTGTGACAGCACATCACACAGATATACTTCAGCAGCTTCGCCGCGGGTCCTATCATGGCCCCGATGAGCAGTGCAGACACGAGGCCTCCCTGCTCAGGACTCCAGGAAGCTGCGACCGACACAAAAACGCCAATAACTTCCAGCACAATCAGGATAATCAGAATCTTCTGGAAATGAGTACGCCTGTGCGCGGCCCTGTTTCCAGTCTGCATCTCATAGCGGACATCGTCCATAATCTTTGCGACAGACCGGTGATAGAACAGTTCCGGAAGCCCGATAATGGTGAAGAAAACCGCCAGACTGATATAAACCGTAGAGAGAATGATACTTGGCGTACCGCCCATACGGAAAATCGTAATAACGCTCAGACCAATGGCCACAAGCACAAATGCCAGAAGCTTGATCGCGCCGATTATGTAATAGATCATCTGCAGGATTCCGATCGTGCGTGTCCCGCCCTTCCCAAGCCGGAGCCGTATGGCCGCGATTGCCTCAAGAACAGCGATCACCACAAACGGCAGGCATATAATAAACACATATACGACCGGTTTCGAAGAAAATGTTATGTCTAACGGGAAAGCGTCGACGACCTGCTTTATCGATTCCGCAGGAACCCGGAGCGTCTTCAGAAACTGAGCGACCATAGCCTTCCCGTCAGCGACAGTTGATCCTTCCTGGAAGATCCGGTTCAGGGCAGATACAACTGACTGGAGCATAGTAGCTCCTAATATGGCCAGACACAGCTTGCTCAGTCCTTCCGCCAGTTTGATAATCATCAGGATCGTTGATGACTTCCTGTCAATATACCATGACGGGTTTGCTCTTCTTACCCCTTCTTCAGTTTCCGGAGTTTCAAACGTCGTGTCAAGATTATCACTCATTTTAAAGCCCTCATACTTTCTTTAGAACATGAATTCAGATGATGTCAGGGTTAATTGTGCCCCTACTATGATGCCTTAAATGCAAATTTAAATTATTATACTAAAAAGGAACGTTAAAAATCCGTTAAAGCATGATGTAAAGTTAATAAGTTCCTCCATGTTCCGCGAAATCACATGATATTCGCAGTTAATATCCATTATGGCTCCTGTAACAGGGGCAGTCCGGAGGCCTGTTATTAAACATATCAGGCAGGAGATATCTCTCCTGCCTGCAATTCACATTATTATAAGGTCGTCCGGAATCCATATGCTTTCATCCCGATATCACAGCAGTCATGAGGTACAGTTTTTGATAAGAGTATCATAATCTTTGATGTTGTAACTCTTGTTATACGGAACCTTCAGCTGACCATCATTGATCGCCCGTATAATCTCTTCACGCCGCGGATCATCCTTATGAAGATCAATACCTGTGATCTTCCAGTTCCCGTCTGTC
>DFHY01000064.1:10518-12064 GCA_002371345.1 Lachnospiraceae bacterium UBA3711
TCTGATGATTCCCACTCTTTGTCACCAGCCGCGATATTTTCCGCCTTGATTACGGATGAATAGCGGAAATTGTTGACAGCCAGTGTCAGCGTCTGGTCATTTTCAAGCGGTTTTCCATGGAACATCACATTCTCGATACGCTCTCCCTTCGGTTTAGAGAGATTAATATCGTAGTCGACGCCGGCAAACATATCATAGTTGGTGGCCGGAATATCCGGATCAAAGGAAATGTTGATATCCCCCTCTGTCCACTGGTTATAGTACGCGGCAGACCATTCCATATAATCCTTGAGTTCTTTTCCTGTGACAGTCAGCCGGCACAGCGTATTACTGAACTCATATATATCATGAATATCGCTGTCATAGATATCGCCTTCTGGCAGGTCACAGGTATCACGGTACAATGGCGTGGAAGTGACGTCAGCGCCGGAGTTCTCCAGCTGGATCTTCAAAGTCAGATCTACCAGAGGCGTGTCCTCAAGCCTTCCCTGAGGGATCCCTGCTATCTCATTGTCCGGCTGGAACCTGGCGGTGGTGCTTCCGACCCGTATGGACGTGTCCCTTTCTGTTTTTTTCTTCTGACCGCTCCGCGCCAGCCTGACGGCAGCTTCGTGAGCCTCTTTGACAACCGGAAGATCGCAAATATCCTGATCAGGCTGATAATCCCTCATATTAATAATCGACAGTTCAGAATCAATGATGTTCTTATCCGAGTCAAGGGTCAGGTCAAAGCGGGCGATTTCACGCCCCGAATCCCGCACTCCGCCGATCAATGTCCGGCCCTGCCGGGTGTTCACGGTGATATGATAATGGCCTGTCTGAAGAACATCAATCTCTGGATTATCGTCGAGAATCTTCTGCGCGGAATCACCTCCCCCGGCCTCATCAAACTCCCCGGCCATCCCCATATGAGCGGAAACCATGATAATGTCAGCCTTATCCCCGATCTCCGCGATTGCTTTCTTCACTGCTCCTGATGCATCCTCAAAAGAAAGATCACTTACGCCTTCTCCCTCACCATTCAGAATCGGGACGTCAGGTGTGACCACACCGATCACAGCCAGCCGGATACCGCCGCGTTCCAGAATCGTCCACCCTCTGCCGGTCAACAGCTTCCCATCCTTATCAAATGCGTTCTGACAGAGTACAGGGAACTGTGCCGTGCTTAACATCTTCCGCATATTGGCAACACCCACGTCAAACTCGTGATTCCCGATTGTCATGGAATCATAGCCCATGTAATTCATCGCTGCAATGACAGGATGCGGTTTGTCCGGATTCAGGCGGGCAATCTCATCCGTCAGTATATTGCCCTGGAGCTCATCTCCCCCGTCAATCAGAAATATGGCCGGGTTCTCCCTTCTTATCTCCTGAATACAGGTATACAGGCGGGCCATACCATAGTCTGTTTCAGAATCATCTGCGTAAGACCGGCAGCAGATATTCCCATGCATATCAGATGTTCCGAGTATGACAACATGTGTTTCAACAGGCCGGTTCTCTTTCGCCGCCGCAATACCGGAAAAAACACAGGCCGAAGTTGCGG
>DFHY01000103.1 GCA_002371345.1 Lachnospiraceae bacterium UBA3711
AAAAGGTACTTTTGACCCCAACATCTTGTAATAGAAAGCATTGGACATGACATCTTATCAGCAACGATTTAAAAGAAGCGCGGCGATCCTTAATAAGAAGTATTGCATTTATATGATACCGGCACTGTTGTCCGCCGTTGGCGTTTCTCTGAGCGAATTTGCGGACAGTATGATCGTCGGGCAGCTTCTGAGCGAGAAGGCCTTTGCCATCGTCAACCTCGGCATACCGATTGTTTTCATGGCCTCCACGGTCTATACGATCACTGGGATGGGCGGGTCGCTTCTATACGCGGAGTACCTTGCCAAGAAAGAGAAGGAGAGAGCAGACACTTATTTTACCGCTTCTATGCTTCTGGCGCTTCTCCTGGGGCTTGTCCTGTTTGCCGGACTGATGCTCTTTCGGTCCCGGCTTGCCGGGCCTTTCGGATGCCCGGACGAGCTGCGGCCGGACTTTAACCGGTATACGAGCTACCTGTGCTGGTTTGTCCTGGCGGCTGTCGCACTGACTAATCTCACTTATTTTCTGCCTGTTGTCGGCAAGCCATTTCTCTCTATGGGGCTTATCATTGCTGCAAATGTGATGAACATCGGGCTGGATGTCTTTTTTATACGCGTTTTAGGAATGGGCTGCGAGGGCGCGGCCCTGGCGACAGTGGTCGCATATCTCATCGCGCTCGCTGCCGGGGTTCTGATCTGCCGTTTTCAGAAGGTTTCGCTGAGACTGCACAGGCTGCAAAGCCCCGGACGTACAATTGCAGAGATCGTACGGAAGGGTTTTCCCTCCGGGATCGTCCAGGCGGGTTATGCCGTGACGGGTGTGTTCTGCAACCACTTCATGAATCTCAGCTATGGCGCGAATGGCGTTGTGATGATGTCTCTTTTCGGTCAGATGGATTCTGTCATGTCCATTGCGCTTGTCGGCATTGGGAGCAACAACGCCTCCTTCGCCGCCATGCTCAAGGGCGAGGGTGACTACTTCGGCATCCGCACCCTGACGCGTAACGTCGCTGCAGGGGTCTTGCTGGTCAGCTCGGTGCTGGCGTTGTGCTTTGCGCTGTTTTCCCAGCCCATTGCATCTGCATTCAACATCAATGATGCGGGTTCACTGCGGTTGATCGCTCAGCTCACGCCTGTCTATGTTCTGTATTATCCCCTCCGAGGCTTGCTGCTGACGCTTCGGGATCTGTACAATACCATCGACAGGAGCGCCTATGCCGCCGTTCTCGGCGTATTGGACAAGGCGGTATCAATCCCGGTCGTGGGCTATTGCCTGTACCGGTTCTGCGGCGGCAGGGGCCTGATCGCGGCCTTCCCGGTCAGTATTGCTCTGATCCTGCTGTTGGTGTTGTGCGTTAACTTCTATATCTACCGCAAGTTCAAAGGACGCTATTCGCCGATCCTGCTGCTGGATGAGAGCAATCCACTCAAGGCTCTGTACAGCATTACTGTACATGGAGACATAACGGAGCTGGAAACTACCGTGGAGGAGGGTCTTGGCTCGTATATAAGTGACATGAAGCTGATCAATCGTACCTGCCTTGCAGTGGAGGAGATCTGTACTTATATCCACGAAAGCTGTGGTAAGGACACCACCGTCGACATCATGATCAGCGAGAACCGGCACAGCACGATTATCACCTGCCGCAGTCCCGGCAAGCCCTTCTATCCCGTCAGGCCCGAGAGGGAGAGGCTTTCGGCCAACGAGATGGTGCTGACAAAGCTGTTTCAGATTAAACACGAATACATATTCGGCCTGAATTCCACAAGTCTTACTACAGGAGGTATCTATGAAGAATAAAATCGTTGTGGCAGAGGCCACGTCCACCGCGTTCAATTATCTGGAGGATATACGCGCCATTGGCTATGAGCCCGTGATCCTTGAGGCCTATCTTCCTGACGGCTACCTGAAGAAGATGCTGGATGAGGAGCGCAGAATCAAGTATTCACACATAAAGTATCCCATCACTATTCTGAAAGAGGATCCGGATTATGCCGTGACACTCAGGATGATCAGGGAACTCGACCCGCTGCTGGTCATCGCGGGCGCGGAGCCGGGCGTCGTCATCGGCACACATCTGGCGGACGATCTCGGCATGACGGGTACCCCGTACGCAAACATCGCCAACATGACTCAGAAGAGCGCCATGCACCAGTGCCTCAAAAAAGCTGGGTTGCGTTACATCCGCGGCGCGGAGGTCAAAAGCTGGGAGGATTGCCTGAAGTTCCTTGAGGAGACGGGAATAGAGGACGTGGTTCTCAAACACGACCGCGGCGCATTCTCAGTGGGTGTGCATTTGGTTCACGGAAGGGATGAGCTGAAGGCAGCCTTCGAGGAGGAGCGCAGTGCCGCCAATATCACGTTCGTCACGGACACCCGCTTTCTTCTGCAGGAGCGGATCTTCGGCACGGAGTATATCGTCAATACCATCAGCCGCGAAGGCATCCCCGCCCTCACCTCAGTCTTCAAGTATTACAAAAAGCGCACCCCGTCGGGCGCGATCATTTACAGAGGGGACGGGTCCGTCAATGACCCGACCAATGAGGAAAAGGAGCTGATCGACTATGCGCTCAAGGCCGTCTGTGCCCTCGGGATCACCGATGGCCCGGTCCACGGGGAGTACATGATCGACAAGAATGGTCCCGTTCTCATCGAGGCAAACTGCCGCGTCATGGGCAGCAGCGCGCCTTCGGGATTTCTCGACAAGGTATTCGGCTACCATGAAACTGAGGTTATCCTGAACAGCATGCTGGACAAGGAGTACCACCGTAAGTTCCTGCAGCGGCCCTACAAGCCCCTGCGCAAGGGCTATGTCAAGGACTTTTCGGCATCCTGTGACCAGCCTATTTCCTCTTCGGGGATCGTCCCGATCCTGCTGGGCATGAAGAGCTTCTATTCCGGCTGGGTGGAAAACGCGGGCAGAACCGATATGCTGCATGAGACTGTAGATCTGGAGACCGAGACGGGCTGCATCTACATGGTTCACGATGACCCGGAGGTGGTAGAGCGCGAATTTGAGATGCTCATGTACATCGAGGATAATTACCCCAAGCTTTTCCAGTCGGATGAGCCGCTGTTTCTCCCGCCGGAGGACGCGTCCAGGATTACCCCCGAGATCGAAAGCGTTCTCAATGAGGACACTGAGGTTCTGATCTCACGGATCATGAGCTGGTACAAGGCCGGCGCGCAGGGTGAGAGCGTCGTGCCCGAAGCGCTGCTGGAGGCCTCCCCGTATAACCGTCGTATTATGGAGCTGCTCCGCTCGTTCTGCTGAAAAAGATGACTGACAGTCCTTCTGTCAATGTTTTGCGCCATGCTTCGCATGAAGCATGGCGCAAATGTATCCGGGAAGAATTGAAGTTACAGATCCCTGTACCGCCCGGAAACGATTTTTATGGTCCTTTTGCGTGAATGCTTTGCAAATTACAGCATGTAATGCTATCTTTTAATATAAGGAGACAGAGTGCGGGAGTTGCGAAGCAACGAAGCAATACGTGCATCATAGATGGGGCAAAAGGTACTTTTGACCCCAACATCAATAGAATATATGGGATTAACTCAGAGGAAGGAGGACTTGTATGTCGGTGGAGATGAACAGACTTAAGTCAGGCAGCGGGCCTGAGTCATGTATACTGTGTCATGACGCTCCGTGCAGCCGCGCGTGTACAGGCTGCGACCCGGGACGCATCCTGAGGGCTTTGAAGTTTGACAATGCAGAGACAGCCGCAAGCCTTCTTCCTGACGATTATGACGCGTCATGGACTGTTGAAGCGGAGCGCTGCTGTCCCGCAGGAGTTGCTATAGGGGATATTCTGTGCGGTCTCAAAGAACAAAAAGCCAGACTTGAGGGCACGGAAGGCGCGGACAGCATAGACCTGTCATGCGATATCTGCGGAGTGAAGCTTGAGAATCCCTTCCTTCTGTCGTCGTCAGTTGTGGCGAGCAGCTATGAGATGTGCGCCAGAGCGTTCGAGATGGGATGGGCGGGAGTGTCTTACAAGACGATATCCAGAATCAAGATACAGGAAGCGTCACCGAGGTTCTCGGCTGTGCGCAGCGCCAGAGGTGACTGGTACGGCTTCAAGAATATCGAGCAGCTCTCTGATCATACGGTTGAGGAGAACATGGAGATCATCCGGAAGCTCAAGCAGAACTATCCGACAAAGATAATTATAGCCTCGATCATGGGAAGAAACGAGGAGGAGTGGGAATCTATCGCACGCCTGGTTACAGAGGCAGGCGCTGATGTGATCGAATGCAATTTTTCCTGTCCGAATATGGAGGAACGTGAGACAGGATCGGATATAGGACAGAAGCCTGAGCTGGTCAGACGTTTCACGGAGGCGGCTAAGCGGGGGACTTCGGTTCCGGTTCTTGCCAAGATGACACCGAACATCACTCATATCACTGAGCCCGCGATCGCGTCCGTCGAAGGAGGAGCGGATGGAATATCCGCTATAAATACGATCAAATCAATAACAGGAGTCAATATAGATACTCTGGTAAGCCTCCCGTCGGTACACGGCCACTCTATGATCGGAGGATATTCGGGGAGGGCTGTAAAGCCGATCGCTCTCAGGCAGGTAGCCGAGCTCGCCCTGTGCGATAAACTCAAAGGGTACCACATCAGTGCGATGGGCGGTATTGTGACATGGAGGGACGCGGTGGAGTTCCTGCTGCTCGGCGCCGGAAGCCTGCAGGTAACGACAAGCGTGATGGAGTACGGATACAGGATTATTGACGATCTGCTGTCCGGACTTAAGGTGTACATGGCTCAGCGCAATTACAGATCCGTCAGTGAGATAACCGGAGGCGCTCTTGATACTCTGGTCGAAAATGACATGATCGACCGCTATACGATGGTCTTTCCTTCATTTGACAGGGATAAATGCATCGGATGCGGGCGCTGCTATATAAGCTGCCGCGACGGCGGCCATCAGGCGATCGGGTTTGATGAGCAGACGCGTAAAGTGACACTGCATGGGAAGAGATGTGTAGGCTGCCAGCTGTGTTCACTTGTATGTCCGGCGGGCGCAATACGGCAGACAAAACGTGTCATGGCAAGGAAATGACAGTAGTATTCTTCCGCGCGCCGGCCGCTGCGGCGCCGGAACGGAACAGATTGTCTTACAGGCGGAATGCAGCAGCTATTTGTAATCGGCTTGACGGGTTATTCACAGTATGGCAAAAAATATCCTTATAACCAATGACGACGGGATACACTCTGACGGGATTGTCCGTCTTGCAAGAGCAGCCGTCCGGTTCGGTAGTGTATGGGTGATTGCTCCGGATGGACAGAGAAGCGTCTGGTCGCACACAATAACTCTGGACAGACCGCTGGACGTTATCCCGGTAAGCTTTGAAGTGGAGGGAGTGAAAGCATATTCATGCACCGGGACGCCGGCTGACTGTGTCAGGCTGGCGTCACGCGGCGCTATACCTTATCCTCCGGATGTGGTTCTGTCAGGGATTAACAGCGGTTATAATGTCGCTACTGACATCCAGTATTCGGCTACGGTGGCAGCGGCATTTGAAGCTGAGTTTCAGGGTATAAGGGGGATCGCGCTGTCGGAAAATGATGGTTCATGTCATGAGGTGACGGATGAATATCTCGATATGGTGCTGAGCGAGCTTATCGATGCTGATCCGGGTCTCAACCAGGTGTGGAATGTCAATTTCCCTGGGTGCAGACTGTCAGAATGCCGCGGCGTTCTCAGGGACAGAGTTATGTCGAACGAGGTCGTATATGAAGACAGCTATGATCCGGTGGAGGAGCTTGACGGCGGAGGAGTGAGATATACGGTGCGGGGTAAGATCAGGGACGAGGCCATAGAGGGGACGGATTTCCACGCGATCCTGAACGGCTTCGTATCGATAGGCAGGATCAGGAACATCTGCTGATACAGTACATCGTAGCCTGGGCGAATGGTTCATCCGGCCCTGGCATAATAACTGGTGAGGAGGAAACACCTGCCTCCTGCATCATAGCCGGGGCGGAGGAATATCTGACCCCGGCAGCATAATACGGAGGATCATGTATGCGATACAGAGAGGATAAGTATGGAAACAAGCTGTCATGTCTTGGGTTTGGGTGTATGCGGTTTCCCAGGGTAAACGGAAAGATAGACAAGGCGGCAACAGAAGAACTGCTGCTTCGTGCCTATGAGTCAGGAATCAATTATTACGATACGGCATATATCTATCCGGGCAGTGAGGAGACCATCGGAGAGATATTTGAGAAGAACCATATCCGGGAGAAGGTCAATATCGCTACCAAGCTGCCTCACTACATGATCCGGTCGGGCGAGGCGCTGGATAAATACTTCGACGAGCATCTTCGCAGGCTGCGCACGAGTTATATAGATTACTATCTTATGCATATGATGAATGATATCGGAGCGTGGGAGAAGCTTCAGAAGCTTGGGATAGAAGAGTGGCTTGAGGAGAAGAAGGCTTCCGGGCAGATACGGCAGGTCGGATTCTCATATCACGGTAACAGCGATATGTTCTGCAGGGTCATAGATGCATATGACTGGGACTTCTGCCAGATTCAGTACAACTACATGGACGAGCATTCACAGGCCGGCAGAGAGGGGCTTGAGTACGCTCACAGCAAGGGGATTCCGGTAGTTATCATGGAGCCGCTGCGCGGCGGCAAGCTGGCGTCGAAGCTTCCGAAGGACGCGGTAAGGATATTCAAAAATCACAGCGCACATCACAGTCCCGCGCAGTGGGCTTTTCTCTGGCTCTGGGACCAGAAGGAGGTCACTGTGGTCCTGTCCGGCATGAACTCAATGGATATGCTGAAGGAGAACATCAGGACAGCCAGGCATGGCATTCCTGGCGTTCTGGCTGATGAAGACAGGGACATGCTCAACGAGGTGGCGTCTGTCATAAACGCGAACATGAAGGTGGGATGTACAGGCTGCCATTACTGCATGCCATGTCCGAGAGGAGTAGATATACCAGGCACATTTTCTGCATATAACCGTATCAGCAGCGAGGGAAAAGCTGCCGGGAGACGGGAATACCTGATGACTACCGCGATGCGAAAGGACAGCGCTTCCGCTTCACAGTGCATCGAATGCGGCAAGTGCGAGAGCCACTGTCCGCAGCATATACAGATCCGGCAGGAGCTTAAGAACGCGCGCCGGGCTCTGGAGACTCCTGTGTACAAGGCGGCGAAAGCAGGAGTTAAGCTGTTTCATCTGTACGGGTGACGAAGCTCCCAGAAAGCGACCGCGCTGGCGGCAGCCACATTCAGGGAATCCACACCTTCGGCCATTGGGATGAGAACGACATCGTCGCAGGCTTCAATGGTCTCGCTGCGCAGGCCGTTTCCTTCATTTCCGAGGATCACGGCGAGACGGCGCACATCCTTGAGGGCCGGATCAGCGACAGAGATTGAATTGCCTGAGAGCGCCATCGCCGCGGTTCGGATTCCCTGCGCTTTCATACCCTCGCAGATCTTATCTCCGGACAGACCTGTCATATACCAGGGAACCTGGAAGACACATCCCATGCTGACTCTCAGACATCTGCGGGAGAGAGGATCACAGCAGCCCTTTGACAGCAGAACGGCGTCGACGCCGAGGGCTGCGGCATTGCGGAATACCGAGCCGATATTCGCCGGGTTTCCCACCTCCTCAAGGACGGCTATTCTGCTGAATGTGTCCGGAAGTATGGGCAGAGAGCTGCCGCCAGGGCTGACTGAAGCCGGGCGTGAGCGCGTTTTCCTCCGGAAAAGGGACAGCACTCCCCGGGTCATGGGATAGCCCGAGATCTCCAGATACTTCGCCGTCGGAGCGTGGTATGCAGGTATATCGGGAAACATTGTGAAGAGCTGCCTGGCCTCCCTGTTGATCTGTGAATCCTCGATCAGCATGGATATGATCTCATATCCGGCTTCAAACGCACGTATAGTGACCTTGGCGCTTTCCGCGATAAACAGCCCGGGCTCCGGTTCGTAATAACGGGCAAGTATTGATTCTTTTTCGGCGTTGAACAGTTTGAGAAGCTCACCGGGAGCCTCTGAGTACGGCAGAAGCGGCATGCGATATGATCCTCCGGTTATAAGTATAGTTATTATATCAAAATGAAATCAGAAAGAAAATGAGATCAAGATGAATATGACAGTACTAAGAGCGCTTGAGAGTATAAGAAATCCTTTTCTCGACTGCCTGTTTATCGTAATCTCCCATTTGGGAGCCGAGGTGGTGTCTGTTATAGCCGCGTTTGTGATCTACTGGTGTGTGAGCAGGAAGAAAGGATTTTTTGTTCTGGCGAATATTGTATTCGGAGCAGGGCTGTGCCAGACTCTGAAGATGTTTTTCAGCGTCCCGAGGCCTTTTGTAAAGTATCCTGACTTCAAGATAGTTGAAGGCGCCAGATCTACAGCTGCGGGAAATTCATTCCCGAGCGGCCACTCGCAGAATTCGACCTCGCTGTTCGGATCGCTGGCGGTCCTGTTCAGGAACAGGATAGTCCGGATCATCTGCGTTGTGATGATCGCGCTGGTCATATTCTCAAGAATGTATCTCGGGGCGCATTATCCCACCGATGTGCTGGCCGGATTCATTTGCGGGATCGCAGTTCTGTCATTCATGTCATTTCTATTCAGAAAGTTTGGAGACAGGGCGAACTTCATACCGGCACTCTTCGGGACGGGCGGACTGATTCTGCTGTTCGTGGAGCTGATGTTTGAGTTTGGCCCGTGGAAGGGAATACCGGATCCGGAGAATATGCATGATATGCTGAAGTCTGTCGGAATCTTCACCGGAAGCGCTCTGGCTATAGCTGTCGGAAATCTGATCGAGAGACGGTATGTGCGGTTCGATACAGAGGCCGTCTGGTGGGCTCAGATTCTGAAATGCGCAGCGGGACTCGGATTGTTCGGCGTTCTCCTTATTGTGATGAAGATCCCGGTGCAGGCTCTGTTTGGAGAGGCCTGTATAGGCTACGTGGTGAGATTCTTCTTCCCGGGACTGTTTGCCGTCTGTGTGTGGCCGATGGTATTCAGGCGTCTGCCGCGGAAAAGATGAGACTAAGGCTCAGACTTTGTCTTCGGAGGTGAGGTAAAATGGATTATACGTATACTGAGCCGGGGAAGAAGCCGCACAGTGGAATAGCGCTGCTGCTTTCTATCCTCAGCATAGCGGTAACTTTAGTGTTTGGATTTCTGTTCGGAATGTTCGCGGTTATACCTGCAGTCATAATGGCCGGCATAGGCATCTTTCTTGGAGTCTCATCTATGCGCGCAACCTCAGGCCGGTCCGGAAAGGGCGGGCTGATCACAGGGATCACCTCGATTCTTCTGAGCATTATGATAGGCGGAATGGTAATGTCCATTGGAGGGTTCCTGAGATCGGACGAGGTCCGCAGCAGTGTTCCGACATTGGCGGCTTATTCTGGTGAGAGCTGGAGAGGAATCGCGGGATTGCTGCTGAAGATGAAATCTGACAATGTCGACTTCGACCAGC
>DFHY01000121.1:0-7365 GCA_002371345.1 Lachnospiraceae bacterium UBA3711
AGTTTTACGGCATTGAGTTTTGAAGCGGCATTTGTATAATGATAATGTAAGAGCTAATAGTTATGAAGCAGTGAATCAACTGATAAACAGGGGGATTCCATGAAAAACAGAAAATCAAAAGCAGTCAGGTCATCGTCGGATTTCCATCTTCTGGCAAGGCTTTTCTTCAGAGCCGCCTCGGTGCCGCTTACGAGGATGTTCTACAGGGATCCCTCGGATCCGATATATGACATGACTGTCATGGGCTTCAGGATGCTTCCGATATGCATGCCGCTTGCCGTCGTCAGCCTGTCATTCGCGTGCTATGCGCAGGCCGCGCATAAGAAACTGATGTCATACTGCGTATGCGGGACGACTGCCTGCCGTTTGATCCCTCGAAGCGTGAGCTGCTGCTTGAGCCGGAGGACAAGGCGCACAATGTCGGCATACGGCTTGTATATAAGATCTCCAAGAAGGTGGAATATCAGAACCTGCTGGGATGCAATGTACTGACGGTAACCATCTGAAAAGTTCACGATTTGGTCATATTCTGAGCATATTTTTTACACAGATTGCCGGTATCTTAGTAATCGTAAAGCAGACAAACCACAAACTACTTTTCATACTCTTGCCGGCCAGGCAGCTGGCCGGCACTCCCTCCAGAAAGCAAAAAGTCCCGATCGCAGAGCGGCGGGGCTTTTTCATTGTGCCGGGCAGCCTCCTGCCGCTTAAACAGCCCCAGGCTCCTGGTCGGAGTTAGCGGTTAGTTCGGCGGCGGGCTGGGGCTGCGTTGGGGAGACAATTCCGAAGACTGTAATGCGGCATCAGGCGATTGCCCTGAAGATGTGATACAGACGGTTGACTTGCAAAACCAAAGGACTATAATGAACTGATTACAACATCATAGTTACAAAAGTTACCATCATTATTATTTATATAAGCAGGTGTGAGGACTATGTCACTGTTGAAAAAGAACAATAACGAGGGCGGGAAGCCGGATCCGATGAAGCTGGTCGCGACCGGCATTGTAAACGCGAGGTTTGTGATCCTCGCCGTGTTCGCGGTGGTCTGTGTGTACTGCGTGCTTTCAATAGGAAAGGTGAAGGTCAACGACGACCTGACCGCTTTCCTGCCTGATACGACGGAGACACGCAAGGGTCTGACGATCATGGAGGATGAGTTCCTGACTTACGGGACCGCCGACGTCATGATCTCGAACATCACGTGCCAGATCGCGGAGGACCTCGCTGATGAGATCCGGGGCTATGAGCACGTCGCGAGCGTGGATTTTGACGATTCGCCGGCACATTTTACAGATTCGTCCGCGCTGCTCTCCATCTCATTCGACGGGGAGACGGACGACCCTGATGTGGAGGCGGAGATGGACCACATCAAAGAGCGGCTGAAGGATTATGACACCTACATCTCCTCAGAGATCGGCTATGATTTCTCCGCTGAGCTCGCCAAGGAGATGGTCGGAGTCCTTCTGATCGCCGCGCTTGTCATAGTCGGGGTTCTGCTCTTTACATCGAGAAGCTATTTTGAGGTCGTTATATTCGGAATAGTATTCGCGGTGGCGGCTCTCATGAATATGGGAACCAACTACTGGCTGGGCGAGATCTCATCCATCACGAACTCCATTGCGGTCATACTGCAGCTGGTTCTGGCGATCGACTACGCGATCATATTCATTCACCGCTATCAGGACGAGGTGGCGAAGAATCCCAGGGTCAAGGAAGCGCTGATTGAAGCGCTGTCAAAGGCGATCCTTGAGATATCGTCCTCATCGCTCACAACGATCTCCGGTCTTATCGCGCTGACGATGATGCAGTTCAGGCTTGGATACGATATGGGCATCGTCCTGACAAAGGGAATCGTGTGCAGCCTTATAACCGTGTTCCTGCTGATGCCGGGACTGATCATGCTGTTTCCGAGACAGCTCAGGCGGACGACGCACCGCAACCTGATTCCGAGCATACGACCGTGGGGAAAGTTCCTTACCAGGGCGAAGTACTGCTTTGTATGGGTATTTATTATCATACTGCCGTTCGCGATCTACTATTCGAGGAAGACGGAGTACGCGTTCTCCGATACGTCCATCACGGAGATAGTGTATTCCGAGAGCCGGGAGGCCATGCACAGAATCAGGGATACCTTCGCCGATTCAAATGTGATCGCCGTGATAGTGCCTTCCGGCGAATATGAGAATGAGAAGGCCATACTGAATACCGTGTCAGGCATGGATCATGTGAGGACCGCGACCGGTCTTGCGAATATCGATGTCGGCGGCGGACACGTCCTGACGGATCCGTTCACTCCGCAGATGTTCGCGGAGCTGCTGGATCTTGACTACGAGACCTCGCTGCTGCTGTTTGAGGGATACGGCATCAAGAACGAGGAATACCAGGTCTTCTTCGGAAATGCCGATGAATACCGCGTGATCCTCCTCAATATGTTTGAGTACCTGTTTGAGAAGATCGACCAGGGGATGGTCAATCTTGACAGGGATAAGGCACAGCAGATCCAGGATCTGCGGGAGGAGCTGCACAGGGGAACTATGCAGCTTCGCGGCGAGAACTACGACCGCCTGATATTCAACGCGGACGTTCCGGTTGAGGGCGAGGTAAGCCTGGCTCTTACTGACGCGATACGCTCCGAGGCCGAGAAATACTACGGCGACGGAAATGTGCTTGTTGTGGGTGAGATCACGAGCGCCAGGGATCTGGCTGATTCCTACACGGGCGACTCCAAGAAGATCAGCCTGCTGACCATCGCGTTCATATTTATCATTCTGCTGTTCACGTTCCGGACCTTAGCCGGCGCGGCGCTGCTTGCTTTTGTGATCCAGGGAAGCATATGGATCAACTTCACATTCCCGTATTTCCAGGGACTGATCGCTTCCTTTGTCACTGATATGATAGTCTCGGCAATTCAGATGGGCGCGACGATCGACTACGCCATTGTAATAATGAACCGCTACCAGTCGCTGAAGAAGGAAACCGGAAAGAGAGAGGCGATGATCGCCGCGGTTGACGAGGGCTTTGCCACGGTTATCACCTCCGGATCAATACTGACGATGGCGGGCTTCATGATCGGCCTTAGAGTCAGCGATGTATACGTAAGCCATATCGGGCTTGCCGTAGGAAGAGGCGCAGCCATATCCGTGGTTCTTGTTATGACGGTCCTGCCGCAGTTCATCCTTCTTCTCGACAGGCTGATCGATAAGACGTCATTTAAGCTGAGTCTTCCCAAGGGTGATGACGACGGGCAGGAAGACGCGGCAGTGCCGGATCCGGCCGGAGATATACCGGCGGAAGCGCCAAAGATACCTGAGATATCTGCGGAAGCGGTACAGACAGCCGAGATACCGGCGGAAGCGCCCGGGACAGCTGAGGTTCAGGATGACGTATATTCTGAGAAGAGCGGAGAGGAGGTAAGGCAATGAGAAACAGAATAATGCTTTCTCTGAGAAAGCTTCTCTCACTGGCTGTGGCGGTGACGCTTGTGCTCAGTATTCTTCCGGCAGGCTGGATCATGGCGTCATCCACGGAGAAGTTTACGGTCTCTGACGCGGACGATCTCGATGAACTGGCGAAAATGTGCCTGGTTGACGAGAATTCGGTGAACCTCGAGGTAGTCCTGACGAAGGATATCAGTCTTGTGGGGAGAACATTTGTCCCGATTCCTTACTTCTCGGGAGTGTTTGACGGACATGGCCATACGATCCGCTCGCTTGCAATCCGCTCTGGCGGCTCGACACAGGGACTGTTCAGGTATGTCGGCAAGGGCGCCCTGATACGCGACCTGAATGTCGAGGGCAGGATAGAGCCCGGCAAGGACGCCGCCGGCCTTGGCGGAATTGCCGGCCATAACGAGGGAACTATAAAAAACTGCACATTTAACGGAAGTATCCGCGCGTCGGAAGACGCCGGCGGCATCGCCGGGATCAACGCGTCCGACGGTACAGTCAGCGGATGTATCTTCTACGGCAAAGTTATCGCCCAGCACAGGGCAGGCGGCATCGCCGGAGAGAATGACGGCAGTATTGTAGGCTGCACTAATGACGGAGAGGTCAATACCGAATATATAGAGACTGATGAGCAGACCAAGAGCAGCATCGCGTCTAACCTTACGAACCTGTCTTCGTTTGATGTATCTACAGTCAGCGCCGAGGATTTCGTCGATATCATGGATATCGGAGGAATTGCGGGATATTCGACGGGCATGATCAGCGAGTGCCTCGGCAGGGGTACGGTCGGGTATGCCCACACAGGATATAACGTCGGCGGAATCGCCGGACGCTCGACCGGCTTTATCGTCAACTCAACCAACAGCGGAGCTGTGGCCGGAAGAAAGGATGTCGGCGGAATCGCCGGGCAGCTGGAGCCTGAGAGTATCTGGGAGTACTCACGCAGCCAGGTACAGGATCTGAAGGATCAGCTGATTCATCTGAATGATCTTATTGATACGCTGGCGGGAGACCTGTCGGATTCGACCGCGGATATCCGTGACGACATAGAGACCGCGTCCGGGTTCGCGAAGAACACCATCAGCGATCTGCAGGGAATTACAGACGAGGTCGGGGATGATGCAGAGAAGACATCGGCAGCCATCAATCAGCTGACAGACCAGCTTGACGCGGCATTTGACGAGAACAACGCGCAGGCTGCGGGCGATGCGCTGAAGGAGCTTGCCCAGGTCGTATCAGAAACGGATTTTTTCAGTATTCCTGTGTATGTTAATGTTAAGGGAAACAGGGAGACGGATCTGAATTCGGTGCTCGACGCGAGGGAGAGTGACTGGTGGAAGAAGCTTGACGACTATCTGAACAGCCGCGAGCAGAGCATAGGGCAGAGTATATCATCGGGCGCTCAGAGAATTCAGGATGGTATACAGGGGGCGGCGCTTCCCAATGGAGGAATCTTTGACGCCGGCCCGTCTGAATCTCCGGCTGCCGACGCGGGAGAATATTCGGCGGACATTCCGGCTGTCATTTCCGGGGACGGGGGTGTGATCTCCGACAACTCAGGCGACGGGGAGATTGTACCTGATGAGGATTATGCCCCTGAGCTGTTCGACGCTGCCGACGAACCGTCGGGGGATGCGGCCCCGGACGCGTCTTCTGTTCAGGAGCCGGCCTTAAGCGCGGATGATTACCCGGCTGAGGCGGAACCGGACTATGGCGCTGATACGCTTTCCGACAATGTAGTCTATCAGGATTCTGACATGACCGGGGCCGGCGATGATGAACTCATCGTGGAAGAGAGCGGATCAGACGGCCAGGAGGTGTTCGGATACAGCTCTGATATAGAGAAAAGTGTAGCGGTGGGCGACAAGGATATTGCCGGATCGGCCAAGACCTCAGACGTTCAGGTTGACGTCGGCGGCGGTCTTCCTGATACTTCCAGGCTGCGCAATCTGCTCAGCAGGATTCTGACGGATTCTTCCTCCATTCTGGACGCCGCGGCGTTGTCAAACGCGGCGCAGATCATGAAGGAGCTGCAGATCAAAGCGCCGGACACGGGGTCATTTTACGAAAACTTCCAGGGTCTGGCGTCGTCCGTAACGCCTATTGCGGACAGTGTCCATAACCTCAGTAAAGACGCGGCGAAGGATATAGACGCCGTGACGGACCAGCTCGACAGGATCATAGAGACTTTCTTTGACCTGACACAGAACATCTCACTGGATGAGACGTACACGGAGACTGATATTTCAGATCAGGATCCGTATAAGAGCGATTCAGCGTCAGTGGATAGCTGCAGGAATACGGGTGAGATAAACGGGGATACCAACATAGGCGGAATAACCGGATGTATCGGTTTTGAAAACAAGATCGATGCTGAGGGTGTACTGGATGTCTCAAAATACCTGCTGAAGAATGCGAGATACACGATATTTGCCTCTGAGCGCAGATGCGTCAACCAGGGGGCTGTAACCGCGAAGAAGGAATCTGCCGGCGGCATCTGCGGGAATATGGAGTTCGGCATCATCACTGACTGCACGAACACAGGAGCGGTCCGGGTTCAGGACGGCGACTTCTGCGGCGGTATCTGCGGAAAGTCGCAGGGAACGATTACAGACTGCTGCGCGGGAAGCCTGGTATCAGGAGGAGCTTATGTCGGAGGAATCGCCGGTGAGGGCAATGCGATCAGCAGCTGTGTATCATACAGCTATATCGGCGACAGCACCGAGTATTACGGAGCCGTAGCCGGATGGGCTGACGGAACCGTGACCGGATGCCAGTATGTTGACTACGGGGTGGGCGGCATCGACAATGTCGGATACGCTGATTCCGCACGCCCGGTGAGCGCCGTGAGAGATGACGCCTCAGCGGCATCCGGCGCACAGGGAACCGGCACCGCATCTTCATCTGACACACAGAACACCGCCGGCACTGCTTCATCTGAAGCGGGGACCAGCGGCGGCGGGATACCGTCCGACACAGACAGCATTGATATCTCCGGTACAGGCAGCACCTGCACCGTAACTTTCATCGTGGATGGCGAGGAATACAGACAGGTCAGGGTTCCGTTCGGGGGAAGCCTTGAGAGCCTTCCCGAGGTTCCGAACAGGGGCAGCGACTACTGGGTATGGGATGACTTTGACACGGAGCACATTTTCAGCAGCCAGAGTGTGACGGGATCATATCACAGGGCGACGACAACACTTGCCGCGGGCGGAGACGTACCCGACTATCTGGTCGAGGGAACCTTCTACGAAGGCCAGGAGCTGACCGCCGTGAATTATGT
This sequence comes from Lachnospiraceae bacterium UBA3711, assembly GCA_002371345.1. Classification (GTDB taxonomy): domain Bacteria; phylum Bacillota; class Clostridia; order Lachnospirales; family Lachnospiraceae; genus Porcincola. The sequence goes on from DFHY01000121.1 coordinate 6,732, forward strand.
TCCGGAGGAAAGCCCCGTATCCACGGAGTCAATAACCAGCATAATAGAGGACAGGATCCGCGGTACGGAGGCGGCAGATAAGCCTGGAGACGAGACTGAGACGGAGTCCGACAGAAGCGCCCTGGCACAGGCAGGACAAGAGATAAAACGCGTCATCACAGACAGGCTTACCGGGCCGCTCCTGGACGCTAAGACACTGACCGTAAATGACTACGGCCAGGATCTCAAGGCACGGGTCCGGCTGCAGAGCGGAGGAAGACTGTTCACGACGTCAGATGACGGGACACTGACGGAAACAGCGTACACGAAGGACGGAAGCTATATCGTGTTCAATATGAAGAACGGAGGGTCATTTGCCTACTACGAATCTATCGAGCAGAATAAGGACGCGAGGGGCATGATCGCCGTCATACTGATTATCATTGCCGCCGCGTGCCTTGCCGTGATTTTCCTGATAAGGAAGCGCAGAAAGAAGAAAAAGCAGAAGAATGGCCGCCGCGCATAAGCTTCTTATGCGCTCATCCGGCCGGAGGCTCTGTAGTCAACGTCAAAAGTATTTTGACGTTGACTATATTTTATTCTGCTTGCTATGATTAAGCTGACGATTACAGGCAGGATTGTGGGGCGCTGAGCG
>DFHY01000121.1:7517-12185 GCA_002371345.1 Lachnospiraceae bacterium UBA3711
GAGGATGAGGTCCGTATCGGGCAGCTGATACGGAAGCTCATTCATTTTGACGAGCTGCAGCTTGTATGCGATGGGATTGCCGGGAACGGCAAGGACGCATATGACATGATCATGGCCAGCCAGCCGGATATTGTGATTACAGATATAAGGATGCCGAAGATCAACGGGCTTGACCTTATCGGGATGGTCAGGAGCAAATACCCGGACATACGCTTTATCGTTATGAGCGGGTACAAGGAGTTCGAGTACGCGCACCGTGCCCTGCAGTATGATGTGGACGGATACATACTGAAGCCGATTAACGGAAATGAACTGAACGAGGCTCTGCGCAGGATCGTAGGCACTCTGGACGACAAGAAGAGAGAGGTGTCCGAGAAGCAGAAGCTGGAGATGGACGTGAAGAAGAGCCGTCAGATTATCCGGCGTGACTTTCTGAGAAACATCATAGAACAGGAGGAGAGCGGAGAACTTGAAGAACTCACCGGCGACGGATCATTTCCGGTTGAACTGACCGGCGAGCTTTTCCGCGGGATCGACATAAAGCTTGACAGCCAGCATCCTGAGGAGTCAAGCCGCAAGGAGGAGCAGCAGATTGCGGCCAGGATAATATCCATCGTGGAGAAGAGCCTGGGAGGCTGCGCGCAGGAGGTTCTGTGCTGTGAGAAAGAAGCGCTCCATATATACTGCCTGTTCAACTATCACGCCGAGCATTCGCGTGAGATCAGGACAGCGGTCAGCGAGATCCTGTCGCAGATCAAGGAATATCTTCTGAGATTCGAGCAGTATGAGGCTACTATCGGAATCGGAATGGAGAAGGAGCATTTCTCCGAGACACGCGTATCCATCAGGGAGGCGAACCGGGCTGTCGGCAACCGTATCAGTCTTGGCAGCGGGCGTCTGATCTACGCCGATGTCCTGAAGGACCTGCCGCCGTATGTGAGTCCTGTGAGAGGGGCGGTGCAGGAACTTCAGAATATAATGGAAGCCAGAAGGCCGGACGAGGCATCCCGCATGGTCAGGCAGCTGTTTGACGACTATGCCGAGCAGAAAAGGGATCCGTCGGGATTCTATGAGATCGCGTATGAGCTTCTGGGATTTCTCTACGACTGGATGGAGATCGAGGCCGGAGAGATGGCTTCAAACCGCAGGAGGACATGGATACGCTGCCAGCATTTCAACAGGGTGAAAGCCCTGCGTGATTATCTGGCCGGAGAATACTCACGGTGCCTGACGATCATGCAGGAGGCGGCCAAGAGTGAATCGACCAAGCCCGTGCGTGTGGCCAAGGCTTACATGGACGAGCATTATGGCGAGAAAATAGTACTCGAGGATCTGGCGGCGCTGGCCGACCTGAACCCTGTCTACTTCAGTGTCCTGTTCAAGAAAGAGACCCAGATGAATGTCAGCTCTTACCTGAAGAAGGTCCGGATGGACAGAGCAAAGGAACTTCTCCGCACTACAAATGAGACCATAGCAGCGATCGGGGACAGGGTCGGCTATCGTGACAGCCGGCATCAGTCAGAGCTTCACAAAATATGTAGGCGTAAAACCGGCTCTGTACCGCCGGCTTCACAGCTGATGCAGAGATATGTCGGGAGATTAACGGTATGAAGCTGATTGAGCGGTTCCAGCTGTTTCTGGCCGGTGAGGCTGCCCTTACGGCTCTTTGCGCAGTGCTTGCCCTGCTTGGAACGGACTTCAGACTTATCCTGGCGGCGGCGCTGGCAATAGAGTGCGTGCTGCTCGTCTATGCCGTTCTTGGCATTCTGAAGCCTGTCGTCAGGCTTGACCGTTTGATCGATACGCTGAGCCAGGAGAAGGAGACGTCGATGAGCCGGCTTCACGAGCTGGCAAAGAAGGAACGTCTTCTCGCGAGGCTGGAGACGCTTATCGGAAGATACTCTGATGAGGGAGTGCGCAAGAGCGCCGCGGAGATCTTCGACAAGCAGACAGAGCTGACAGCCCTGCAGAGCCAGATCAATCCGCATTTCCTCTACAACACCCTTGAGACAATCAGAGGCCAGGCGCTTCTTGACGACAACGAAGAGATTGCCAGCATGACCGAGGCGCTGGGAGCATTTTTCCGGTACAGCATCAGCGGCAAGGGAACGATGGTGACGCTGAGAGACGAACTGGCGAACATCAACAATTATATGCTGATACAGCGGTACCGCTTTAACAACCGGTTCTCCCTGGAGACCGTGATCGATGAGGAGGATGAAGCGGCGTATGAATGCATGGTTCCCCGTCTGATCATACAGCCGGTCGTTGAGAACGCGATCTTTCACGGCCTTGAGGACATGGACGAGAGCGGAAAGGTTACCATAGAGATCCTCCTGACGGAGAAAAACCTTATCCTGATGATCTCGGACAACGGGAAGGGAATCCCGGAGGACGAACTGGAGCGGCTGAACGAGCGTATTCATTCTGATGATGTGAAGCTGCTTGAACCTCAGAGCGGAACGCACCGCACCGGCATCGCGCTTCCGAACATTGACCGCAGGCTGAGGCTTCTGTACGGAGAGGGTTATGGAGTAAACGTATACAGCACGCCGGGCCAGGGAACAGATGTTGAGATACTGATTCCGGCAGGATGACGCTTCGGCCGGCGATTAACGCGCATGCATGCAGCTTTGCGGCAGATCTTCCGGCGGAAAGCCGGATGCGCGGGGGATCCTGCTGACTGAGAAGAGGCCGCGAGAGGTCCGGAGAAAATGAAGAAGGAGATACTCAGGATACAGAATCTGAATATGCCTTACCAGGAACGCCGGCGGTATCACTGGGTCAGCATGATACTCTTCGAGGGAGAATGCACGGCGTTCAGAGGGCTGTCTTTCTCCGGAAAGGACGCCCTGGTGAAGTTTCTGACTCTCAGGAGCCCCTGCAATGTGGAAGAGCTGGGGCTTTTTATTGACTCTGAGAGAATCCTGACGCAGAGAGCGCTTGAGGAGAAGATATACCGGATAGCGCCAAGGAGCCACGCCCTCAGGGGATGGACCTGCGCGGAGTATATCGCGCTTACAGGATCAGGCTGGATCCTGATGGGCCGCCAGAAGAAGGCGCTGCTTCAGAAGGCGCAGGATATGGCGGACTCTCTGGGACTGCGGCTTGACGTCAGGCGGACACTCCGGGAACTGTCGGAGAAGGAGATGCGCCTTGCGGAGATCGCGAGAGCCTGTATGCTGAACGCCCGCGTCCTGGTGGTGGAGGACGAGCTTGAGGGGCTTCCGGAGGAGGATATACAGGATTTGGCGTCAACGCTGCGGATGACGGCGAAGAAGAGGCATCTTACTGTTATCATCAATGTAAACTCCAGCGCGGTATCAGCCGCGCTTGCGGATCACTATGTCATCTTCCGCGACGGGAAGATCGTAAAGAAATGCAAGAAGACGGAGATAGCGTCCGGCCAGCAGCTTGAGGCCTACATGCTCGGCCCGATGACGGATTCAAGGCGAAGCTATGAGACACAGCTTACTGCCGTTCACGGAGGCTATGGAAATGAGCGTGCGGAGCAGAGAGGTGATATCCTCTACCGGATGAGGAGCTTCTCGTGTGACGGATACGCCCTGAAACAGATCAAGGGCAGCAGCCTGGTCCGGCAGAACGGACCGCTTCTTGATATATCTTTTCTGAGTTCCGGCGTAACCGCCCTGCTCGCCCTGAATGAGAAGCTGCGCGTCAGCCTGTTCATGAGCCTGTCGGGGCGGGAGATGGATGAACAGACCTACTGTGTAATCGGAAACCGGCAGATGAGATCAGACGAGTATCTGAAGTTCGTGGAGAGCAGGGTAGTCTCAGTCATGCATCTGGGAAGCCGCGAGGAACTGTTCGGATACATGAGCGTCGGAGAGAATCTGGTGCTTCCGTCCATCAGAAAGATATCATTCTCAGACTACCTTTTCTCATCGGGACGCCTTGCTCATGCGGTGGATCCTGATACCGCCATAGAGGGAGAGATGTCGGCACCTGTGAAGGAGAGCGACGTCAACAGCCGCATCGCAGTGACCCTGGAGCGGTGGTATCTGTACAATCCCAAGGTTATGGTTATGCTGGAGCCGTTTGAGAGATGCGATCTCTACGGGGTCTCCATAGTCAGGTCATATATCCGCAAGCTGGCAGACAGAGGTGCCTGCGTCATTCTCATCATGTCAAGAGAAGAGTATACGGAGGATATCTCCGACGATGTACTGAGGTTTTCCTAAGCCAGAGCGGCTGCGCCGCTTGTCCGCCTCCTGGATTTATCAAATCTTATAACTATCCAGCACCCCCCGCTCAGAATGCTTCGCATTCTTCGCTGTGGGCGGCCAGAGCGGCTGCGCCGCTTGTCCGCCTCCTGAAATTGATATAATCCGTCCGACAAGCAGGCTTGTCGTCCTGGATATATATCAATTTCAGGGGGTGCTGGATTATTACAAAATCTTAATAAACTCCCCCAAATTCTAAAAATCCCCGCATTGAACGTCCGGATATCCTCCGCTACACTGTGGCTAACAGTCCGGCCGGCGCCCGGCCGGAGCACAGAAGCAAAAGTTAAAGGAGGGAAAAACATGAAGAAAAGAGTTATGGGAATCGCGGCGGCAGCTGCCATGGCAGCGACGATGATCGGCGGAGTGATGGTTGCTCACGCGGCAGAGGACATGACATTTGTTATCGTTCCGAAGTGCGTAC
>DFHY01000078.1 GCA_002371345.1 Lachnospiraceae bacterium UBA3711
TCCCTCATCTTCTCGACCTCACCGTAGCAGTCACGAAGCGCGACCGTCGCCGCGTACTGGCTGTTGGTCGGCGCGCACATGATCGCGAACTGATGGATCTTGGTCATAACCGACAGGATCTCCTCCGATCCGCAGCAATATCCGAGCCTCCAGCCGGTCATGGCAAATGCCTTGGAGAAGCCGTTGATAAGGATAGTCCTCTCCTGCATGCCGGGGATCTGAACGATAGAGACATGATCCTCTCCCGTGTATGTCAGCTCTGAATAGATCTCATCAGACACCACATACAGGTCATGCTCAAGACAGACCTTCGCGACCGCCTCAAGATCCTCCCTGCGCATGACTGCCCCTGTAGGATTGTTCGGGAACGGGAGCACCAGGATCTTTGTCTTCCCGGTTATATGCTCCTCAAGCTCCTGTGCCGTCAGACGGAATTCATTCTTCTCCTGAAGAGGGATCGTGACAGGCACTCCGTCCGCGAGGATCGCGCAGGGAACATATGATACATAGCACGGCTCCGGTATCAGTACCTCGTCGCCCGGATTGAGCAGGGCACGGAAAGCAAGATCTATCGCCTCAGAGCCGCCCACCGTAACCAGGCATTCATGAACAGGATCGTACCTGACGCCAAGTCTTTTCTTCAGAAACTTTGTTATCTCTCTGCGAAGCTCCATAAGGCCGGCGTTCGATGTATAGAAGGTCTTGCCGCGTTCAAGAGTATAGATACCCTCATCCCGCACCGCCCACGGCGTATCGAAATCGGGCTCACCCACGCCGAGTGACACCACATCATCCATCTCGGCGACGATATCGAAAAACTTCCTTATCCCCGACGGCTTGATACCGGCCGCCTTATCCGAGAGTCTTACTCTTCCGGACATCTCTTTCATCTGATATTCTCCAAATATTCCAGCGTCAGCATGCCTATGATGCTGACTTAAAAAGCCTCCAGCCGGATGCTATAGTTCATGTGTTACGGAGTGATCGACATCCTCTCATCCTTCTTCTTCCGCTCGAAGATGATCCCGTCATCCTTGTACTTCTTGAGGATGAAATGTGTAGCCGTAGAGAGAACAGTGTCCAGTGTCGAGAGCTTGCTCGAGACGAATTCGGATACCTCCTTCAGAGTCTTTCCCTCCAGGATAACGAGCAAATCATACGCACCGGAGATCAGATAGACTGACTGCACCTCCGGATAGTTGTAGATGCGCTCCGCTATATTGTCAAAGCCCTGGCCTCTCTGGGGAGTTACCCTCACCTCGATCAGCGCCGTGACCGCGTCAGATCCCGCCTTATCCCAGTCGATAAGCGTGTTGTAGCCGCAGATGATGTTTTCCTGCTCCATCTTCTTGATCTCATTCGCGATCACCTCGCTGCTTGACCCCAGCAGAACGGCGATCTCCTCCGCCGTCATCCTCGAATTGCGCTCAAGCAGTGTAAGGATTCTTTCTCTCATACTGAATTATTCTCCTTATAATCTTACTGCACTCCTCGCCTCGGACTGCGTTTCATTACTGTATCGTGCTGTCAGTTCACAATCGTCACAGCATTCTGATCCTGTCCCTGAACAGGGTCATCCACATCCCCGGCTGTATTGGTCTGGCCCTGATTCTGCGCGGCCGGCGCTGTTCCGGTTTTTATTATCTGCTGCACGGCGTCCAGATTGTTTGAGCCGATAGCTCCGTACAGAGCCTGCTGCACCGACGCGTTGCCGGTCATTACGCCTACAGAGTATATTGTACCGACCGACTGGTAATAGCTTTCGTTAACAAGAACCTCATCCGTCTCGACGCCGTCTGTATAGATGTGCTTCCAGAGCTGCGCCTGATACCCTGTGTGCGGCGACTGTGTCTGCGCGATATAGCCCACCGCCTGAGTCGCGTCCGGATACAGCGAATATCCTGACGGCTCCATCGTCGCAAGTATCCTGCTCTCAAACTCTATCGTCCGGTTGGAAGGCCTTGTCTCGTGTCCGTATATTACAAATGTGATCTGTCCACCGTAGCACCCGCCCTGAATATATATCGGAGCGTCAGTGTTGTTGACGAACCGCATGTCCATGACGCCTTCCGCTATAGCCGCGTCCTTGGACGGCTCGACATAGTTGACCATCATGGTATGGTTCGATCTGGCTGTGATATCCATCTCCGCCTTCAGCGCCGCGTTGTACAGCGTTGTGGAAACCTGACATATGCCTCCGCCGTATGAATCGACAGTCCGGTTCTCCTCATATGTAGGAGCAGGCATATACCCGTTTTCAGCGGAGAACGGCGTCACCTTATCTGTGACGGAAAACTCGTCTCCGGGCCACAGCATCGTTCCGTTGATCAGCGAGCACCCGTTCTCTACATTGACAGCGCGGTTGCCCGATGACGCCGAGTAATCCGTCGTAGCCGTTCCGAGGACATCCTTAACGAGGGACAGTGTCTCATAAGTGACCTCAGGTTTTACCTCATCATAGACCAGATTGACGGCAATATCCCCGCCCGTCCATGATTCGATCGCGTTCTTTACCGCTTCGGCCGACGCTTCAGTATTGAGTGTACGTCCGCTCGTTCCGCCCTGTACGTACGGATACCCGTCATCCCCGATCAGAAGTTCTCCCTCAACCGGATCGGTATTATATGTACTGCAGTTCTCGACAAATGACCTGACCTTGGAATAGTCTACCGTAAAGTCCAGCGAATACTGGGCGGTATTATTCTCAAGGTCCTTCTGCTCCTTGTAGCGCTCAACGATATTCCCGCTCTTTCCTATCGGAACCAGCGAGTCGACGATATCCAGATTCGTGCACGTATACCCGAAGTCCGCCAGTGACGAAGAGATCAGGTTATCGCCGAATGTCAGATTCACAGGAGTGGACGCCAGGGAGTCAGCCTTGGCTTTCAGTGCCTCCCTTGCCTGATCCGGCGTCATTCCTGAAAGGTCTACTCCCTCCACGAATACTCCGTTTGCCAGAGTGGTATCAGAGGATGAAGCGACCGGCCTGGCACAGTACGCCGTTGAGCAGAGCGTCACTGTAAGCGCCGCTGTACCAAGCAGCAGGCGCAGGATATTCTTTCTCTTCACCTTATCGTTCCTTTACAGCAGAAAAGCCGGAATCAGGGAGAACAGCATCGCTGCCACGAGGATCACTACGATTATTATCGCTATCATCTGCTGCTTCTTATTGCGCTTTCTCATCTTTGTACTTCCTTCCTGTTTTTTATTTCCTTTATCCTTCAGCTCCGTCCGCCAGTTTTGACCTTTACATCATGCCATGTTACAAAACCATCTTGGCCGCTCCGTATATGCCGGCGTCATTTCCGAGCGTAGCGAGGGCAAACGCCGCGTCCTTGCAGCCGGGGAAAGCGTACTGTCTGTAATACTTCTGCACGTAATCGAGGATTACAGGACCGGCCTTTGATACGCCGCCGCCTATGACGTAGATCTCCGGATCAGTCACACAGGCAAACGCCGCAAGAGCCCGGCCGAGATACAGCCCGAACTTCTCAGCGATGGTGTCCGCGACCTCATCGCCTTCCTTAACCGCGTCCCAGACAGCCTTCGCGCTCAGTTTCTTCCCGCGCAGTACGCTCGGTGTCTCCGTATCCTTCTCGAGCTGCATCTTCGCGATGCGGACTATACCGGTAGCTGAGGCGACCTGTTCAAGGCATCCTACATTCCCGCAGTTGCACGGTTCTGTCAGTTCTTCCGTCACATGCACGTGGCCGATCTCGCCGCCTGAACCGTGGGTTCCGGCGATGACCTTGCCCTCAACAACGACGCCCCCGCCTATTCCGGTGCCGAGAGTAACCATGATCAGGTTCTTGTGACCGGCTCCTCCGCCCTTCCAGCACTCGCCGAGGGCTGCGGCATTCGCGTCATTCAGAGCCCTGGTGCGGATGCCTGTCATCTTCTCCATCTCCCTGACGATATTGACGGTTCCCCAGTGCAGGTTGACAGCCAGAGTGCAGACCCCCTTCTCATCGACCGGTCCCGGGATATCCAGTCCGATACCCTCGATCTCATTTTTAGTCAGTCCACGCTCCTCAATCTTCTTCGAAATCGCCTGCGCTATGTCAGGCAGGATGTTGATTCCGTTGTCCTCAGTACGCGTCGGGATCTCCCATTTCTCCAGAAGGCTTCCATCCGTATTGAAGAGACCGCACTTGACTGTAGTACCGCCGACATCGATTCCAAAACAATACTTTTTCATTCTCCCGCACCCTTCCGCTCTATTCTTTCTTGTGTTTTGCCATGTTCTCCTGAATGCCCTGCTGAACCCTGTCATACAGCTCCTGCGCGGCATTGTACCCCATCTTTTTCTGCCTGTGATTGACCGCGGCCGATTCGACGATCACCGCCAGGTTTCTTCCCGGCCTGATCGGCAGGGAATGGCAGATAACCTTGTTTCCGAGAAACTCAGTGTACTCCTCCTGAAGCCCGAGCCTGTCGTATTCCTTGTCTTTATCCCATTCTTCCAGCTTGATTACCAGATCTATATTGGTGGTATCCATGACCGCCGCCGCTCCGAACAGGGTTTTGACATTAATGATTCCGATTCCGCGAAGCTCTATGAAATGTCTCGTTATGTCGGGAGCTGTCCCGACCAGCGAGTGATCGGACACCTTGCGGATCTCCACGACGTCATCCGTTATCAGCCTGTGCCCTCTCTTGATCAGCTCAAGCGCGGCCTCGCTCTTTCCTATGCCGCTCTCTCCCATGATCAGCACGCCCTCGCCGTACACATCCACCAGAACGCCGTGTATAGTGATACACGGGGCAAGCTCAACATTCAGCCAGCGGATGACCTCTGCCACAAATGCGCTGGTCTCGCGGTCTGTCGTGAATATCGGTACATCATACTTCTGAGCAAGCTCCAGCATATCGTCATCCGGAATCGTCCGCGTAGTGTAGACTATCGCCGGGATCTTGGACGCCAGAAGCTTGTCATAGATAAAATGCTTGCGCTCCCTCGACAGAGTATTAAGATATGTATACTCAACATAACCTATGACCTGGAGGCGGTCCGCGTCAAAGTAATCAAAGTAGCCGGTCAGCTGAAGAGCAGACCGGTTCACTTCGGTAGTCGTGAGCATCTTTCCCTCAAGGCTCACAGACTCAGTACGGATCTCCAGCTCCATCTTCTGAGCCAGCTTTTCAATCGGGACGCTTGATTGTGTATTCATCTTATGCCCTCCCTGATGAACAGGATCAAGGAAAACACTGTATAGACCAATGTCATCACCATAATGCTATAACAAGTGTTTCCCTCTCAATAAATTAACACCAAAGCATCACTTTGTCGAGGCAGGATGGAAGAACTCATATACTTTACGCGCGCTTGCGGCATTCATTGACGGAGCATGCGACAGCTTATCCTCATCCGCGTCTCTTATTGCCTCCAGTGAACCGAACGAGCGGAGCAGCGCCTTGCGTCTCGCGGGACCTATTCCCTCTATCTCGTCAAGTACTGAGTGGGTTTGCGCCTTGCCCCTCAATGAGCGGTGGTACTCGATCGCGAAGCGGTGGGCTTCATCCTGGACTCTCGTGATAAGCTTAAATCCCTCGGAGCGGGGGTCGATGGGAAGCTCTACGTTATGATAGTAAAGTCCTCTGGTGCGGTGATAATCGTCCTTCACCATACCGCAGACCGGTATATCAAGGCCGAGCTCTCTGCATACCTCCTCAGCCACATTTACCTGCCCCCGTCCGCCGTCCATCATGATCAGATCCGGAAATACGCTGAATGAGCCCTCCTCTCTCTTCAGTCTCCGCTCCTCGAGTTCTCTGGCCTCATCGATTCCGTGCCTGAGCCGGCGTCCGATAACCTCTTTCAGTGACGCGTAGTCATTTGGCCCCTCAACGCTCAGGATGCGGAATTTTCTGTAGTCGCTCCGTTTAGGTTTTCCTTTTTCAAATACAACCATTGAGCCGACAGATTCCACGCCCGATGTGTTGGAGATATCATAGGCCTCCATCCTCGACAAATGCCCTATTCCGAGGAGTGACGCTATCTCCTGCATTGCGCCGATCGTCCTTCCTTCCTCCAGGCGGATCCTCTCGCGATCCATCTTCAGCGCGATCTTGGCGTTTTCGTGAGCCATCTTCACAAGACGGCTGTGCGTCCCCCGCCTTGGAACTTTGAGATATACGCGGCTCCCGCGCCTGGAGCTGAGCCACTCCTCTATCAGCTTCTGATCGTCAATACTGCACTCCAGCAGTATCTCCCTCGGAAGAAATACAGCCGACGCGTAGAACTGACGCACGAAGGTGGACAGAACCGACGATCTGACACTGCTCTCATTGTCATGTGCCCCCCGCTTCGCATCCTCGGCGCCGGCGGTTCCGGCACCCGGCTCCGCTTCTCTGTCAGCCTCATCCGCCCGGAGCATGGCGGCGTCCGCGTCTGCATCAGCCTCGTCTGCCTTGGGCATGGCGGCGTCCGCGCCTGCATCAGCCTCGTCAGCCCGGAGCATGGCGGCGTCCGCGTCGCCTATTCGCAGGAAGCTGTGCTCTCTTCCGATCAGCTTCCCTCCGCGCACGTAGAAGACCTGCACCGCCGCGTCATTTCCGTCGATGGCGAGCGCCAGGATATCCCTGTCCTCTCCGTCTTCGTTCTCCATCTTCTGCTTCTGTGTCACACTGATCACGTTCTGCATCAGATCACGCATCTTCGCGGCCGTCTCATAATCCATCTCCTCACTGGCAGCCTTCATGCGCTCCTCGAGCATCCTGACAACAGAGCGATAGTTTCCTGACAGGAAGTCCACGGCCTTGTCTATGTTCGAGCGGTACTCATCTTTGGATATCTTGCCCTGACACGGAGCATCGCACTGCCCGATCTGATAGTTCAGGCAGGGACGTTCCAGCCCTATATCGCGCGGCAGGACGCGTGTGCAGTCTCTGACATGGTACAGCTTGCGCAGCAGCTCTATGGTTTCTTTCACCGCGAACGCGCTTTTGAACGGCCCGAAGTACTGTGACCCGTCCTTCTTCATCTTCCTCGTGAACAGAACCCGCGGGTAGTCTTCGTGTATCGTCACCTTGATATAGGGATACGTCTTGTCGTCCTTAAGCAGCGTATTGTACTTCGGACGGTTTTCCTTGATCAGGTTGTTCTCCAGTACCAGAGCTTCAAGCTCTGAATCCGTCACAATATACTCAAACCAGGCGATCCGGTTAACCATGTGCTCGATCTTCGGGCCTCTGCCTATCTTCTTTACAAAATACTGGTGAACACGCCTGTTCAGATTGACGGCCTTGCCGACATACAGGATCTCGTCGCTCCTGCCGTGCATGATATATACGCCGCTCTTGTGAGGCAGCTTCTTAAGCTCTTCCTGCAGGTCAAAATCCTGATTCATCGCGCACGCTCCGTATATAGTATTCCGCCGCGCGTAAACTAACCGCAGCGCCCGGCAGATGCGAAAAAGGCTGCCGCATTAAACATCAGATGTGCACATCTTCCTGTTTAACTGCGGCAGTCCGTCTATTGCAGATACCTGGTATCACCCTGCTGTTCTGCGTGAAGAAGCTGACCTCGTCAGCACAGTCTCCTTTGAGAAAGATCTCTCCTCCTCCGTCTCGAAGATCCGGTCGCTGATTATCTGCATCAGCATGCCCATCACCAGTCCGAGTGAGACGTCAATCACAGAGTGCTGCTTCAGGAACATCGTGGACAGAATTATCAGCACGCCCAGAGTATTCAAGGACAGAATCAAGAGCTTCCTGCGCCGCAGCCTGGCGTTTGTGTTCACGGCATGGCACAGAACCACCGTGTTGTATACATGAATGCTCGGCAGGACATTTGTCGGAGTATCCGTTCCGTACAGCATGGCGACAAGGCGCCCGCAGATATTGGTCGTATCCACATGTTCAGGGCGCAGCTCAAGCCTGTTCGGATATACGACCGAAACGACCAGAAACGCCGTCATTCCCAGCATCAGGGCCGTGATCAGCCTGTAATACTCGTACCTTTCCGCCTTCAGGACAAACCACGCGACTACCCAGACATTAAGCCCGAACCACAGAATGTACGGAATAACAAAGTACTCACAGAACGGGATCTGCTCATCAATCCATGTATGAATCACATGATAATGCACATGTCTCGCGTTCTCCATGATCTGGAAGCTGGCCATATATATGGCTGTATACACGAGAATCCACCACACCCACCGGTGTGTTCTGAATAACTCTATAAGATTTCTGATCCAACGTATCAGTATCATACCTTCCTGTCCTGTTATTTTTACTGCTGCACCGCGGCCTCGCTGCCCCGGCAGCTGTATTGTGTTTACTGCTGCTCCGGTGTTTCACCTCTCCCGGCAGCTGTATCTGCTCCCGGAATGTCCCGGGCTGCTTCCTGTACACTGCCCTCCGGCTGCTCTGACGCCGCTGTGTCTTCCTGTGACTGCTCAGCAGGCTCCGCTGCGAACGCCGCTGTATCCTCCTGTGCCTGCCCTGCAGGTTCAACTGAGGACGCCTCTGTGTCTGCCGCGGCAGCGTCTGCCCTCAGCTCCGCACGGGTGATGATCCTCTGGCGCTCCTGAATGCGTCCTTCGCGCTGCTTCTTGACGGCGTCAGTTCCTTCGACCCTGTGGAGGATCTCCATGAACTCGCTTCCGGTGATCGTTTCTTTCTCGATCAGGAACGCAGCGATCTCATCCATGGCCTTCCTGTGCTCGGAGAGGATCTTCTTGGCCTGGTCATAGGACTGCTTCAGTATCTTGATGACCTCCTGGTCTACCTGGGCCGCCGTCGCGTCGGAGCAGTTCATGACGACTCTTCCGTCATCCAGGAACTGCGCGGCCGGAGCCTCCAGCTGAGCCAGGCCGAATCTCTCTGACATACCGTACTGCGTCACCATAGCTCTTGCGACCTTCGTCGCCTTCTCTATATCGTTGGCGGCGCCGGTCGTCACCGTATTGAATACGATCTCCTCGGCCGCCCGGCCGGCCACAAACTCGACGAGCATGGCGCGGATCTCTTTCTCGGTGTTGAGGTACTTCTCCTCCTCGGGCACGTTCATGACATAACCCAGAGCGCCCATGGTCCTTGGCACAATTGTGATCTTCTGCACCGGCTCGGAGTCCTTCTGAAGCGCGGAGACCAGCGCGTGTCCTACCTCGTGATAGGAAACTATGCGTCTTTCCTCCTGCGAGAGAATACGGTTTTTCTTCTCCTTTCCTACCAGAACGACCTCAACGGCCTCCAGCAGATCCTTCTGATTCACCGCTGTACGGTTATTCTTGACCGCAAGAATCGCGGCTTCGTTGATCATGTTAGCGAGATCCGATCCTACGGCTCCTGAGGTTGCCAGGGCAATCTCCTTCAGGTCGACGGTCTCGTCCATATGCACGTTCTTGGAATGAACCTTAAGCACATCGATACGTCCCTGAAGGTCGGGCTTCTCTACGGTAACTCTCCTGTCAAAGCGGCCGGGACGCAGCAGCGCCGGATCAAGAACCTCGGGACGGTTAGTGGCTGCAATTATCAGCAGACCCTTGGACGTATCGAATCCGTCCATCTCTGACAGCAGCTGGTTCAGCGTCTGCTCTCTCTCGTCGTTTCCTCCGTAAGCGCCGGAATTGCGGCTCTTGCCGATGGCGTCGATCTCATCGATGAAGATGATGCACGGAGCGTTCTTCTTGGCCTCGTCAAACAGGTCCCTCACACGGCTTGCGCCGACGCCGACAAACATCTCGACGAAGTCGGAACCGGTCAGTGAGAAGAACGGTACATGCGCCTCTCCTGCTACTGCTTTCGCAAGAAGGGTTTTTCCGGTTCCTGGAGGACCTACAAGAAGGCACCCCTTGGGCAGCTTCGCGCCGATCTGCGCGTACTTCTCGGGATGTTCGAGGAACTCGACAGTCTCCTGCAGAGATTCCTTTGCCTCGTCCTGTCCGGCTACATCCTTGAATGTAACTCCGGTCTCAGACTGCATGTACATCTTCGCGCGGCTCTTCCCGACGCCCATCATACCGCCTGATCCGGACATTCTGCGCAGCACGACTCCCATCAGGATCCAGATCAGGATCAGCGGGGCGAAGCTGAGTATGACATTCAGTATCAGGCTGGTGGTGTTGTCAGGTATCTCCTGCTTAAATTCCACGTTTGCCTTATCCAGGCGTTCCACAATATCCGGGTCAGGGATCCGCCCGGTATAGTAGGTCATCTCGATTCCCTGGCTCGCCAGATTCTGCTTCTTCGTAACGACCGTCAGCTTGTCCGAATCGAGAGTGACAGATTCAACCAGATTCTGCTCAAGGAGATCAAGGAACTGGTCGTAGGAAATCTCCATGGAGGTGGAATCATTCATCATCCGGTTGAAAAAGCTCATCAGCACCAGAGTAACCAGAGTCACCACCAGGAAGATCAGGATAGAGGAATGATTGCGGTTCCGGTTCCCGCCGCTTCCATTTCCGTTGTTATGGTTGTTCTCATTCATATTATTAACCCGCTCTCAGTTTCAGTCCTTTATTTCCAGGTAGCGCCGTATCACGCTTACGCAGCCGTCGATTCCGATATCGCTCGCGTCAAGCGAAAGATTATATGAGGAAACGTTTCCCCACTTCTTCTCAGTCTGGAAGTTATAGTACGACGCCCTCTTCTTGTCCGCCTTCGTGATTATGTCCTTCGCCTTCTGGGCATTTACATGCTCATATTCCATGATCCTGGCGATCCTGAACTCGTCGGACGCGTGGATGAACACGCTTGTCAGATGAGACATGTCCCGCAGGATGTAATCGGCTCCTCTTCCGACGATCACGCAGCCGCCCTTTTCTCCGATCTTTCTGATCGTATCGTACTGGGTCTGGTATATCTGGCGCTGAAGAGTATTCCCGACATAGTTCATGGAAGGATACACATCCATCATGATGGAATAGAGGAGACTTCCTGAGTTCTTCTCGTCATAATCTTCCAGAACCTGCTCACAGATATTGCTCTGCTGGGCCATCATCTTCAGCAGTTCCTTGTCATACAGCTTAAGGCCAAGCTCTGCGGCAAGTCTTCTGCCAACTTCGTGTCCGCCGCTTCCAAACTCTCTTCCGATAGTAATAATCTGCCTGCCTGCCATACGGGTGCCTCCTTCCCTGAAGGTTGATAAGTTCAGGCTGATTCAGCCATCCGTTTATTTTACCAATTAATCCGCCCCTCGGCAAGCATATCGC
>DFHY01000018.1 GCA_002371345.1 Lachnospiraceae bacterium UBA3711
ACCTGGTTCCAGTAGGTGCTTGATGCCACAGGCATGGCACTTATCGTAAAGTATTTGTTCAGCACATCGAAGCTCGCAGTGTTCCCTCCTCTGCGGCAGCTGACAACCGCGGCGCCGACCTTCATATGCTTTGAATAGGATGTGCTGTAGAACAGTCTGTCCATAAATGACAGGACGGTTCCGTTCGGCGATCCGTAGTAAACAGGGCTTCCCACCACAAGGCCGTCTGCGCTCCCGAACTTTTCAGCGACCTCATTTACAGGATCGTCATCGAATACGCATTTTCCTAGTTTCGAACATCCTCCGCAGGAAATACACCCCCGGACAGCTTTGTTTCCGATATGGATCAGCTCGGTCTCGATGTTCTCTTCCTTGAAGACGTTCATCATCTCCTCCAAAGCTGTCATGGTACATCCGTGCGGATGCGGGCTTCCGTTCAGTAAGATTACTTTTGCCATAACTATTCCTCCTGATGCTGTATATGTGTTGATTCAGGTTTTCTTTATCTGTAAATGATACATGATTCAGGCTTCTTTGTCGATTGATGGGTTTCTCAACAGCTGCCTATGCCTTGATGGCCTAATGCAGAGTCTGATTGCCCAGCCTTGATGGTTTGTGCCTCTTCCAAACCACAGCCCACTTCGCCAGGCTAACCGCTAACTCCGACATAGGCGTCCGCGATATTCAGCGAACGATTTCTTCATATCGCGGACGCCTTGTCTTCGTAAGCGGTGGATCCTGTCTCGTTCCTGCTGAATGGTTTGTCATAGGCACAAATCCATCTTCGGCTTAAGGACTGACATCTACACATGTAATATCGTGGGCAGCACACCTCTGTCCATCTGCAAAAAATGGTGCGAATTGATCTGGGGCAGTGAGATATTTTTTTACCTGAATTTCGGATCTGATTTTGTTAACATAATCGCGGAATCGAGATTACGTTAACATAATCGCGGAATCGAGATTACGTTAACATAATCACCGAATCGGGAATTACGTTAACCTGATCACCGAACCCAGTTGACATTATATTGTCCATGTGATACATTCACTCAGGCTTTATGCACTTAATGTCTTGTCAGATGTTCCGAATAGCAGTTGTGCGAATGCTGCGTGTGTTGCGGACAGACAGGGGTGCAGGCAGACGTAAAAGCTTACGAAGCGCATATAAATCAGTGTTTCGTAAGTGCGTCATTCGCAAAATAATTGGCAGTTAGTGCCATTGCATATTCACAGGAGGTTCAATATGGCTTCATCAACTGCAGGAGCGGCAAGGAGCAGCCGCAGCGTTACCTATGATATCGTATACGTCGGGCTGTTTGCCGTTCTTATCGCGATCTGTTCGTGGATATCTATTCCTGCCACAGTTCCGTTCACCCTTCAGACGATGGGTGTCTTCCTTGCGGTGTCGATCCTCGGCGGAAGGCGCGGGACTCTCAGCGTCCTCGTATACATCCTGCTGGGTGCCGTCGGCATTCCGGTGTTCGCCGGATTCACAGGAGGAATAGGAATCCTGCTCGGCAATACAGGCGGGTATATCATCGGTTTCCTACTCTCAGCGCTTGCCATGTGGGGCATTGAGAAGCTTGCCGGAAACGGCTGGGGCGTGCAGCTGGTCTCCATGCTTATCGGACTTCTTATCTGCTACGCCTTCGGAACGGTCTGGTTCATGGTCGTGTACACCAGGGGGAACGGCCCTGTCTCACTTGCGGCCGTCCTCGGCTGGTGCGTGATCCCGTTCATCATTCCGGATCTCATCAAGATCGCCATTGCCATGCTTATCGGACCGAGGATCAGGAAGTATGCCAATATTCATTGACGAAAACTGCCTGTGGGCGAATCTGGAGAGTTGTATGCAATTACGCAATGATGTAATGTCCGAAAGCCCTGACGTTGAGCCAGGCTTGCCTGCCACAGGCAAAGATGTTCCGGATGTCCGCTGGAAGTCCGCTAAATGCCGGCCAAAGCGCAGCGAAGAGGCTGACCCATCGGACAGGATATTCCCTGTACCGCTTCATCCGCATCATGGGCTGTGCTTTTCCTTCTTCCGGGGGAAGGGTTACTCAGAAGAGTTTACTGAGAACATGCGCCGGCTGCTGATGCACCTCATCGAAAATGACCCATATGTCATGATGACACTTCGCCCTGATCCTGTGTGCGGCGCATGTCCCAACAATCAAAACGGTGCATGCATATCTAATGAAAAGATCATAAAATATGACCGCGCAGTGCTCTCTCTGTGCGGTCTTGAAGAAGGAGATATCCTCCCGTTCAGTTCATTTATCCATCTTGTACAGATTCATATCCTGGACGCGGGAAAGCGCCGGGATGTGTGCGGTGACTGCGAGTGGGACGGGCTGTGTAATTAAGACAAACCCTTTCTCTCAAGCCCGAATTCCTCAGGAAGGAATCTCGGGCATACATTTTCCTTCGTAGCGATTACGGAGGCCGCCAGCCTGGTGCCGATCATGCAGGCTTCACTCAGGTTCTTTCCATATGTCAGTCCGATCGCGACTCCGGCAAAAAACGCGTCGCCTGCCCCGGTAGTATCAATCACCTCCGTCTCGATAGCCGGGCAGTACCCCGACTCACCGTCCTGCTGCGCGTATACCGCGCCGCGGCTTCCGAGTGTGACAATCATCCGGGGGATCTGAGCCGAGGCTATCCTGCATGTCAGAATCTCTCTCAGTTCATCCGGGCTCATGTCGTCATAGTTCTCTGAGAAAAGTATTCCCGCCTCCTGCACATTGCAGACAATGCACCCGGTCTTCTTCAGAAGGTCGCGTCTCTCCATCGCGATCGACATGTTCGAGACCACCGCGTATATCTCCTTGTTCCAGGCTTCGGCAAGTGAAAAAACCTTCTTCAGGATCTGCGGATCCATATCTATCTCAACGATTATACTGTCGGCCCGGCTGAAGATTTCGTCCCCGTGCTCCTCAAGGGTATTACGAATCTCGCTGAGGTCAGGTCTCTTGGAGATCGACCCTACGACATCACCGTTGTTGTCAAATATAGCCAGCCAGGTTCCGAGCCCGTCATCGGTACGGCGGATGTAATCAGTATTGACCCTGTGTCTGTTCAGCTTGTCAATCACATCCGTGCTTATTCCGCTGCGGTCCACAACACTGATAAATGTCGGCTCCAGCTCCACGTTCGCTATGTCCTCCGCCACATTCCGGCTGACCCCTCCGTGTACCTGCAGTACACGGCCGGCATTTCTTCCGCCCGGGAAATACTGCGCGTTGGGATATCCCTTGATATCGACGAATACCGCTCCCATGACTACGATCCCGATGCTCTGTGACATATAAAGCCTCCCTTCAGGTCTTTCAACGAACTGTACCCCTTATAGCCGATTGTGCTTCACTGCTCGTTTCTGCGCCCGTACATCTTCGCCAGGCCTCCCTCCGACGTCTCGAGGAAACGCTTATTCATGCTTATACCGGTCTCGTACATAGTCCTGACAGCAATATCAAAAGAGATTCTCTGAGTATCCGACAGGAAGTATGAGAGGTTGCAGGCATTCATCGCGCGCATGGCGGCAACAGCGTTGCGCTCGATACACGGAACCTGTACCATGCCGAGGATCGGATCGCAGGTCAGTCCCAGATGATGCTCCAGCGCGATCTCCGCCGCATATTGGATCTGGTTCGTCGACAGGCCGAACAGGTAGTCAAGCCCTGCCGCCGCCATAGCGCAGGCGGACCCGATCTCTGCCTGACATCCCGCCTCGGCTCCGGAGACGGATGCATTTTTCTTGATCAGAGTCCCGAACAGCCCCGCTACCTCAAGCCCTGAGATCATCTGCTCATCTGTCAGCTTCCTGATCTTCTGTACATACTGAAAAGCAGCAGGAACCACTCCGCACGAGCCGCATGTCGGAGCCGTCACCACGGTTCCGCAGTCCGCGTTCTGCTCACTCACAGCAAATGCGTATGCCGATATAAGCCGGCATTCCCGGATCTGAGGATGATCATGCTCCGGATGAAAGTCGAAGAGTTTTTTCGCTTTCCTCTCAACCTTGAGCGGTCCGGGCAGAAGCCCTTCAGCCTCAAGTCCCTCCCGGGTCGTCTTCTTCATCTGCTTCCATACAGTTCTCAGATAGCCGCGAATCTCATCTCCCTCCGTCAGCTCCACATACTCCGCCAGGTCAAGGCTGCGGAACTGGCAAAACTCAATAACCTCCGCAAAAGAGTTCTCAGGATAAACATCCTCGCCGGAAGTATCATCCGGCCTTCCTTCGATCCGGATGTCGCCGCCTCCGACAGACAGAGCGCGCATAACATCGGTTTCCTGACCGTCTCTGACCACACAGAAGTCCATTGTGTTGGGGTGCGTGACTCCCTCAGGCGTTTCGTTGCAGAAGATCACTTCCGTAGGGACAGGAGCAAGTGTCTCGTAGAGCACCCTGTCCGTGCCATGTCCTTTCCCGGTCTTGCAGAGCGATCCGTAGAGCCTGACACGGTAGGCCCCGGCATCAGGATGCTCCTCCCTGTATATTCGCGCAGCCTTCTCAGGTCCCATTGTGTGGGAGCTTGACGGGCCGCGTCCGATCTTGAAAACTTCCCTGATTGATTTCATTTTAAGCTCCTTTCCGCCATCCTGCCGGAATATGATTCTTCAGAACCCCATTTATAAGCTTTCCCCATCCGACCGGCCATCTGTCGGCGCACACCAGACGCCATCCGTTCTCTCCGCCGGTCTCCAGCCTGACAGTCTCGCCCCTGAGAAATGACTGCAGCCTCTTGTCTTCCGAAGACATATATACGCGGACACCGTCATCTGCGGGCAAGTCATCATTTAGCGCAGCGCGGCAGAGTGTATTCCCGGGTTCACACAGCGGCTTTGCTTCCTGCCCAAACGCCATCGCAAGTTTCCGTGACGGTTCAAGCGCCATCGCAAGCTCCTGAGAAGGCTCAAACCGCTTCTTCTTCAGATCTCCTATATACAGTCCTGCCCGCAGGAACTTCAGTCCCTTAATATCGGGACAGTCCTCAGGCATGAGGTACACTCTGCCATCCTTTACAACGCATCGGTCTATATCGATATTAATCCCGGGCGCGTATTTGGAAGCGAACTGCGCAATCAGCTGATAATCGCCCCTTGAAATATCGATGTTCTTCGAACCATCCGCTGAGCGCTTATCAGCCGCCCTCTTCCTGTCTGAATGTTTCTCGCCCGCGCGCTTACGAAGAAGCGCGATGAAGTGCCCTTCACCACCTGATCTGTGCGGCCAGATCCTGACCGCGCCTCTGGTGTCAGCATGCGCATAACCGGAAGTATCATATCCCTTCCCTGCCAGCTCCTCCATGGAAAATGCGCGCGCGAAGGATTCTCTTCCACCGCCGCACGGTATCTCAACCAGCTCCATGCAGTCCCTGCAAGTGAGAAGATGCGCGATCACCAGCTCATTCTCATCGGGTTCGAATGTGCAGGTCGAGTAGACCATATATCCGCCTGGCCTGAGCATATCAGACGCCTGAAGTATTATCTCCTTCTGCACCTCCGAGCATTCCCTGACCTTATCCGGATACCATGCCCTGGCAGCCTCGCAGTCCTTGCGGAACATCCCCTCGCCTGAGCATGGCGCGTCCACGAGCACCCCGTCGAAATACTCCGGGAACCTTTCGAGAAGCCTTGCCGGAGTTTCATTGGAAACTACACAGTTTCTGATCCCGAACAGCTCGATATTGCGCTCCAGAGCCCGGGCTCTTGACGAAGATATCTCGTTGGCAACAAGCCCCCCCTCTCCCCCGAGCCTTGCTCCGAGTTCTGTAGCCTTGCCTCCCGGAGCGGCGCACAGATCCAGAACTCTGTCTCCGGGTGATACCGGAAGAACAGCGGCAGGGACCATAGCGCTCGGCTCCTGAAGATAATAAACACCGGCTCTGTACCATGGGTGTTGCCCCGGCTGGTCACGGTAATCTATATAGAATCCGTTTTCAGTCCACGGTACTCTCCGGACCGGAAAGGGAGCGTCCTTTTCAAACTCATCGGCCGTCATCTTCAGCCGGTTCACACGAAGCGCATTTTTACGCCCTTCTGAAAATGAATTCAGGAAAGCTCCATATTCGTCGGCCAGCAGCCTCTTCATGTTTTCAAGAAATGCTTCCGGCAGGTTGTGCTGGTTGTCCATTCAAGTCTCTCCAAGTTACAGATAATCCAGTCCCGCACCTCATCCGCGGCAGCTTTATATCTGTATCACGCTTCATCCGAGGCAGGTCTGTATCCGCCTCATGCTTCATCCGCGGCAGCTTTACATGCTTCTTGTCTGTGCCTGTGCCAGACTTCTCCGGAGCAGCTCACAGACCGCGTCAGGGAGCTGATTCAGCGTTTTCACCCGGACATACTGCTGGGAGTAGATCTGATGAACCTGCTCAAGATGCGATGAAGCCCCATAGAATAAAGCGCCTGTATAAACACCGTCTGATATCAGACTGCGAACAGCCTCTCCGGCGTCACGTACCGGTTCATCTCCCTCATACTCCCGGGGAAACAGGCTGCCTTCCTTCGGCGGCAGCGGGGTACTGTCATTCGGACTTGCGTCCGTCAGCACCAGAAGAACCCTCGTCATGAAACTCCCGCTCTTCTGTTCTTCCCCGATAAGATACTCCATAGCCTTCAGGCACATGGCGTCCCTGTTCCAGCCCCCGGCGTAATACTTCATGATTCCGTCACCGCGCCTGTCTCCGAATTCCTTCAGTCTCTGAAGGACCGTATACCCCTTGAGCGACCGGAACGCCGTTACACGCACCGGAATATGGCACTCCTCAAAGCTCCGGGAGATAACCAGTGCCTGAGCTGCTATCATTTCCTGGGAATTAATTCTGGACGACGACGCGTCCAGAAGCAGATCGACACATACCGACGCTTCATCGATATCAGAATCCGTGAGAAAGATCCGCGTATCCCTGAGTGTCCTGGCTCTCCACGCACTTGATCCGTCCAGCCGGCCGGCCTTCGAACGCGATGGAAGATAACGAAGATAGGACTGGAATATCGTGTCTGCCTGCGCGCTCAGATTGCGTATGCTCTCCATGACGCTGAAACGGTTTTCCTGAAGATACTCCTCATTACGCTTCCTCTGTGCTGCCTGGTCTCTCTTCAGCCTCAGTATCTCCTTCGAATGAGACGAAGATCTGCCCGGCTTGTCTTTTTCACGTCCTGTGTACTCAGCCACCTGCGCGCCTGAGGTATCTTCCCCGGACACCACTAAGCCTGAGACAACTTCCCCTGACATCGCTGTGCCTGAGCTGCCTTCTCCTGACATCACTGAGCCTGAGCTGCCTTCCCCTGACATCACTGAGCCTGAAGCAGCCTTCTCTGCCATTGCCGTGCCTGCCGCCGGTACATCTGTGAACCATAGCCTGCAGGATGCGTCGTTCTCCCTGCAAATCGTCCCCTCTATGATCTTCATCTCAGCTTCCGTGTACATACACGGTCCGAATGACGCTTCTATATATGACCGGCTCTCCCTGAGCTTTGCCGTGTCGGGCATCACCTTCAGGCTGTGCGTTATATGTACGCTTCTCTTCGCGTCACCGCTTCCGGTTCCTCTGCGAAGAACAAGAAGATCCTCGCTGCCCGCCGCATGTTTGGAAAATGCTCCTGTCAGGACTTTAAGCAGTCCTCTTCCTGCCCTGCCCGCCCCGGCAGCATCATTGAGAGAAAGGCGAAAGCTCTCCCTCAGGATCTGTTGCATATGCTCAAGCACCTCGTCTGTATCCCATGACGGGGAAAACTCCAGCTTGTCCGCAAGCGCCTTTGCCCCGGAGCCTGCGGAAAACACTCTCCGCCCAAGCACACGGCTCCACCTGATAAGCTCCTGATCATATGCCCTGATGCTCATGAATGACATCTGCTGCTCGGAAAGCATACCGCTGACGCGGAAGAATTCTTCCGCGCGCGCCTTCCTCATGTTCTCAAGACACGGCCTTTCCGGCGTCTCCTTGCCGAAAACGCAGTTCTCGATGCCAAGCCACAGCACTGACGAGGCTTCATCTATGGTAGGTCCTGTACCCAGGCGTTCAAAAAAGTCCGTAATCCGCCCGGCATCAAGCCACTTGGCCGACAGTCCGATAACCATATTCATATAGTCGTCAGCATCACCATTCTGGTGAAATGCCAGGAACGGAGAATCCCAGCCATAATCCTGAGCTGCGTTCCATATGATATTCATAGCCCGTCTTGAGCTGCCGGTATAATGCTGCTTGATCATGTCAGATAATCCTGTAAATAGCCGGTGTCATATGCTTCAGCCTTCCCGTCCGCGCAAGGGTGCCGGTAAAGCGCGCGGCATCTGGTAAACGTTGCGCCGCAGCCTTCCCGTCCGCGCAGGGGTGCCGGATTAATCGTTCAGACTGTTATGTTAAACGGCCATGTTCAACATCAGAAATTAAACACTGCCTCCTTATCAAGGTCCAGAGGAATCCTAGCCCGGATCACATCCATAACAAGACCTCTCTCGTATGCGTCGAA
>DFHY01000001.1 GCA_002371345.1 Lachnospiraceae bacterium UBA3711
CGTGCCGGAACAGCATATTGTTTTGCGGAAAGGATAAGATACATATATGATTGATGTCTGTCTGCTTGGGTGCGGGGGCATGATGCCGCTTCCATGGAGGCACCTGACCTCTCTGATTGCGAGGGTCGGAGGCTCAAGCCTGCTTATCGACTGCGGTGAGGGAACACAGATCGCGCTTCGCAAAAAAGGGTGGAGCTTCAAACCGATTGATGTGATATGCATTACTCATTTTCATGGAGATCATATCGGGGGACTGCCCGGACTTCTGCTCACTATGGGCAATGCCGAGCGCACCAGTCCGCTCACTATCATTGGTCCGAGGGGGCTGGGCAGAGTCGTGAATTCGCTGAGAGTCATAGCCCCTGAGCTTCCGTTTGAGGTACGGTGCGTCGAGATCGAGCAGCCCGAACAGGAATTCTCCATGAACGGGTACCGGCTGAAGGCTTTCCGTGTCAATCACAGGGTCGTCTGCTATGGTTACACTCTGATGCTTGACCGGGCCGGGAAGTTTGACCCGCAGCGCGCCAAGGATGCGGGTATTCCCCTGAAGCTGTGGAATCCTCTGCAGAAGGGGAATACGGTGACAGATCCCGAGAGCGGCAGGACATTTACTCCTGATATGGTGCTCGGCGGACAGAGGAAAGGCCTGAAGCTTACGTATGTGACTGATACCAGGCCGACGGCGTCCATTCCCGAAAATGCGTCGGGATCGGATCTTTTCATTTGCGAGGGAATGTACGGAGATCCGGAGAAGTACGCCAATGCGAAAGAGCACCGTCATATGATGATAGACGAGGCGGCAGCCATAGCGCATGACGCGGGAGTGAAGGAATTGTGGCTGACTCATTACAGCCCTTCTCTCACTCACCCGGAGGAGTACGAAGACCACGTGAAGAAGATCTTTGAGAATACGGTGTTCGGGCGTGACGGAATGAGCTGTGAGCTGGGATTTGAAGACTGAGCGCGGAAACATATCAATAAAAGGGACAGGTGCGGACGCATATGGCACAGAATGAAGAGATCAGAATACTCGCGATTGAGAGCTCCTGCGATGAGACAGCGGCCTCTGTTGTGGTTAACGGGAGAGATGTGCGTTCCAATGTCATATCGTCACAGATCGATATACACACTCTCTACGGCGGCGTGGTTCCGGAGATCGCGTCAAGAAAGCACATAGAGAGGATCAACCAGGTGGTGCAGCAGGCGCTCGACGAAGCGGGTATGAGTCTTGATGAGATCGACGCCGTTGCCGTTACCTATGGACCGGGACTTGTTGGAGCGCTGCTTGTGGGCGTCGCCGAAGCGAAGGCAATCGCCTGGGCGAGGAACCTTCCTTTCATCGGAGTGCATCACATAGAGGGACATATCAGCGCGAACTATATAGAGAATCCGGACCTTGAGCCGCCGTTCGGCTGCCTGGTTGTATCCGGAGGACATACTCATCTTGTGCGGGTGAAGGATTACGGAGAGTACGAGATCCTCGGCAAGACTGCGGACGACGCGGCGGGAGAGGCATTCGACAAGGTCGCGAGGGCAATCGGGCTCGGATATCCCGGAGGCCCGAAGATCGATAAGGCCGCGCGAAGCGGCGATCCGCTTGCCATCGAATTTCCACGCGGAAAGGTGCGCGGTTCTGAATATGACTTCTCTTTCAGCGGACTCAAGAGCGCGGTCCTGAATTACCTGAATGAGAAGAAGATGAAAGGTGAAGAGATCTGTGTGGAGGACGTCGCGGCTTCCTTCCAGAAGTCGGTTGTGGACGTGCTGGTGGAGCACTCTGTACACGCGATAAATGAATTCGGCTTCAGGAAGTTTGCCATTGCCGGAGGCGTCGCTTCGAACAGTGCGCTGAGGGCCGCGATGGAGGAGGCGTGCGAAAGGCGGCGTGTGCATTTTTACCGCCCAAGTCCGGTTTTGTGCACGGACAACGCGGCAATGATCGGTGCCGCCGCATATTATGAGTACCGCAAGGGAGTACGGTCCGACTGGAGCCTGAACGCGGTGCCGAATCTGAAGCTTGGAGAAAGATGAATAACCGGCTTATCGTGGGATGCATAAAACATTTTCAGGGAACGACGCCGCTGTGTATGAAGCGGTATCCGGAAAAATGTTTTTATGCATCTTCTGTTTTATGTTCAACAGGCGCGCTCATGGAAAATGCGAAAGGGAGGATAATATGCCGCAGAAAAACAGAGAGAGAAATATAGCCATAGTCCTGTCAGCGGGACGGGGAAGCAGGATGCATACCGGGCAGCCGAAACAGTATCTTGAGCTGTGCGGCAGACCGGTGATCGCGTGGCCGCTCCAGGCATTTGAGGAGTTTGACGGTATCGATGACGTGATTCTGGTATCGGCAGAAGAAGATATCGAATATTGTCGAAATGATATCGTGAACAGGTACGGGTTCAGCAAGGTGCGCAGCGTTGTTGCCGGCGGCGCTGAGCGGTACCTCTCGGTATGGCAGGGGCTGAAGGAGGCGGCGCGCATCCTGTATGAATCGGCGGTTTCAGAAGAGATAAACGGTATCGTGCATCGCGCTGACAGTCAGTCAGGCTCTGATGCAAATGGCACATCTGAGAGCGGCGCCGGGGAACGGCCTCAGGGATATGAATCATATATAATGATTCATGACGGGGCAAGGCCGTTGGTTGACGGGGAGATTCTTGGGAGAGCCCTCAATGATGTCAGGGAACACGGAGCATGTGTTGTCGGAATGCCTGTGAAGGATACCATCAAGGTGGCGGACGATGACGGGTTCGCGGCGGATACTCCGCCAAGATCCAGACTTTGGCAGATCCAGACCCCTCAGACATTTTCATTTCCGCTCGTCTACGAAGCTTACCGCAGACTTATCAAGGCCGGGGTAACAGACGTGACGGATGACGCTATGGTTGTGGAGCGCAGGAGGCGGACAAAGGTGAAGCTGACAGTAGGCTCCTACCGGAACCTGAAGATCACGACGCCGGAGGATCTGGAGATTGCGCGTATGCTGATGCAAAGGTGAAGCTGATAGAAGGCTCCTGTCGGAACCTGAAGATCAAGACGCCGGAGGATCTGGAGATTGCGCGTATGCTGATACAGAGGGAAGGGTGAATTCCATGTTTAATGGTGAAGTGTTTCTGGGGCTGCTGATCCCGTTTGCGGGAACCAGTCTCGGGGCTGCGATGGTGTTCTTTTTTACGAAGCGGATATCAGACGGCCTGCAGAAGATCCTTACCGGGTTCGCGGCAGGGGTGATGGTAGCCGCATCCTTCTGGAG
>DFHY01000086.1:0-15261 GCA_002371345.1 Lachnospiraceae bacterium UBA3711
GCGCTGTCACGGCTGCTCTCAGGTAAAACGGTGCTGGTTATCGCCCACCGTATGCGTACTGTGGAAGCGGCGGATAAGATCGTTGTTCTGGCCGATGGCAAGGTGGCCGAAGAAGGAAGTCCGGCAGAGCTTCTTGCAAAGGAGAACAGCCTTTTCAGACACATGACGCAGCTGCAGAATGCCAGTGCAGGCTGGAGCATGAGCAGTGGCTTTTCGGCGGGGAGCAGTACACCGCACCGGTGCTGAAGGCAATCAATGAGTTTATGGAACTGAAGAAAGACCGGTGAAGAAGCAGCAAACGGCAAAGTAAAAAGGACTTTGCCGTTTGCTGTTTTTTATGCTTATCTTTATATTGAGAGCGGCGCAAATGTGGACTATAATAAAAAAATAACCGGAGTCAATGCGCAGATACTACATGGGGCCGGACATCCTGATTCTGGAGATAATGTCATTCCCGTTTTTCTGGCGACAGCCATCGTCAGCTTTGCGGGGATATGACAAAGAGTCAGGAGGGGTTTGGCGATGGACATGTTTACACCCGGATATTTCTGCGATGCGGTAGAAAAAGGGTATATCAGGCCATATTATCAGCCGATCTATCGTTCCGTGACCGGCAGGATAATTGGAGCTGAGGCCCTGGCCAGGTGGTTTGATGCTGACGGCAGGATGATATCGCCTGCCGAATTCATTCCCCAGCTGGAGAGCAGCGGCCTGATCTATGAGCTCGACATGGAGATTCTGCGTCAGACATGCGCGTTTTATCAGGAACTGGAGAAACGCGGAACCCCGGTACATACATTTTCTGTAAACCTTTCAAGGCTTGATTTTAAGCATCATGACATCTTTGACCGTGTGGCCTCAATTCTGGCAAGATATGACGTGCCTCATGAATCAATCAAACTTGAGATAACGGAGAGCCTGATGCTGGAAGATATTGACCACTTCCGGCTTATCTTTGACCAGTTCCATAAAGCAGGGTTCACCATCTGGATCGACGATTTCGGGAGCGGATATTCTTCTCTGAATGTCCTTCAGAATTACTCCTTCGACCTTATGAAGTTTGACATGCTCTTCCTGAGGAATTTCACTGCCAGGGGCAGAAAGATGCTTAGTTCGCTGATAAACATGGCGAAATCCCTTGGGATCCATACTCTGGCAGAGGGGGTCGAAACGAAGGAGCAGCAGGAGTTTCTGCTTTCAGCTGGATGTGAGGCGCTGCAGGGCTTCCTTTTCTCAAAGCCGCTGCCAATGGGGGAGATGATTGATCTCATAGACAGGGAGGGCAATGAGAAACCGGCGGATAAATCCTACTGGAATCAGATAGGGTACCTGAACCTGCTCAGTCCTGACCCGCTGGAGGATGCCGTTCAGAAGGACGAGGACAGGAATTATGAACAGTTTCCCGGCAGGGGCAATGCCATAGCGCTGCTGGAATGCAGGCGGAACCGGGCCGATTATGTCTATGTGAGCAGCAGTTATCTGGACAGGGTTCACGAACTGGGGTACAGAGATATTGACGAGCTGGAGGAAGTCTTCAATAATCACAGAAGCGACCAGTACCTGATGATGAAGAAACTCACAACAGACGCGATTGAAAAAGGTACGGTGCAGACAGTTGAATATATCAATAACGATGTGTATTACAGAGTGTTTGCGAAGTGCCTCGCGAGGGATGGCGAAAAGGCGATGCTTGCGATGCGCCTGAGTACATTTGAGTCCGACCGGGAGGCGAAAACGGCAAGTGAGATGCTGGATTATGGGAATACCCTGTTTTCCACATACAAGCTTGTCGTGACCATGTATCCGGAAAGCGATATATCCAAAAGGCTGTATACCTCTTTGAACATTCCTCCGTATGACCATGAGGGCGTGACAAACATGGAAAGGCTGGAGCAGTTCTGCAGGAATGAGGTTGATCCGATCGATCAGGAACGATATTTGCGGTTTATGAATTTTGCTGATATGGCAGAGCGTGTTGATGCGGATCCGAACCATTATCTCCAGAGTCTTTTCCGCATGAGGTGGGCGGGAGAAGACAGCAGATGGCATACTGCCAGGATCACCAGGATACCGTCATCCGGCGAGAGGATATATCTTCTGACAGTGCAGGGGATTAAAGGAAAATGGACGAAGTGGCTGGACAGCGCTTCTCCGGATAAGTTGGAGTAAAGGTACAAAAAACTGTTGAAAGCCTGTATCTGTTAATGAGCCTGATGAGACCTGCCTGAATTAATACTAGCGCAGAGGTGATGAAAACGTAGAGGTGGGAGATGCGAAAACTGCAAAACAGATGTCTGACGTTTTTAATTGCGATGTTTGCCGGAGTCTTTTTCCTGGCTTTTTTTGCTGAAGCTGGAGAACAGAAAAAAACCATCCGAGTGGGGTGGCATGATGAACCGTATTTCATAGAGGATCAGAGCGGAAGGCGTTCGGGCTATTCCTATGAATATCAGTGGAAGGTTTCGGCTTATACTGGCTGGAATTATGAATATGTCGAGGGAACCTTTCCTGAACTTCTCCAGATGCTGAAGGACGGGGATATCGATGTAATGAGCAATGTCTCATACACGGAGCAAAGGGCTGAGGAGATACTGTATGCTTCCCTGCCCATGGGATCAGAGGCTTATTATATCTTCATCTCTCCGGATAATACAGAAATATCGGCGGATGATCTTGCGACCCTGAATGGCAAAACGGTCGGGGTGACAAAAGGGACGTTCCAGAAAGATCAGTTCCTCCGCTGGGCGGAAATGCATGGGATCGTTGTGAATCTTGTCGAGATGAATGAGGCTGACGAGGTATCCTTACGCCTCCTGGGAACAGAACTGGATGCATTTATCACGATGGATGTTTACGGAGATCCCGAAACAGCCGTTCCTGTCTGTAAGATCGGATCGTCGGATTTCTATTTCGCAGTGAGCAGATCACGCCCGGATCTCCTGACTGAACTTGATGCCGCAATGAATCAGATCCAGGATGAGAACAAGTACTTCAACCAGCAGCTTCATGAAAAATACCTCAGGAACAACAGCTTCGAACGGGTTTTGACGAAAGAAGAAAAGGAATGGCTTATCGATCACGGAACGATCAGGGTAGGATACCAGGACAATTATCTGGCTTTCTGTTCGAAGGATAAGGAAACAGGGGAACTGACAGGCGCACTGAAGGATTACCTTGCATATGCGTCCACAGCAGTATCCGGAATTCCTGTGGCATTTGAAGCAATCTCATATCCGACCGCGGCCGAAGCTATGGATGCCATGGCAAATGGCGAAGTGGACTGTATGTTCCCGGCAAACCTTACGGACTATGACAGTGAGATGCTGAATGTTGTCATGACCGCGCCTCTGATGCGCACCGAGATGGATGCAGTGGTCAAAGCTTCGGCGCAAAAGGAATTTGTGCGGAAGGAAGACGTAAAGGTTGCCGTAAACAGAGGGAATACCAATTATGACCTGTTCCTGAAGGAACACTTTCCGAAATGGGAGCCGGTCTACTTTGATGATACGCCGAAAGGGCTCGAAGCGGTTGCCGCCTCAGAAGCGGACTGTGTGGTCATCAGCAACTACAGATTCAGCAATATCTCCAAACAGTGCGATAAGCTTCATCTGACCACAGTCTATACAGGCGTGGATATGGATTATTGCTTTGCGGTACCGAAAGGACAGACCCAGCTGTATGCAATTCTTTCCGGAGTCATAAGCGCGGTACCTGACTCCGTGGTACATACGGCGCTGACATATTATTCAACGGAGGATGTCAGAAGCAGCTTTGGAGACCTGATCAGGGACAACCTGTTTGAGGTTATGCTTTTGATCGCTGTAGTGCTCATTATTATACTGATACTGCTTCTTAGGAATATCCGGGCGGAGAGGAAAATGCATGAGGAGGAGCATCTGGTAGATGACCTGAATAAGAGAGTATTTGTCGATGCGCTTACATCTGTCCGCAATAAAGGCGCATTTTCCGAATATGTACAAAAGATACAGGATGAGTTGGATCAGAACGAAGCGCTGGAGTTTGCTATAGGGGTCTTTGACTGTGATAATCTGAAGAAGATAAACGATCAGTTTGGACATGACAAGGGCGATATCTATATCAAAGCCGCCAGCAGGCTGATCTGCACTGTTTTCAAGCACAGCCCGGTATTTCGTATCGGCGGTGATGAATTCGCTGTTGTCCTGCAGAATGAGGATTTCCGAAACCGGGAGGAGCTTGTAAAACAGTTTGAACGGGAGAGGAAGGAGCTATGCGCTTCCTCTGAAAACAGATGGGAGGAGCCAAGAGTAGCGATCGGCATTGCGGTATATGACCCGGCTTTTGATGAGTCTGTCACCGATACTGTACACAGGGCAGATAAGACCATGTATGAAAATAAACGCACCGGGAAAGCTGTGCAGCAATGAATGCCTGTCAGGCCTCGAAGGCCTCCATGAGCATGTCCTTCGCCTCATCGGCGTTCACGTCAAGAACAACTGAAAACTCTTCGATCAGCTTCTCTGTCGCTGCCTTGAAGTAGCGGTCATCTGTAGCGGTGACCTTCTTTCCCTTCAGCTTACGGGATTCGATTCTCTGGTTAAGTGTCTTGACAAGGCACAGCCACTCGCGGCAGCTGCCGGAATGCAGCGCCCTGGAATATGAGATCTCCTGCTGCCTGGCGCTCTGCTCGGGCAGCGTCTCGATCTTAGGGATATCATCAAGCAGCTGCTTCGTCTCCTCGGGAGAGATCAGATTCCTCATGATGACCTTCTGATTGTCAACGGGAGTCATAATCTTGCATGACTGATCATGGAGAGGACGGAGGATGTAACACTGCCTCCTGCCGGATTCCCCGATGGATGAATCCATGTATTCTGTTCCCATTACTTCACACACACCACTGTTACCGTACGAAATAAACTCACCTATGCTGTACAACCCGGCACTCCTTTCTTAAGACTTATCAATCATCATTCTCGAAATAGAACATTTTTCATTGACATCCAATCAATACACTGGTATTATATCATTTTTTGTTTCGAAAAGTAATGAGCTGAAATGGAAAAATATGTGCCCAAAAGTCGTGATTCAATGTCAAATATTTACGAAAACCGCTGTCAGACGGCGGGTCATCTTTCAGCAAATTCCCGGCATGACAACTTGACTGAACGGAATAATATTGCGGAAAGGTACTGCGCATACTAAAATATAACAAATGTATCACAAACAATAAGACAACGACTGGAGGTGCAGAATGAGCAGAATTAGTCAATATTTCAAACGCCTGAAACTGGCATTTCTCCCTTTGATACTTGTAGTCACTGTCCTAATTGCGGCTTCATGCGCATTTGCCGGGGAGGGTTCACACGCAGGTTCGGACAGTACGCAGAAATACCTTGTCAATGATGATGGTTCTGAGACTCTGCTTAGCAATGCGCAGTACAGACAGCTGAAGGAGAGCGGGAGCTTATCTGTCCCGACAGATGGTACAGAAGACGGCTTTCCGATTATTTCTGAGGCCGTTAAACCGAAAGCCACCCCAACTTATAACGGGGTGTTTGATGTGTATTCAACTTATTTCAACTATTATCCTTACAATATGGCTTTTGAGAATACTGGCGGTATGAGCATATGGGGGTCTAATAAGAAACTTGTTCTTGAATACAGTTCGGACGGTGTAAACTGGGCTACCACAGGATACATGAGTGCGAATTTTATCGAGCTTGCTGTTCAGCAGGGCTATGAGATCAGCGGACTTACGCCGGACACTACTTACTGGACCAGGATTCGTTATGCGGATGAGAGTACGTATCTGAATACGACTAGAATTAAGACCGGGAAGGCGGCTGCGCCGAAGGTGAAGTCGGTTACTGCCAAGGCTGTCAATGTGAAGTACCGTAAGGTAAGGCACTATTGGTACGGTGTATATATGTACACCGAGAAATTCTATACATGCAAAGTTAAGGTGACCGTTAAGCTGAAGAAGAAGCCCGGCACTCCTGGAATCTATATTAACGACGAGTGGGTTGGAGGAAATAAAAAGACATACACAAAGACATTTACACCTTACCCGAATTACTTCTTCAAGAATCCGCGGCATCGCAAGAAGTTTACGGTCAGTATCAAGTCTGCGCAGAGCAGAGACTGGGGCGGATACTCCCCGGTATGGTCGAAGATTAAAAAGCTGTCCTGACAGTTTGTGTATGAATCACGTATTGAAAAATGATTATTGATCTTTATTCGTCCTGAAATTGCAGGCTGCCGTGCTGATACGGCAGTCTTTTGTTTTTGCCTGACAATCCTGCTTAAGGCCCCGCCCCGGCGCGCTCCCGCAGGATCCCACAGCCCGCTTCCGCCGAGCTGACTGGTAACTCCGACTAAGTGGCAGGGACATTCGAACCGACGATTTTTCTCATGCCCCTGCCGCTAAGTCTACGTAACCAGTAGATCTCGTCGGCGCTCCTGCTGATGGGTCCCTGCGGGAGTGCGCCGGGGACGGGGCAGGGAACTGCAACGACATTCAGGATGAATTGATTCAGATGAAGGCAGACTTTGACACAGGACAGGGGGGCTCGTATACTCAGTCTTGCAGTATCGCTTCTCCAAGCGTGTGGAGAAGCATGATACTCGCCACATAACAATCTCCTTTCATCTATCGCTTCCCCAAGCGCGTGGAGAAGCAGCAGTTACGAGGAATATATGCAGAATATGAAAACGATCGCAAGGATCAGAACCGATTTCCCTGAAAAGTTCGGGATACCAAGACAGAGCGGCGTCATAGACCAGCTGAAAGCCCAGATCATTTTTGAGAAGGAGTACCGAGATCCGAATTGTGTGCTTGGCCTGGAAGAGTTCTCTCATATCTGGGTACTGTGGGTATTCTCCGGGAATCTGAAGGCGGGATGGTCGCCTACAGTGATTCCTCCAAGGCTGGGCGGCAAGATACACAAGGGTGTGTTCGCGACAAGGTCACCGTTCAGACCAAACCCTGTGGGGATGTCGTGTGTCAGGCTTGAGTCTGTTGAGTACACGAAAAAGTATGGCCCGGTTCTTCACGTCAGGGGAGCTGACCTGAGAGATAATACTCCTATTATCGATATCAAACCGTATATCCGCTATACGGACTCTCATCCTGACGCGGTGAGCGGTTTCGCCGATAAGGTGAAGGACTATCGTCTTGAAGTCGTATTTCCCGACGCGCTTTTGAAAAAGCTTCCGGAAGATAAACGCGATGCGGCGGAAGCCATACTCAGCGAGGATCCGAGACCAGCCTACCAGAATGATCCGGACAGGCGGTACGGAACAGCGTTTGCCGGATGGGACATCAGGTATCATGTGAAGGACGAAGTGCTGACAGTATGCGAGGTTGTTCCATATAGTCCCATAAAGAAGCCTTAGAGCTGGTCATGAGGAACAGCCGGTCA
Source organism: Lachnospiraceae bacterium UBA3711 (assembly GCA_002371345.1). GTDB lineage: Bacteria > Bacillota > Clostridia > Lachnospirales > Lachnospiraceae > Porcincola. Next base: position 7,404 of record DFHY01000086.1, read on the forward strand.
GACACTGGCGGGCTTGTGTGTCAGATATATGGACGATAAAACACATCTTAATGGATGAGCCAATTTCTCACTGCTTAGTACGGTCCGGCTTCTGCGGATGTCAGGCTTTTGTCAGGATATCTTTTTGGGTGGTAAACAGATGCAGTACGCGGCATACACAATACAGAACAACAGAATAGTTCTATGCCGGCTATATGGAATGGGGGAAGCCGTATTTATTCCGGGAATGATTGAAGGCAGGCCGGTCGAGGTTCTTGCCGATCATCTGCTTGCCTCGGAGATGACGGCTATGTATCCCTCCGGCGGGATGCGTCTGGCATGCCTTGAAGGGGATGACTGGAACCTTGCCGATACAGGGGAGCAGGGACTGTCTCTTAATGAACTTGAAAAGGATGCCGTGAAGGGCTCAGCTGTCAGGAGTGTCCGCATACCTGAGGGCGTAAGGCAGATCGGCAACTATGCGTTCTACGGTCTGTATGAACTCAGAGAGGTGAGCTTTCCGTCTACCATAAGGCAGATCGGATGGGGGATGTTCAACGGCTGCAGAAAGGTGGGAAGGCTGGAGTTCCATATTGGTGATGAGTGCACGGCAACGACTCCGCCGATTCTGCAGGAGGTCCTGGATTCTGTGCCAAATGAGACAGAGGTGATTGTAAACAGGGGAAACGCACAGGCTTATCGCCTGAGGTTTCCGCAGTATTATGAAGAGGGAAAGGAAAATACGCCCGCAAGGATCATCGAGATCATATATCACGGTACCGGGCGCCAGTACCGGAACTGCTTTCTGCACAGAGAGCTGCAGTTTGATATGTATGACGAGCTCTTTCCGCTTGCCGCGGCGCAGGAGGATCCTGTCACGAATGTCCACCTGATCATAGACCGCCTGACCAGCGGTCCGGCTCCTAAGGAGGATGCGCTTGCCAGATATATTGATTATCTGCGTCTTGAATATGCCGTCATGATTGATGAGATCATCAAAGACAGAGAATGTGATCCGGTTCCGGTACTGACAGTACTGAACAATCTGGATTATTTCACATCGATGATCGTAGATTCATCAATTCAAATCGCGTCCGGAGCAGGCTGCCCGCAGGCCGTAAGCTTCCTGATGGAACTTCGAGGCAGAAGCATGTCACATATAAGGAAAAGCCGTTATGAACTGTAGAAGATGATTCGTCACGCGGCGGCATGCCTGGTTAATCTTGCAGGCGGCGGCATGCCTGGTTAATCTTGCAGGCGGCGGCAAGCCGGTTAATTCGTCAGGCAGTGATATATCAGATATTGAATGATGTAAAGGTCAAAAGCCCTGAAGCCGAGGCAAACTTGTTTGCCAGAGGCGAAAGGGGTGTTGACCCACCGGACACGGAGCACGTAGTAATTTGCTTTAGCAAATTACGAGAGTGCGGAGTGGCCGAGGAGCGCGAGAGTTGCGAAGCAACGAAGCGATCCGTACATCATGGTTGGGGGAAAAAGGTACTTTTGACCCCAACATCATTGAATGGGATTCAGATGAGCAGACAGGAAAGAATAACGGAAGGGCTGACGAAGGTATCCATGCAGATCCTCAATGACAGCCGGGCAGAACTCTATATGGATCAGCACTATCTGGCTCTTGCCCTCGGATCGCTTCGATATGCTGTAAACACTGAACTTCCGGGGATAGGAACGGACGGGGAGTGCCTTGCGGCGCATCCGAAGGTGCTTGCCGATATGTATGAGGAAGACCGGAGACTGGTCAACAGAATATATCTGCATCAGGTTTATCACTGCCTGTTCCGGCATATTTTCAAACGTATACGTCCTGACAGTGAGCTGTGGATGCTGGCCTGCGACATGGCCGTTGAGTTTCTGATCGATTCTCAGAATCTCAGATCCACAAGACATGCCGCCAGCGGCCTGAGAGAGAGGTGGAGAGATGAACTGAAGCTTCACGTACGGATATTGAACGCAGAGAACATATATGCCGCCCTCGAAAAGATCGGTCCTGATCCCGGCACAAGAGAGCGGCTTGGGCAGGAATTCTCTCCGGATGATCACAGCCTCTGGCCTGCGTGGAAGACAGATGAAAAAGATCCAAGAATGCAGCCGAAGAGTCTGATGCTTCGAAAAAAGTGGGAGGATCTGTCATCGGGAATGCAGACTCAGATGGAATCATTTTCCACTGAGGCTTCTTCAGGCGGCCGGGAGCTCATGAGAGAGACTGAGGTCGAGAACCGTGAGAGGATGGATTACCGGTCATTTCTTCGAAAGTTCGCGGTAATGCGTGAGGAAATGCATCTGGACATGGACAATTATGACAGCATACTCTATTCTCTGGGGCTTGAAATGTATGGCAATATGCCATTGATCGAACCGGTTGAGACACGTGAGGTCAGAAGGATCGATGAGTTCGTGGTGGTGATCGACACTTCGATGTCTGTATCAGGAAAGCTGGTAAGAAGCTTTCTGGAACAGACGTACAGCGTGCTGAGTGAGTCTGAGAGCTTCACGAGGAAGGTGAATATCCGGATACTGCAGTGTGACGAGCAGGTGCTGAGTGACCGGAAAATAGAGTCAGGCAGAGATCTTGAGGAGTATATGAAGCACTTCCGGCTCATTGGAGAAGGAGGAACTGATTTTCGCCCTGCGTTTGAATACGTCGGGAAGCTTATCGGGGAAAAACAGTTTATATCTCTGAGAGGACTGCTGTACTTCACTGACGGAAAAGGCATTTATCCGTCCAGGAAGCCGCCATATGAGACGGCTTTCATATTCTGCGGAGAGGATTACGATGACAGTGCCTGCCCGGGATGGGCGATCAGGCTGATTCTTCCCGCGTGGCAGCTTGACGACAGCAGGAGGCTTGAGGACGAGAGGTTTGTATGGCCGGAGAACCAGAAGTAGGCAGGATCACGGACAGCCGGAGAACCAGAAGTAGGCGTGATCACGGAAAGCCGGCATATGAGTAAGAAGGGACCAGAGAAGGCGGTATCTCTGACAGGCAAGACGGGGACAAACAGTATCAGAGGAACAGCAGAATGAATATCCTTAGAGCTAAACAGGAAATAATTGATACAATCGACGCGTATCTTGAGAAGGATGAATACGGACAGTACAGGATTCCGGAGATTCGTCAGAGGCCGGTGCTTCTTATGGGGCCTCCCGGAATCGGCAAGACCCAGATCATGGAGCAGATTGCGAGGGAGCGTGATATTGCTCTTGTTGCTTATACAATCACTCATCATACCCGCCAGAGTGCAGTAGGGCTTCCGTTTATATCCAAGAAACACTATGGCGGCAGGGAAGTCAGTGTCACCGAATACACTATGAGCGAGATCCTTGCGTCAGTGTATGACCGCATGGAGGAGTCAGGGAAGAAAGAGGGGATCCTGTTCATTGACGAGATCAACTGCGTTTCGGAGACTCTTGCGCCGACGATGCTTCAGTTCCTTCAGTACAAGACATTCGGAAACCGTAAGATCCCGGAGGGGTGGATTATCGTTGCCGCCGGCAATCCTCCGGAGTATAACCGGTCAGTCAGGGAATTTGATGTAGTCACGCTCGACCGCATGAAGGTGATGGAGATCGAACCGGATCTGGAGGTCTGGAAGAAATATGCATACAACTGCGGCATTCATCCGGCTGTTATCGGATATATCGACGCGCATCGGAATAATTTTTTCAGATGTGAGGCCTCGGTTGACGGGAAGCATTTTGTGACGGCACGGGGATGGGAGGACCTGTCAGAGATGGTTCACGCCTACGAGAGGCTTGGAAAGAGGATGGATGCGGAGGTCACAGGACAGTATCTGCAGTATCCATCCATAGCAAGGGACTTTGCCAATTATCTTGAGCTGTACTTCCGGTACCGCAGGGACTATGGCGTGGACAGCATTCTTGCCGGAGATGTATCGGAGAATATCAGAAACCGCCTTCGCTATGCCCCGTTTGATGAGAGGCTTCAGATCATCAGCCTTCTGCTGTCAGCTCTTGGCGCAAGGTTCATATCCGTAAGGCAGACAGACAGCTGTGTGATGTATCTGCATGAGTTTCTTATAGCATACAGGCAGTCGGACAGAGTGGATACGGAAAGCTTCGGAAACCTCCTGTCGGAAAAGAAAGATGAGTTCAGGCTGAGGGTACAGGCCGGCCAGAATGAGAAGCAGCTTCAGAAAGAATACGGCCAGGTGCTGCGCCTGCTCGATGAATGGCTTGTTGAGATAAAGAGCACGTCGGCAGAGCCGTGGGATTGTGTCAGTACCATGTTCTCAGAGATAAGAGAGAATCTGGAAAATGCGATCAGTACAGCCGGAGCCCTACTTGAGCATGCGTTCGACTTCATGGAAATGATATTCGGTGAAAGCCAGGAGATGGTTATATTCATTACGGAGCTGTCGGTCAATCCGCATGCCATGTGGTTTCTTGGTGAATATGAATGCCCCAGATACTACAGGTACAATAAATCACTGCTGTTTGAGGACCGTGAGAAGCAGATCCGCGGGAAACTCGGCGACATCAGGGAGATGATGGTTCAGGGAGCATCATCCATGCCAGGAGAAGACATATCTGCGGAGTGAAATGGATGCCCCGGCTTTTAAAGTCCTGCCGGAGCTTTTGGGCGGCTGCAGTCATGAAGGCTTCATGCAGTGCTTATAGCGAAGCCTGAAGGAGCCTTTCGGACAGTTCAATCTTTTCCGGAAGGCTGTTTTTAAAGGTGACTGTCCCAGGATTGCCGCAGCCGTGAAGGAGCCCGTTTTCTGTCAGACGCCTCCTGAGTTCGCGGGCTGTCCCCGGCCCTCCGTCAAAGATCCTGACATGATTTCCGGCCAGCTTCCTGACAGCGGGCTCGACAAAAGGGTAGTGTGTACAGCCGAGGACAATAGCGTCTACTGTTCTGCTGCTGAGATATGGAGAGAGCAGATCCGACAGGCAGGAGATGACCTCCGCATCGTCAGTGCGCCCCTGCTCTACGAACTCCATAAGCCCCGGACAGGCAAGGGGGATCACATCCGCCTTATCAGCGTAATGTCCGAGCAGATCGTGAAACTTCTTTTCCCTGACAGTGAGCGGGGTCGCCATCACGATGACTGTCGGATGCGGGCTCATGAGCGCGGCGGGCTTAAGCGCGGGCTCGATCCCGATCACGGGAATGTCGGTGTAGATACTGCGCAGGTCATTGATGGCGGCACTGGTTGCCGTGTTGCATGCTATCACAAGTGCCTTGATGCCGGTTTCATAGAGACGGTGGGCGTGAGTGAGTGTCAGCTGTCTGATCTCTTGCAGTGTCTTGGTGCCGTATGGCGCGTTTGCGGAATCACCGAAAAACAGGTAATCCTCATACGGCAGCAGCTTAACGGCTTCCCGAAGGACGCTGATCCCTCCGACACCTGAATCAAAGAATGCAATTGGAAGATTTTTTTTGTCCATGATTTGTGTGAGCTTTGGATTCCACGTTAAACAATGACAATTTCAGCGCTTACTGATCGGATCCGATTGTCCGGATTAATGAGAGGATCTCCTGCCTGAAGATGATCGGAACTCAGGACTCGAGCAATACGGGTCCGTTCTCCGTCAGCGCGTACCGTACCGGCTCCTCCAGAGAAAACCCGGCGCTGCCGTTCGTCTTTTCTGTGACCGCTGCCTTGACGGCATCCAGTGAAGCTGATCCAACCAGTGTCTCTGTCTCAACCATATCAGTGTATATTACATTCGTGACAGGAAGCGAGCGCTGCTCCAGAAGATAGCGGATCTTTCCGGATTCGTTGTAGCCTGATCGTATACGCAGCCTGAAACCGTCCTGCCTGTCACCGATTACACATGATGAGAGGGCGGACTTGACAGCTCCGGAATATGCCCTGACAAGGCCGCCGGTGCCGAGCAGAACGCCTCCGAAGTACCGTGTGACTACAACGCATACATCGGTCAGCTCTTCGCCGGACAGGACAGCGAGCATCGGTCTTCCGGCTGTTCCTGCCGGTTCACTGTCATCTGAGCAGCGGCTGAATTCACCTCTTTCACCCAGGATCATGGCGCTGCAGTTGTGGCGGGCATCCCAGTATTTCTTCTTAGTGCGCAGAATGAAATCGTCTGCTTCCTCCTGAGTACGGACGCTTTGTACGGAAGCAATGAATCTTGACTTCTTTTCTGTGATCTCAGCGCTGGCGCTTTCCAATATGATCTTCACATCTCCTCCGGCGGCGGAACAAAGATTACCAAAACTTTAAGGAAATTACTCCGCCGTATTCCATTTTTACAGTTTACAATAATCATTGTTGAGACGTCAACTCAGTCCCGACGTACATCCTGAAGCCAAAGGTAAAGGATTATAAAAAACGTTCATGGCTGAGCCAATCAATCAGGCGGACAAGAGTATGCATGATTTCACACGCAGAGGAATAGAAGAAAAACTCCGGCACCGTACTTCGCGAAGACTGGCGGGCAGGATTATCAGCGCCATTCTGAAGCTGGCTGTGTTTGTGATAATCGTATCTGTTACCGTTGCCGGGATTTACGCGTTTGTCAGATGGAATACCATAGTGAAGAACGCGCCGGACATTACCGGGGTTACATTTGTTCCTGAAGAGTCAGCCACATACATCTATGACCAGGAGGGTAAGCGTGTGCAGAAGCTTACACTTCCTGAGGCGAACCGGGATATCGTAAGCCTGTCTGATGTGCCGGTGGATCTTCAGCACGCTGTTGTGGCAATAGAGGACGCGCGCTTCTATGAGCATCACGGGATAGATCCGGTTGGAATAGTAAGGGCACTCGTGACAGGAGTGAAGTCCGGATCATTTTCGCAGGGAGCAAGCACTATCACTCAGCAGCTACTGAAGAACAGTGTTTTTCCCGGGTGGACGCAGGAGTCGACATTTCAGGACAGGATCGAGCGCAAGATCCAGGAACAGTATCTGGCGCTGAAGCTGGAGAAGATGCTGACAAAGGATCAGATACTTGAGAACTACCTTAATCTTATTAACCTGGGGGCGGGCTGTTATGGAGTACAGGCTGCCGCGTACCGTTATTTCGGTAAGTCTGTCAGTGACCTGACACTTGCGGAGTCAGCCGTGATTGCGGGTATCACACAGAATCCTTCCGCGTACAACCCTATCACATATCCTCAGAACAATGAGAAGCGCCGTAAGATGGTACTGGACGCAATGCTGAGCCAGGGATATATCGATAAGACGCGATATGATGAGGCGATGGCGGATGACGTCTATGAGAGAATCAGGCAGAATGAATCTTCCGTGGATACTACGAATTCAGTCTATACATTCTATCAGGACGCTCTGATCGGGCAGGTTATGCAGGATCTGCAGGATGAACTGGCTTATACTTACCAGCAGGCATACAGGGCGGTTTATTCAGGCGGGCTCAGAATCTATTCCGCACAGGATTCTGAGATACAGAAAATCTGTGACGAGGAGTTTGAGAACCCTGAGAATTTCCCATCCGGCACAAAATCAGGACTGGACTATGCCCTGAGTGTTCAGGACGCGGACAAGACGGTTACGGATTATGGAAATGAAGATATCAGGGCGTGGGTTCAGAGCAGCAGGGATCCATCATTTAACATGATGTACGACAGCGCTGACCAGGCAAGGTCGGACGCGGAAGCTTTCAGGGAGTCGGTGACAGGAGACGGCGATACGGTACTTGGCGAGCGTGTGACGATAACCCCGCAGCCTCAGGCGTCATGTGTGGTGATGGATCAGTCGACGGGTCTGGTTGCGGCTCTCGTTGGAGGAAGAGGAGACAAGGAGGCAAGCCTGACGCTGAACAGGGCTTCCTACACGATGCGCCAGCCCGGATCGACATTCAAGATCATAACAACCTACGCGCCTGCTATTGAAAGCAAAACGGTGACTCTCGCCAC
>DFHY01000086.1:15448-17421 GCA_002371345.1 Lachnospiraceae bacterium UBA3711
TGCTTACACAGATAACACCTCAGGCCGGATATGACTTTGCGAAGAAGATGGGAATATCGACGCTGACCGATCATCTTGAGACGAATGCCGGCGTTCTGACGGATGTCGGGCAGACGCTGGCTCTTGGCGGGATAAGCCGCGGCGTCACCAATCTGGATCTGACAGGGGCTTACGCGTCGATCGCCAACCTGGGCCATTACTGTGAGCCGAAGTTCTATACGGAGGTCATGGATCAGTACGGCAACGTTATTCTGGACAACACTAAACAGAAGAGCCGTACGGTGATGAAAGAGAGTACCGCGCAGCTTCTAACAAGCGCTATGGAGGACGTTATCCGTGATGAGAACGGTACCGCGCACGGTCTGATTGATCTTGGACAGATGAGCGCGGCCGGGAAGACAGGGACTACTTCTGAGTGGAGAGACAGCTGGTTTGTAGGGTATACGCCGTATTATACCTGCGGTATCTGGGCAGGATACGACAACAACGAGATTATGCCGGATGAGGACAGGTATCATACATTCAGCAGAATACTGTGGAATTCGATTATGAAGAGAGTGAGCGCGCTTGACACGCCGACCCTGTTCCAGCTGACGGGTGACGTCACTCTGGAGAGAGTATGCCGGACGTCACATATGGCAGCCTCTGTGAACTGTACGGATGTCTATGATGAATTGTTCGCGCAGGGTACTCAGCCCCAGTATTACTGCAATGTACATGGCGACGGTTCGCTGGTGTCAGGAATGAGCGGAGGAATAGGAGGCTTGAATACGAATCCGGAGATAATTCAGAATCAGGGACAGGGCCGGATACAGAATCCGGATAACAGTCAGGCACAGAATCAGGCGCCTGATCAGGGGCAGCCATCAGGGAACGGCGGTTCCATAACGATATGGAATACTGATTCTAACGTAGATTCGGGGGACGGCGCCGCAGGCCAGGGCTGGGATGCCGATGGTGCCGCAGGCCAGGGCCTGGACGGCGCTGACGCTCAGCAATGGAACGAAGACGATGGTTTCGAAGATCCGGTTCAGAATTCTGATCCAGATGCAGGCAACGGTGCATACGGGCAGGGTGACATAGTGATAATTACGTCATAGAGAATCGCAGCAGGTGATAAAGTGCCGTTTTTTGCCGCGTGCAATAAAACAGGAGCCGTGCTGTGCACGGCTCCTGCTGATAGCTATGAGTTATCCTGCTGATAGTGACATCAAGGTCAGCCTTCTTTCTTTCCGGGAATGATCCTCTTATACCACTTCTTCTTTGGCGGCGGTGTCTCAAGCTTTCCGCGGATCGCCTTCACATCCATGATGTAGATGCCGCTGAGTACGGCCTTGACTGACTTGCCGACCGGGATGAGAGGGAACACTTTCTGATCCGCTACCAGAGTCATGATCTTGCCCTGTACACGGGCCTTGACGATAGGCATCTTGGATCTGCGCATGAGCTTCGGCGTCTGGTCGATCACAAACTGCGGAAGACCAGATTCCTTGATCGGGAGCATCTTCTTGGCTATGACGAATATCTGAACCGTCTGTTTCGATGCTTCCATCTGAGCCTGCGACTCATCCTGCTTCTTCTGAAGTCTTTTTCCCCAGAAATAAAGGAAGATCAGACCTGCCACAAGAACGGCAAGTATGATCAGAAGTACAATTGTTAAGGTTGACATGCTGCATTTCCTCCGAAACTAAAGTCATATACGCGGAGATTCTAACATTTTCCATAGGAAAGCGCAAGGGGATAGATTCTACCCAAACTTCAGAAACTATGGTATACTGTTCGGAGTCTGTGCGAAGCGTATGGGCGTGAATCAGTATCTTGAAGAAAGGATTGACAGGATTATGAAGAAACATGTTTTGCTGGCTCTTCTTGCCGGCTGCGCAGTGGCTGCGGCAGGCTGCGGCAATAAGCAGAAGGAGACTGAAGCACCGAAGCCGGTTGAAGCCGCCGCTGCGAGAGAGAGTGAAGCGGTT
>DFHY01000032.1 GCA_002371345.1 Lachnospiraceae bacterium UBA3711
TGACAGCTATTATTAAAGCGCAGCAAGCTGACTTCTCAGCGTGACCTTACATGTTCCTGAAGAACGGAACGCAGAAGATACCTCAGAGTATCTCCTCAAGGCATGTATACTGGTCTGTCATTCCCATCTTACGGTAGAACTTCAGGGCCGTGTCATTTCCGCCCCAGACATGGAGTGTGACGTTGTAGTAATCTCTGCCGCGGGCATAGTCAAGCGCGTGCCGGTACAGCTTCTGCCCGATGTGCTGCCCGCGCTCATTCTCGTCAACGCACAGATCATCTATATACAGTGTGCGTATGCCTGTGCGAAGCGGGCTCTCCGGAACCTCCTGCGACTCGCAGAAGATATAGCCGAGAACGCGGTCATGCTCATCTGTGTATACAAAGATCGGATCATTGTCATTTCCAAGCTTTATCTCAAGCTCTTCCCTTGTGTACTTTGTGGCCGGACCCTTGAAAAGATCAGGCCTGATTCCGTGATGAACCATATTGACCTGGGTGAGGAGACGAAGAATATCATCAATATGTCTGACTCCGGCACGTTTAATGCACATAAGTTTACGTTCCTTCCTACTTTGGCACTTGTTTAGTTAAGGCATCTTGCTTATAATAATGATAATTGATATTAATTCAGCGAAGAACGCGAGGCATTCCGGGCGGCGGACTGAATAGAGTTACGATTATTTAATCACAATAATTCATGTATATGACACTGTGCATTATTGGAGATAGAATGGGTAAGTTATGATGACAGATCATGAACAATTTAAACTGCTTCAGAATTTTCTCATGAAGGAGGAGAAAGTTCAAGAGTTCAAGTGTGAAAAAGATGCGGAAAACATTGCTGAGATAGCGGCCTTTGTCAAGATCGGCGCTGTGGAGTTTGAGGAGCATCCGGGAGAATCAGCTCTTCGGAACGGCAGGCGCCCGATGAAGGAGGTCTTCTACAAGGACGATCCTGATCCGTGGGCCAGGCCTGAGATCTGGGACCGCGAGACTTTTGCCGGAACCAGGATCATCTTTACTATCCGCCCCAAAAAGGGTATGGAGTGGGATGACTCCGAGAGATATCTGGCACGCAAGTGTATCACGGGCTTTGCCATGATTAAGAAGAGTCTGTATCTTCTTAATGGTTTTAAGTATGTCGTCTCTCATGATCCTGCTTTTGGCTCCAGGAACATGAGCTTCGGCGTATTTCTGATCAATGATCTCATTGAGAGGGGTCAGATAAATGACTATGCTGTGTTCTTCATGAACGTGAACGGCACCGGTGAGATGAACGCTCAGATCGGAAGACCGAACGGCACTATCGTTATGAAGAGGTTTGTCGAGAAGCTCGACAGTGTGCTTGAGGAACCCGAGTGTGTCTGGAGAGTCGGCGGCGACAATCTTGGCGCGTTAGTGCGCAAGTCGAAGATGCAGAGCTTCCTGGAGATGCTTCAGGGATCATATATCTCCTATGGGCCGGGAAGAGAGGACCAGTACAGGATATCGGCAACCTCCGGTATCTGTCCGGGAAGTGATGATTTCCACAAGACATCGGAGCTGCTCGACGCGGCGCAGTCATGTATGAATATGGCGAAGCATGTCAAGCATCTGCCATACCTGTTTTATGACAAGCAGATCATTCAGATGCTGGAGAATGCCAGGCACGTTGAGATGGCATTTCCGGAGGCGATCGCGCAGGAAGAGTTTAAGGTTTTCTATCAGCCGAAGGTGTCCCTGCTGACGAATGAGGTGGTCGGCGCGGAAGCGCTGTGCCGCTGGGTGCGCGGAGGAAAGATTGTACCTCCGGATATGTTCATTCCTGTGCTTGAGCAGAGCAGGCTTGTATGTGATCTCGACTTCTACATGCTCGATCACGTCTGCCGGGATATACGCGAATGGATTGACAAGGGCGGGAAGCCTGTAGAGATTTCCTCGAACTTCTCTCGCATACATCTGAACAATCCGAATCTGTCGAAGCAGATCGTGGAGACGATAGACAGGTACAATGTTCCGCACGAGCTGCTCATCGTGGAGCTGACGGAGACTACCAGCACGGTTCACATGAAGCGGATGAGTGAGCTTGTCTATAAGCTGAAGGATGAGGGTATCCGCACCTCTGTGGATGACTTCGGAGTCGGTTATTCTTCGATGAGCATGCTGAGAGACATTCCTTTCAGTGAGCTGAAGATAGACCGCAGCTTCCTGACTTATACGACCGATACAAGAGACCGCAGCGCGGTCATGATGAAGCATGTCATATCTATGGCGACTGAGCTTGGCATGAGGTGTATTGCCGAGGGCGTGGAGACGCCGGATCAGATAAGGCTTCTGAAGGATATGGACTGCTTCAGGGCCCAGGGCTTCTTCTTCGACAGGCCTCTGCCTAAGGATGAGTTCGAGAAGAGACTGCTGGCCGGAAGATATACGGACGAGATAGAATTATAGAGCGTAATTATTCAGCGCCCATTGCTCAGAACACTGCGTGTTCTTCAGAGAATCATTTTATATGAAAGAAACAACTCTGGTTCATATTATCCGGGACGGTTGTGTCCTGATGATGCACAGGATATCGAAGAAGCACGACATCAATCACGGAAAGTGGATAGGTGTCGGGGGTAAGCTTGAGAGGGGCGAGACTCCCGAGGCCTGTATGCGGCGCGAGGTGCTTGAGGAGACCGGCCTGAGAATCGATGAGTATCGATATTGCGGTATAGTCACCTTTGTATCGGATGACCTTGAGACAGAGTACATGCACCTGTTTACTGTGACCGGTTATCATGACAACAGCGGCGCGACGGTGCGCGGCGGAAGGTCTGGCGGTAGTGCCGTGGAGCTGAAGGCGTGCGGCGAGGGCAGGCTTGAATGGCTTCCGAAGGATATGCTGACGCAGATTCCGCACTGGACGGGCGACCGGATATTTCTGCCGCTGATCCTGGATACCGTGATTCCGTTCTTCTCGATGAAGCTGGTCTACAGGGAAGGAAAGCTTACCCATGCTTCCCTGAATGAGCATAATTGCCTTGTTACCGACCGCCTGGTTCTTCGGCCGTGGATGGCGGAGGATGCCGCATGTCTGTACAGGGAGGCAAGGAATCCGCACATAGGTCCCAGGGCCGGTTGGAACCCTCTCAGGGATGTGTCGGACAGCCGCAGGGTTATACGCGACGTGTTGACAAGACCGGAGATTTACGCTATAACGCTTCGGAACAGCGCAGATGTGATTGGATCTGCAGGACTTCATAACTTCAGGCTTGCTGACAGTGAGGGAAGCTGCCTGACATTTTTTGACGAGCGCAGGAGCGCGGATCCTCTTATGTGCACGAGGCCGGGCGATGAGCCTTCGGTTCCCGGCGGATATACTGTGGAGGCCGCTCTCGGATACTGGCTTGCGGAGCCGTACTGGCACAGGGGAATCATGACGGAGGCTGCCGGCGCCGTTCTTGCGCATGCGCGCAAAGATCTTGGAATACACAGGGTATGGGCCGATTACTACGAGGGAAATGAGCCTTCGGCGAAGGTGATGAAGCGCCTTGGATTTCATTTTCACCATATTGAAGAGGACCGGTATGTTGAGGCGCTGAAGGAGAAGAGGACAGCCATAGTACAGGTGATGGAGCTTTCCCGGCTGGGATAAAGGAAGATTACATGGAAAAAATACTGGTTGTTGATGACGCGAAGATCAATCGCATGATCCTGATAGAGATCCTGAAGAAGCGGTATGAGGTTCTTGAGGCTGAGGACGGACTTGAGGCGGTGGCGGTTTTCCGCAGGCATGAAGAAGAGATCCCGGTGGTCCTTCTCGACGCTGTGATGCCGGTTCTTGGAGGATATGAATTCCTTGCCGAGGCGAGGCGTGAGGGCTGGCTGGATAAAACGAAGGTCATCATGATATCAACAGATTATAGTGAAGCACTGGTAAAAAGAGCGCTCGATGAAGGTGCCTGCGACTTTATCGCCAGGCCGGTTGATGGAAAAACGGTGCTGGAAAAGGTTGAGAGGGCAGTCAGCCGGGGGAGTGTGATATGACGCTGAGAGAGTTTTATGAGAAAGCCGGAGGAGATTATGAAGATGTGTGCAGCCGCCTCGGTTCAGAGGAGGTTGTGAGATCTATTGTGAAGATGCTTCTGACGGACCACAATTATGAGCGGTGCAAGCAGGCTCTGATGACCGGAGATGCCGACGCTGCGTTCTGCTCAGCACACGCGCTGAAGGGGATATGTATGAATCTGGATCTTCGCAGGCTTCAGGAGAAGGCTGCTGATCTGACAGAGGTATTGAGAGCTAACCGGCGCGATATGAAGAAGGCTCCCGCAGCGTTCAGTGAGCTGCAGAGCTGCTATCTGGATACGATCGATGCGTTGAATACATTATAGCGAACGACAATACTCTTTTTCTTTATGCCGGAATGAAGCAGGATATCAGGACAGTTCAGTATAAAAAAGACGGCATCCTCAGATGCCGTCTTCCCATCCTCCGCCGTCTTCGTGCGGCCTCAGTTTTTTCTCTTTGTGGCGTATCGCCGTGGTCTGGAACGTGAAGTAGTCCGGACGGTGCCGTGACTGCGTCCATTCGAACATGACTCCCTCGGAATTGAAGGTCTGGCCGGTTACCACAGCCAGAGTGTCATAGCCGTTGA
>DFHY01000110.1 GCA_002371345.1 Lachnospiraceae bacterium UBA3711
TCATTTTGCGGGCGCGCTTTTCCCTGCCTGAAAGCACTGCTCTTTCATGAGATCGTGATCGTCTCCGCGCCGTCTATCGCCTGCTGCATCAGCGCGTCAATATTGTCGCTGAGGCGCTCCTCGCTCTTTTTGATGATGTCGAGGCGCGGCTTAGTCACAGGATGCTTCGCGACAAATATCGTGCAGCAGTCCTCAAACGGCTGAATGCTGGTGTCGTATGTCCCGATCTTCAGCGACACATCTATGATATCCTGCTTGTCGAATCCGATCAGCGGACGGAAAACCGGCATTGTCGCCGCGTCATCCGTGCATACCAGGCTCTGTATCGTCTGGCTCGCGACCTGTCCGATCGACTCTCCCGTAATCAGGCCCATAGAACCGTCCTTCTTCGCGAAAGCCTCGGCGATCTTCATCATGTATCTGCGCATGATGATGGTGAGCTCATCGTGCGGGCACCTGTCGTAGATCTCAAGCTGAATGTCCGTAAAGTTCACAACATGAAGACGGATCGGGCCCGAATAGCGCGCCACCAGACGGGCAAGATCCACCACCTTCTGCTTCGCTCTCTCCGAGGTATACGGCGGCGCATGGAAGTACGTCGCGTCCAGGGCCACTCCGCGCTTGGCGATCATCCACCCGGCAACAGGAGAGTCAATGCCGCCTGACAGCAGCAGCTGGGCGCGTCCGTTCGTGCCGACCGGCATACCTCCCGGGCCGGGAACGATCCTTGAATAGATGTACACCTCCTCGCGGATCTCGATGTACACCATCATATCAGGATGATGGACATCCACGCTCATTTTCCCCTCAAATGCGCCGAGCAGCTTCTCGCCCACCAGCGCGTCAACCTCCATCGAGGTTACCGGGTACTGCTTGTTCGCCCTGCGCGTATGGACCTTGAATGTGACAGGGCTTGTCAGGTCATAGGTCTGATCGATATACCGGACCGCCTCCTCTGCTATCACTTCTGGCTCCGCGACCGGAACCTTCAGCACCTGGCAGATACCGACGAGTCCGAAGACCCTCTGCAGAGCCTGCGTCACTTCATCCGGATCGAAACAGTCGTCCGGGCCGGTCACATCCACATAGATGCGTCCCTGCTCCTTACTTACCTCAAACTCGCCATCCACCCTGGACAGAGCGTGCCTTACCTGCGCGACGAGAGCATCCTCAAACTGCCCGCGGTTCTTTCCCTTTATGCCTATCTCTCCATACTTCAGCAGGAATGTCCTGAATACCATAACTGTCTCCCTATATCAATACTTCTTTTCGCTTTTTCATCTCCGGCTGTACCTTCTCAGCACCGGAAGCAGTTCCCTGATGGCGCCGAGAGTATAGTCGATCTCTTCCTCAGTCGTCCGGCAGCTGAAGCTGAATCTCAGCGCCGACTCCAGCAGATCCCGCCTCAGGTTTATCTCCTTCAGGACAGAGCTTACCGGTATCTTCTTGTTGGAGGAACAGGCCGAACCGGAGGATACATAGATTCCCTTATCCTCAAGCGCGTGCAGCAGCACCTCGGACCTTACTCCCTCAAACGCGCAATTCACAATATGCGGCGCGTTGCGCTCCTCATTCTCCTCCGTGACAAGATAAGTCCCTTCGATCTCCTTAAGGCCGGCGATCAGGCGCCGTCTGCAGCGCCTCATCCCATCGACCTTCATATCAAAATCAGTGTACGCCTCGGAAGCGGCCTCTCCGAGCCCCGCAGCTCCAGGCACGTTGTCGGTGCCTGAGCGCATGCCTCCCTGCTGGCCTCCTCCGAAGATTATCGGCCTGATCTTCGTGTTCTGCCTGACATACAGGAAACCTGTCCCCTTTGGAGCGTGAATCTTGTGCCCGCTGACAGAGAGCATATCTATCCCGAGTCTCTTCGGGGCTATACGATATTTGCCGTACGCCTGAATAGCGTCGGCATGGAGCAGGACGGACCTGCCTCTCTCGCTGTTCCACCGGCGGATGATCTCTCCCGCGTCACCTATCGGCTCAAGCGCGCCGATCTCATTGTTCACATACATAACCGAGACAAGTATCGTATCATCCGTAAGCGCCTCTCTCAGATCATCCGGACTGATGTGCCCTGACGCGTCCACCGGCAGATGCGTGATCCTGAAGCCCATCTCTTCGAGAAATGCGAGCGGCTGAAGGACAGCCGCGTGCTCCACCGATGTCGTGATGATGTGATTCCCTGCGCGGCGGTTCGCGAGCGCGCTTCCTATCAGCGCCCAGTTATTTGACTCCGTGCCGCCGGACGTAAAAAAGATTTCTCCCGGCTGCACATGCATAGTCCCGGCGATCTTCTCCCTCGCGTCCTTAACAAGCCTCTCAGCCTCAACGCCCTTGATGTGTTTTGACGAAGGATTACCGAAATCCTTCGTCATCGCGTCAAGCACTATGCGGGACACTCCCTCTGACACAGGAGTCGTCGCCGAGTTATCAAGATATACTTCCATACCGCAGTATCCTGTCTGTATTATTCCTCAGGCCTCCAGCTGAAGCATCAGCATTGACAATACCGCGATGCCCGCCGTATCTGTTCTCAGGATTCTGTGCCCGAGTGTGATAACCTCGGCACCCAGTTCCTCCAGCTGCCCTATCTCCTTGTCCTCGAAGCCTCCCTCGGGTCCTATGAAGATCCCGATTGAGCCTGACCTGTCAAGACCCGATATCACGCTTCTTGTGTGTCCGATACCCTCAGCATTTTCGTACGGGACGAGAATCTTGTCAATCCCCCCGGCAATCTCCAGAGCCTTGCTCCAGCTCACAGGAAGCTTAACTTCAGGCACAAATGACCTCTTCGACTGTTTAGCCGCCGACAGCGCCAGCGCGTTCCACCTGGCGGCCTTCTTCTTCGCCCTGCTCTCATCCAGCTTCACTATTGTTCGAGACGACATAACGGGAATGATACAGTGTACCCCCAGCTCAACGCCCTTCTCGATGACCGTCTCGAAGCGGTCTCCCTTCGGTATCGCCTGAAACAGATAGATATCCGCCGGAAGCTCCCTCGCGTTCTTCTGCAGATCGAGTATCACAGCGGACACTTCGTCAGATCGAATCTCATCAATCTCGCACAGATACTCTGACGGATCGTCCCTTAGGCCGGTGCACAGCAGAATCTTCTCGCCCTTCTTCATGCGCAGGACATTTCCGATGTGGTTCACATCACTGCCCGTTATCCTGCACACCCCGCCGGCAGTATCAATATCCGATGGTTCAATAAAAAACCTGTGCATCAGTCAGCTCCGATCTATATGCCTCTCCGGCCGCTTTTGAAAGAGTGCCTTCCCGCCTGCAGGGCTTATGCCTGCTGCGAAGCATGCCTTATCGCCTGCAAGCTTTATGCCCGCTGTGAAGCATGCCTTCATGCCTGCAAACCTTACGCCGCATGCATAGCACGTTTTCTCATCTGCTTTACTCAGTCCTTACGCGCCGTGACGCTCACCCATTCACCCTGACGCGTCACTTCCGCAACAGTGAGTCCTGCGTCTGTACAGGCCTTAGTGACATCCTCCTCCTTCACATCGAGAATCCCCGATGTGATATAGATGCCGCCGTTCTTCAGATGAGAGACTATCTGCGGAGTCAGCTCCACGAGAACCGGAGCCAGGATGTTGGCCGTGACGATGTCATACTTGTCATATCCCGCCATATCCTGAATCCTGCGGTCGTCAATCAGGTTGCCGATGACAGCCTGCATGCTCCCGCCGCTGATACCGTTTGCCTGAAGATTCTCCCTTACAGCGTCGAGCGCGCACGGATCAAGATCTGTTCCGAATACATGCCCCGCTCCGAGCATCAGCGCTACGATTCCGAGGATTCCGCTCCCGGTCCCGACGTCAAGCACCTCGCATCCGGGAGTGACATACTTCTTCAGCTGCCTCATACACAGCTGCGTAGTCTCGTGCATCCCGGTTCCAAAGGCTGTCCCGGGGTCAATGTGAAGTATACGCTTGCCCTCGTCCTCCGGGCGGACCTTCTCCCATGAGGGGATAACCAGGAAGTCATCCACCGTAAACTGGTGAAAGTACTGCTTCCAGTTATTTATCCAGTCCTTGTCCTCTGTCTCGGATCTCTCGATAGTGCATGGCCCGATATCAGAGAACTGCCTCAGCGAGGCAAGCTCCTCCTCCACTCTGCGCAGAACCGCGTCAGCATCCTCATCTTCATCCAGGTAGAAGGTCAGATAAGCGGTTCCGTCATCCGGCCCGGAAGTGAGCGGAATATCGACGAACATCTGCTGAAGATCGGTATCACTCAATGGAACATTGTCCTCGATCTGAGCCCCCTCCACGCCGGCGTCCGCAAGGGCGCAGATAACGATGTCCTCCGCCTGTGTTGTCGTCTTCAGCCTGAACTTAGTCCATTTCATGTTCTTATCTCCCAATAGCAGCATATGCGCATACCTCCCGGGCATTATTCAGCCCGAGATCAAGGCAGCGTTTCAGTGATGGCACTGCGCCTCTTCAACTTCTGTATCCGTCAGGATTCTTGCTCTGCCAGTTCCATGAATCCCTGCACATCTCCTCGATGCCGAACTCGGCAGTCCAGTTCAGCTCCTTCGCGGCCTTGCCCGGATCGCAGTAGCAGGTGGCGATATCACCGGCGCGGCGCGGCTTGATGACGTACGGGACTGCATGGCCGCAAGCCTTACCGAAGGCCTCAACCACCTGGAGCACGGAATAGCCGTGTCCCGTTCCGAGATTGTATACCGATACGCCTTCCTTGTCCGCAAGCTTCGCTACGGCGTTCACATGGCCGCGGGCAAGATCCACCACGTGGATATAGTCGCGCACTCCGGTCCCGTCCGGTGTGTCATAATCGTCTCCGAACACGCTCAGCTTCTCGAGCTTGCCGATCGCGACCTGCGCGATATACGGAACCAGATTGTTCGGGATGCCCTTCGGGTCCTCGCCGATCATCCCCGACGGATGAGCTCCTATCGGGTTGAAGTAGCGCAGCAGGATCACATTCCACTCCGGATCTGATGTGTGCACATCGGTCAGGATCTGCTCCAGCATCCACTTCGTCCACCCATAAGGATTAGTGCAGGTGCCCTTCGGGCATTCCTCTGTGATCGGAACAAACGCCGGATCACCGTAGACAGTCGCGCTTGAACTGAAGATAATGTTCCTGCATCCGTGCTCACGCATGCTCTTAACAAGCGTCAGCGTCCCGGTGATGTTGTTGGAATAGTACTCCACCGGCTTCTGTACTGATTCACCTACAGCCTTAAGGCCGGCGAAATGAATCACCGCGTCGATCTTCTGCGATTCAAAGATACTGTCGAGGCAGTCCTTGTCAAGAATGTCGCCCTTCACAAAATCAAGCGTCTTCCCAGTGATCTCCTTCACACGGTCAATCGCCTTCTCGCTGGAGTTGTAGAGGTTGTCAATGACTGTAACCTCATAGCCCGCGTTCAGAAGCTCCACACATGTATGACTGCCGATAAATCCGGCGCCTCCCGTTACAAGTATTCTCATTATTATCTCCAATCCGCCGCCTTATGCCGGCGGCATTTTGTCTTTTACTCAGTCTCTCAGCCCACAACAGTTCCGCCCACCGGACGTATATTCAGCACGTGGCAGCTTCCGGCGCCGAGCAGATGGTCCATACGCTCAGTAAACGCCTCGATCTTATCCACCGGCACAAAGGCCTGGCAGGTTCCGGCGAATCCGCCTCCATGCACGCGGTACGCTCCCTCTCCCTGGAGGATCTCGTCGCACAGCGCCAGAGCGACCGCCATCTCCTGGTGCTCATTTGCGCCGCACGGAACTATATTCTGCAGATACATCCAGGATGATCTTCCCGACTCATTCACCAGCTCAAGGAAGCGGGCAATGTCCCCGTTCTCAAGCGCCTCAACCTGCTGAGGAACACGCTCATTGTCCCCATAGAAATGAATACACCTCAGCACAGCCCTGTCTCCGAACTCTTTGCGCAGCTGCGGGATGGAGTTCATGAATTCGACCTTCGGAACATCGCGCAGGACCTTCTTCCCGAAGTAGCCCGCAACCTTCTGCTCCTCGATCGGGACGGCGGCGTACTCGCCGGTAAGGTCGGCATGGCTGGCCCAGCAGTTGATGATGCACAGCTTAAGTCCGGTCTTCTCGAAGTCCACCTTCAGCTTCTTCACAACCGGATTCTCCGGATTCTCAAAATCTATCGTAATGAGGTTGCCGACAGAGGACGCCATCTGATCCATCAGACCCGAGGGCTTGCCGAAGTAATAGTTCTC
>DFHY01000077.1 GCA_002371345.1 Lachnospiraceae bacterium UBA3711
TTGACGAACAGGCCGACCTGTCAACACTCGGCTACGGGCCGGCGGGAAAAGCAGATGAAACTGCGGAGGCTGCAGAGAAAGCGGAGGAGCCTGTAGGAAAAATTGAGGAATCTGCAGAGCCTTCCGGAAGTACGGATCTGGCGGCAGTGCTTGCTGAGGAGCTGGAGGCGCCTGCAGATAACGCCGGTTCATAAACATATGGAATAGTGATTCGGGCGGTGGACTTTGCGTCAGACGCAAAAGGTTCACCGCCTTTTTCTTACACGCCATACACTTTCCGCGCGTTCTCGAACAGGATCTCAGCGCACTCTTCTGGATCCATCTCCTTCAGGCGCGCTATCGCCTCTATGACATACCGGATGTTCCGTGAATCGTTCCGCTTCCCGCGGTATGGCTCCGGCGAGAGGTACGGGCAGTCCGTCTCTGTCACAAGGTATTCCAAAGGCAGCTCACCCACGACCCGCTTGAGGACTTTCGCGTTTTTGAATGTGACCACGCCTCCGATTCCTATGTGGTATCCCATCTTCACGTACTCTCTGGCGAGTTCAAGGCTTCCTGAGTAGCAGTGTATGATCCCCCCTGTATATCTGCCCTCCTCATAGTTCTCCCTGATAAGGTCAAATGTGTCCTGCGCCGCGTCGCGGCTGTGTACATTTATCGGAAGCCGAAGCTCATATGCCAGACGCATCTGCTCCCTGAACCACCGCTGCTGCACCTCTTTTTGTTCCACCATCCAGTGATAATCCAGGCCGATCTCTCCGACACATACACATCTTTCCAACAGGCAGAGATCACGCAGGCGCTGCATAACCTCATCCGCACAGGTGAAACGCATTCCGGACGAGGTCTCCTTTCCCTCGAACACGCCTGTGTCATCAGGATGGATTCCGCATCCCGCGTAAACTCCGGTTCGCGCCGGTTCATTTCCGCTGTCTGAATGCGCGATGCTTCCTGCGTATTTCTCCGCAAGGTCTGCCGATGCCGCCGCGCCTTCAATTGAGGCTCCCATATTTACGACATACTCCACACCTTCTGCCGCGAGCAGCCCGCCAAGCAGAGCATCCCGGTCATCATCGAAGGCTTCGTCGTCATAGTGGCTGTGAGTATCAAATATCCGCATGGTCATTTCCTCCCATATCTACATTCTACAACAGCCGATCAAGTCAATAAAGCAATTCAATGCACACTGTTATGGGCAGTACTGAAGATCTGGCCTGTACGCAGGCAGAGTGAATGAGTGCCGGCGCTGAATACATCTGCAAGGAGATTGTATATAGCGCCGGAAGCCGAATTCTGATATGATGATTGTCGCAATCATTTTATGTCTGCAGGAGTTTCACTATATGATGAAAGGGCCGGAAGCCCTGAAGCTGAGACGAGCTGCTGTTGGCACAACATATCAGATGACAGACAGGGGAGACAAGCATGAGCAAAAGGGTCGCTGTTCTTACAGACAGCAACAGCGGAATCACACAGGAACAAGGCAAGGCGCTGGGCATTCCGGTGCTTCCTATGCCATTCTATATTAACGACGAGCTGTTCTATGAGGACATCACGCTGACGCAGGAACAGTTCTACCGGTATCTGGAGACAGACGCAGAGATCCATACCTCGATGCCGGTTGTGGGTGATGTTCTGGACTGCTGGGACCGCCTTCTCAAGGATTATGACGAAGTGGTGTATATCCCGATGTCAAGCGGTCTGTCAAGCTCCTGCGCAACTGCCGCAACCCTTTCCGATGATTATGACGGAAGGGTTCAGGTTGTCAACAACCAGCGCATCTCGGTCACACAGCGGCAGTCCGTACTTGACGCTGTAGCGCTGGCTGAGCAGGGATGGGACGCTGCAAGCATCCGGGAGTATCTGGAGAAGACCAAGTTTGATTCCAGCATATACATTTACCTGCCGTCGCTCAAATACCTGAAAAAGGGCGGGCGTGTAACAGGCGCCGCGGCTGCGCTGGGTACTCTTCTGAGGATCAAGCCGGTTCTGCAGATCCAGGGTGAGAAGCTTGACGCCTTCGCCAAGTGCAGGACGGTCAAGATGTCGAAGATGACTATGCTCAAGGCTATAGAGGACGATATCCGCGACAGATTCCATGCGGCCGATGATCCTGATTCCATCTGGATCTCCGGAGCTTATTCCGGCAGCCGTGACGAAGAAGTCGAAGAATGGCTCTCTGAGATTCGCGCGGCCTATCCGGGAAAGAATGTCATCATGCAGCCGCTGTCATTGTCCATCTCCTGCCACATAGGACCGGGCGCCCTTGCGGTCACCTGCACGAAGAAGCTCCCGGAGAACACGGATGAGAGCGCATGCCGGCCTGATGTCCAGTAAACAGCATATTCGATAAACAGGAAGAAGGTGAGCTCATTTGAAAAGGCTTCTGAACGACGTATCCGTTTCCAGCGTGTTCATAGCGATCATAGGGCTGATTCTGATTATTATGCCTTCCCTGACCAACAGAATAATTGTGTACGGGATCGGCATAGCCCTGCTTATATACGGCATCGGCCGTATCATAAGATACATGAAGAGGGATGCCGCCTACGCCATGGTGGATCATGACATGTCCGCAGGCCTCATATGCATAGTCTCCGGCCTGTTCATGCTTCTGTACTCGTCTGTAGTGATCAGAATCCTGCCTTATCTGTTCGGCCTCTTTCTGATCTTCGGCGGCGCAAGGTCGATCCAGGCCGCTTTTGATGTGAGAAGATTTCACGGAGCGCACTGGAAGCTGCATCTCGTTGTCGGAGTGATATTCATTTTCTTCGGATTTGAAGCGATCCGCAATCCTTTCGGCTACGCGAAGCTTCTTACCCGGTTTGTCGGAACCGGCCTGCTGCTTCTCGGAATCTACAGGTTCCTGTCCAACCGCAGGCTGAAGGAGCTCAGATCCGAATTCATGTCTGAGCCGGATATTATCGACCAGGATTCGGTCAAGAGATAGTGATTTTATACTATGATGCAAAGGCCAGAAGCTCTGAAGCCGGGGCAGACTTGTTGAGCCGCGCGCGGTAGCTTGCCGGAGGCGAAAAAGGGCGCCGGATGTCCAGCGGACGTCCGCTTAGCGCCGGCCGGAGCGGAGCGAAGACTTGCGAAGCAGCGAAGCGATCCCTGCATCATAGTTTGGGGCAAAATATACTTTTGACCCCGATATCATATAGTTTTAAGGAGATAACAGCACATGTCACAAAAGGGACCTTATTACATTACAACAGCAATCGCTTATTCCTCGGGAAAGCCGCATATCGGCAACACTTATGAAGCCGTGCTGGCCGACGCCATCGCCCGCTTCAAAAGAGCTGAGGGTTACGATGTGGTGTTCCAGACCGGAACAGACGAGCATGGCCAGAAGAACGAGATCAAGGCCGCGGAAGCCGGTATGACTCCTCAGGCTTTTGTAGATCAGAACTCCGGAGTCATCCGGCAGATCTGGGATCTGATGGGAACAAGCTACGACCGCTTCGTCCGCACGACCGATCCTGAGCACAAGAAGAAGGTTCAGAAGATATTCAAGAAGCTCTACGATCAGGGGGACATTTACAAAGGAGCCTACGAAGGCTGGTACTGCACTCCCTGTGAATCCTTCTGGACCGAGAGCCAGATCGTCGACGGCAAATGTCCCGACTGCGGACGTCCGGTCACCAAGGCGCAGGAAGAGGCGTATTTCTTCAAGATGAGCAAGTACGCCGACCGCCTGATCGAGCATATCAATACCCATCCGGAGTTCATTCAGCCCGTCGCGCGCAAGAATGAGATGATGAACAACTTCCTGCTGCCCGGTCTTCAGGATCTGTGCGTCAGCAGAACTTCATTTACATGGGGCATCCCGGTGGACTTCGATCCGAAGCATGTCGTGTACGTATGGCTCGACGCGCTCAGCAACTACATCACCTTCGCCGGATACGATCCGGACGGCTCTACAGACGAATACGGAAAGTACTGGCCCGCGGACCTTCATCTGATCGGCAAGGACATCATCAGGTTCCATACCATTTACTGGCCGATCTTCCTGATGGCGCTCGGCGAGCCGCTTCCGAAGCAGGTCTTCGGTCATCCGTGGCTGCTGATGGGCGACGGCAAGATGAGCAAGTCAAAGGGAAATGTCCTGTACGCGGATGAACTGACCGATATCTTCGGCGTCGACGCGGTACGCTGCTTCGTCCTGCATGAGATGCCATTTGAAAATGACGGCGTTATCACCTGGGATCTGTGTGTCGAGCGCTTCAACTCGGATCTGGCCAATACCCTCGGCAATCTGGTGAACCGCACGATCTCCATGACCAACAAATACTTCGGCGGCGTTGTCAGGCAGACCGGCGTGACGGATCTGGAGGTTGCGCCTGCCGGCGTGACAAGCGAGGGGCAGACCGGAAGCATCGATGAGGATCTGAAGACGATAGTGCTTCAGGCTCCGAAGGCGGTCACGGAAAAGATGGATAAGCTGCGAGTGGCGGACGCCATCAGCGAGATATTCAATCTCTTCAAGAGATGCAATAAGTACATTGACGAGACGGCGCCCTGGGTGCTGGCGAAGGGTGAGGACGAGCTGACAAAGAACCGTCTGAGCGAGGTTCTGTACAACCTGGTCGAATCTATAGCTGTCGGCGCTGAGCTGCTCGAGTCATTTATGCCCGATACCAGCGCTAAGATTCTCAGCCAGCTGAACGCCGCGAAGCGCGGTCTCGACAATATGGACAGGTTCGGTCAGTATCCATCCGGCACCAGCGTGACAGACAAGCCGCAGATCCTCTTCCAGAGGCTGAAGGCGGAGGACGTCGAGGCAGCCATCGCAAAGAAGCACCCTGAGAGCGCTCAGGCAGCTGAGGGCAAAGGGAAAGCGGCAGCGGCAGGTAAGGCTGAATCCGGAAGTGATAAGAAAGGCCAAAAGAGCGCTGCAGCTACGGATAAGGCTGAATCCGGAAGTGATAATAAGGCTTCAGGGAATGCCGCTTCTGCCGGTTCTGAAACCGAGACGAAGCCTGAGATTTCCATCGACGATTTCGCGAAGCTTCAGATCCAGGTCGGAGAAGTCATCGCCTGCGAAGAGGTCAAGAAGTCCAGAAAGCTTCTATGCAGCCAGGTGAAGATCGGAAGCTCCACACGCCAGATCCTCTCCGGCATCAAGCAGTGGTACACGCCTGAGCAGATGGTCGGAAAGAAGGTGCTCGTCATCACCAACCTCAAGCCGGCAAAGCTCGCCGGTATGATGAGTGAGGGAATGATCCTCTGCGCGGAGGACGGGCAGGGACGCCTTAGTCTCGTCAGCCCCGAGTCTGATGTAGACAATGGAGCCCAGGTCCGCTGAGATCATTATGATGGCCGGGAAGCGCGGAGCGCAGTCTTGCGAAGCATCGAAGCGATCCGCACATTATGGCCAAAGACATCAAAATGCCTCTTCTGACATTCCGGGAGAGGTGTTTTTATTCTTCCTCGCGCAAGTCTCGCAAGCGAGTCTTGCCATGAAAGATGCTCTTTCATGACCGTATGCGCCGCCGGGCGAAGGCGGCGGAATGAAGATTACCTAAAAGGAACATAACATGAATAAACTGACGGATCCCAAGACCACACTCGCTGTCATTTCCAGATACAACTTTGACTTCCGCAAGAAATTCGGCCAGAACTTTCTGATCGACGAGGGCGTCATCCTGCGCTCTCTTGACGCGGCTTCTGTCGGCAAGGGTGATGTCGTCTTCGAGATCGGGCCCGGAATCGGAACCCTCACACAGTATCTGTCCGATGCCGCGTATCATGTTGTGTCGATAGAGATCGATAAGAAGCTTATCCCGATTCTCGAGGAGACACTGCAGGGCTACGATAATGTTGATGTGATCAATGATGATGTTCTGAAGGTGGATCTTCTCTCACTCGCGCGAAAATATAATGCCGGGCGGCCCGACAATTCCATGCGGAACAATGATTCCACGCAGTATGATGATTCCAGGCGATACGATAGTTCCACGCAGTACGATGATTCCACGCAGTACGATGATCCCGGGGATACACAGGCGGCTGCCAGAGCTGAACTGCATCGAGACAGCTTACATCCTCTGAAGATTGTCGCGAATCTCCCATACTACATCACGACTCCGATCCTGATGAATCTCTTCAGGAGGCATGTTCCGGCTCAGTCAATCACCGTCATGGTGCAGAAGGAGGTCGCGGACCGCATGACGGCGCAGCCGGGCGGCAAAGACTACGGCTCTCTCTCCGTCGCGGTTCAGTACTACTCTGCCCCGCGTATCGTGGAGACCGTTCCTCCGTCATCGTTCATACCCCATCCGAAGGTAACCAGCGCCGTAGTGACTATGGATCTGTATGAGACACCTCCGGTTACCGCAAAGAACGAGGATCTGTTTGACGCCATCGTGCGCGCGGCCTTTGAGCAGCGGCGCAAAACTCTGGTAAATGCGCTTTCATCCAATTCTTCGGTTCCGTTCGGAAAGGAAGAAATAACAAACGCGCTGAGCCGTCTCGGCATCAGCGCGTCTATACGCGGTGAAAAATTATCTATATCTGAATTCGCGGCATTGTCCGATGTGCTTACCCTACTCTCAGCATGAACTTGCGCGCTTCCCTGTCAGAGCTCACACACTCAATCTTCGCCCCGATGCCGCGCAGCTTCTCATCAAACTTCTCATAGCCTCTCTGGATATACACGATATCGTCGATCAGCGTAATGCCTTCCGCGGCAAGGCCCGCTATCACAAGCGCTGCTCCTGCTCTAAGATCAGGCGCGCTTATCCTCGCTCCGGTCAGCTTATCAGAGCCGGTGATGATCGCGGTATTGCCCTCGACCTTGGATGTCGCGCCCATGCGGGCAAGCTCGTCAAGATACTTGA
>DFHY01000043.1 GCA_002371345.1 Lachnospiraceae bacterium UBA3711
CGGCGCTTCCTCCCGCCGGGTGATATAGGCCGGTCAGGCCGGATATTCCTGAGACTGCCCCAGAACCTGCCTGCGGGACAGATGCTGACGTATTCAAAGCTCCGGCGTCCTCCCGGCAGCACCCTCCTGACATACTGCGCACCTTCGCGCAGTAGTCGAGCAGCCTGATGCTGCGGTAAGCCTCCCGGACGGACTCTCCCCACATAAGGCAGCCGTCTCCTTCCAGAAGAACGCCTTTATCGCTATGGGCCGCCAGGGCACAGGCCGCTGTAACCTGTCCGATGTCCCCGGCAGGCACCAGTGTAATCCTTCCGAGTGAGCGGACCGCCGGCGTGTAGCTGCACGCCTCCAGTCCCTGCGGACACTGCTGCAGTATCACGGCGCAGACCGGATAGGCGTGGACAATGCCCTGAATCTGCGCATTTTCCCGATATATCTTCAGGTGAATCTCAAGATCCTCAGGCAGTACGGCGTCCGGGCTGTGGTTCATGGACTTTCCGTTCAGATCCACCCGGATAAAATCACCCTGGGTAAGCTCACCGTTCTCGGAGCCGTCCTTAGTCACCCACACCATATTCGGTCCGACCCGGACCGACATGCTTCCGTCCTGCGCCAGTGTATATCCCTTCTCATCCAGGTCCCGTCCGGTCTCGATCATCAGCTTCTTGGCCTCGAAATCCGAGGCATATCGGATTCCCTGTATGATCAATCCGTCTTCACCTCCTCTTCAGGCCGAAGGTCTGACGCACATCGTCCGGAGTCATCAGTCCGAAGCCCTTTGATTTGACCAGATCCGCCGCCTTTGCGATCAGCTCCGCATTTGTCTTAACTTCCACACCCGGCGCTATATAATGCGAATCCTCAAAGCCGATCCGCATCGCTCCGGCGCCCAGGTCAAGTGCGTTGGCGACCATAGTCCAGTCCGTCCGGTGCGCCTCCGTATATCCCCATATAACATCCTCTCTCGCGAAGTTGTCATACACTCCCTGAATCATATGCTTCAGCGCGGGAACCGTTGCCGGCATCTCTCCTGGATGCCCGAACACAAGCGCGATCAGGAGCGGCTTCGGGATATGAAACATCTCATCCAGCTCCCTGAGCGTATTCGCCATGCCCAGCTCGAACAGCTCTGTCTCCGGAAGCTTATGGTTCGACACGATCTTGTCGACACAATATCTCACATCCTTGATAGGATTCTGGTACACCGCGTCTCCGAGGTTCACTGAGCCGACATTCAGACTGTTCGCCTCGACCCAGTCCGGGTAGCACGGCGTACAGCGCTCCTCAATCGTCAGATTCGAGACGCCTCCCGTCGATATTTCTACGACTATGTCGCACATCGAGCGGATATAATCCACCGTCTCTTTCAGAATATCCAGATCCGGAGTCAGGTTGTTGTTCAGATCTCTGCAGTGCAGGTGCACCAGGCTGGCTCCGTTCCTGTAGCAGTCGTACACGTCGCGGGCGATTGCCTTCGGATTGTTCAGAGAGTCCGCCGGATCCACCGGGGCGACCGCCAGCAGTATCTTCTTCATATCCTGTTCCATCCTCCTCATCTATCGTCTTTTTAACCGTCATTCCCGTCAGGCAGGTATGTCTGATCTGATGCTGCTCCAGATTGCGTAGTGGGCCTCCACCACTTCCTCGATGCGTGATTTGTCTTTATTCTTCAGCACATCCACGATCTGACGGTGCAGCTCCACAAACCGGTTTTCATTTTTGTCCTTCAGCCACTTGCGTGTCGTCGCGCGCCGGCTGGGTACCGTCAGCCTGGCAATATAATTGGTCACGCTGTCGACCATCGGGTTGGCAACCGCCGCTGATACGGCATCGTGAAACGCAAGATCCAGCTCCAGCAGGCGCTCCACTGACGGCCTTGCCCGACCGACCTCCTGTTCCATCGCGCGGATCAGCTCCTCAAGCCTGGTTACGGTCTCCTCCCGCCTGTCTGAATCCACCGCCAGATGCAGCACTCCTATCTCCATGGCGGATCGGAGCTGTACGAAATACCTCCAGTCATGATCCTGAAGGATCAGTGAATAGAGCAGCGGATCCAGCATCTTCTGATTATAGCTGTCAGAGACAAATGTGCCGTCCGCCCTGCGTATGATCAGAATCCCGAAAGCCTGAAGCTGTTTGATCGCCTCCCTGACTGAATTGCGGCCTATATGATATTTCTCGCTCAGCTCACTCTCCGTCGGAAGGCGGTCGCCGGGACGAAGACGCCCCTCGATAATCTCATTGATAATATTGTCAAATACCTGACTTACTGCCGATACTTTCTTCTCAGTTTCCTGTGCCATGCCTGTTCTCCTCCCGGTAATCCGTTGGATGGCATATACTAAATGCCTAGCTGCATCCAGGATGTTGTATCACATAATGATGTACGGGTCAAAAGCCCTGAAGCCAGGCAGGCACAGCAGCGGTCTGAGCGCCTGCCTGAAGCAGCAGGAAAGTCATGAAATCAGTGAATCAGCGCGCCAGGTCCGGTGATCAGCTGCGGCAGCAGGATCAGGAGAGCGACGCAGGCAAATGACGCGAGGATAAACGGAATCAGGTATTTCATCGTCGATCCTACACGTATCTTCATCAGGTCGCAGGCAACATAGATACACATGCCGACCGGCGGAGTGACAAGACCGATACCGATGACGACCGTTACCAGAACGCCGAGCACGATCGGGTCGATGCCGACAGACATCGCGATCGGGAAAATGATCGGCATGAACAGCGTCAGGGTCGCGATAGACTCCATGAACATAGTCACGATGAAGAACAGCAGGAGGATCATGATCAGGATGACCGTCGGATTGGTGGAGAAGCCGAGCATCCTGTCTGTGAGCCACTTGTCAAAGCCCGCGGTAGTAAGCAGGATCGTGAACAGCTTCGCGGATCCGATAACAGTGAAGATACGGGCAGAAACGCGAACCGTCTCGCCGAGCGCGAACTTGATGTCCGCCCACTTCAGCTCCCGGTATACCAGGCCGCCAACGATGAGTCCGTAGACAACCGCGATGGCTCCGGCTTCCGTCGGGGAGACGATACCTGAAGTAATCGTTCCGATGATGATGACCGGCATCAGCAGGGCAGGCCAGGCTCCAAGGAACGTCTTTCCGACAGCCTTGATTGAGAAATGACCCGGCTCCTTGTCAACGCCTTCCTTCTTCGCGAAGAAATAGCAGAGAATCATCTGCGCGATACCGATGATGATGCCGGGCATGATGCCGCCCAGGAACAGCTTACCGGTGGAAATATTGCAGATACCGGCGATAACTACCATCGGGATTGACGGAGGGATGATAATGCCGATGGTAGATGAAACGCCGGTGACCGCAACGGTCAGCTGGGTCGAATATCCCTTGCGGATCATTTCAGGCATGAACATGCCCGATACGCCCGCCGTATCCGCGACCGCGGAGCCGGAGATACCGGCAAAGATCATGGAGGCGAGAACATTTACATGCGCCAGGCCTCCGTAGATATGGCCGACGATGGAATAGCAGAAGTCCATCAGTCTCTTGGAGATGCCTCCCTTGGACATCGTGTAGCCCGCGAATGTATAGAGCGGAATCGCGAGAAGCGCCCAGGAATTCATTCCCTCAAACATACGCTGGCAGACAGTTACGACTCCGCCGGCGCCGCCGATGATCAGGATGCCGCCCATGGCAGACAGGCCAAGCGAGATTCCGATCGGCACGCCGAGAATCATCATTACAACAAAGCTTCCTAACAGCCACGGAATCATCATTTTGCGGCCTCCTTCCTCTTCTCGTCCTCTCTCTTCTGCTCAGCCGCAGCATAGCTGTTCGGATCTATCTCTTCTTCCTCGTCCTGTCCGGTCAGAACGACCAGCATGTGGATAATAACAGCAAAGATGCAGAGCGCGCCGGCAATCGGAAATATCATATACACCTGTCCCATTGAGAACTTCGGCATGGTGGAAACCGCCTGACGGGCCTTGGTAGACAGAATGAAGCCGGAATACGTGACGATGAAGTAGAAGATCAGTTCAAAAATGTCAACGATAAGAGATGTAGCCTTCTTTCCCCAGGAAAACTTATGAAGGAAAGAATCGATCACCTCAACTCTCAGGTTGGTTCCCATAATTGCGATGCCCGCGGCGCCGAACATCATGGCCCACACGTTGGCATACTGGCTGAATTCCATATACCAGCTGAAGCCTCCGACCGCTGGGATCAGCCGGAGAACAACATTTGCGACGAGTACAAAGAACATGACCGCAAGCAGAATCGACGCTATGATCGTAAGAATTTTGTCGATTCCTTTTTGAATCTTACGCAGCATGAATAGCTCTCCTTTCAGACTGAGAAGAAATGAGCCGTCAAGCCTGTCGGCCCGACGGCTCGGGTTTATTTATGCATTACTCAGCCTCGGTCTCGGCCGGAGCGTAGCTCTCCTTCCACGCTGCCAGATCCGCCAGCAGATCCTCACCGTAGGTATCAGCGTTGTCGGTCAGGACAGAAGCGGTCGCCTCGGCAAACGGAGCAAGGTCCGGATAGTTGATGTTCATGCCCTCTTCCTCAAGGGAAGCGACCAGGCTGTCAGTCTGCTCCTTGTTCATCTCGCGGTCAGCGTCAGCTGATGCAAGAGCCGCCGCCTGGATGATCTCCTGCTGCTCTTCGGTCAGGCCTGACCATACGGACTCAGCGATGGTGAAGCACATACCGGAGTAGATGTGATTGGTTACGCTCAGATAATCCTGAACCTCATACAGCTTGTTGTTGTAGATGACCGGGATCGGGTTCTCCTGCGCATCATAGGTGCCCTGCTGCAGAGCCTGATACAGCTCGGAGAATGCCAGCGGCTGCGGATTCGCGCCAAGAGCAGTCATGGTAGCCATGATAACCGGGTTCTCCGGAGTACGGATAAGCATTCCCTTCATATCGTCGGGAGTCTCAACAGCGCCCTTGGAGTTGGTGACGCAGCGGAAACCGTTGCAGTAATGTGCAAGGACTCTCATGTTCTGGTCGATCAGGGCTTCCTCAACTCCTGCCTCGATGTCGCTGTCCATGAACGCCCACGCGGTATCGAAATCAGAGAACTGGAACGGAAGAGCGCTGATTCCCATCTTCGGCTCATAGGTCGCGAAGTTGGAAGCGTCCGTGATGATGATATCGACTGTGCCGGAATCAAGAGCCATAGAGTTGATGAGGTCGGCATCTCCGCCGAGCTGTCCTGACGGGAACACCTTCGCGGTGATCTCTCCGCCGGTCTTGTCAGCGATCTCTTCAGCGAACTGCTCCGCAGCGATGTTGCGCGGGTCGGTCTCAGCCGTTGAAACGCCGATCTTCAGCTCAAGAGCAAATGCGGAACCTGCAAGCGCCATTGACATTGCTGCGGTAGCAGCACACAGAACGAGTGACTTCTTCATAGTATTCCTCCTTGGTTTTCCGGAGCCTTACCCGGCTCCATTTACTGCCTGTTTTTTGTTGCTATCTCATCGCGGACTATTGCCGCTTATGATTCATTTTCAAAGCCCCTTTGCCTTCAGGGCATCCTTCAGCGCCGCCGCGCCGAAACGCGGGCTTCCGAGTATCGGCTTGCCGAAGGTCTTCGTCAGATCAGGCTCAGCGTAAGCCATGCTTCCCTGCGCGAGCACTATCACGTCAACCTTGTCTATGATCGAAGCCGCCGCGTCGGACAGTCTCTTCTTAAACTGTGTCTGATCCAGGCCGAACGCCCCGTCGATAAGGCAGTCAACGATCTCGATCTTCTTTCCCATCTCACGCGCGACTCTGCGGACCGTATTCTTCGTAGGCTCGAGCGTTGTCGGAAGCGTAGCCATCACGCCGACACGGCTTCCAAGCCTGACGGCCTCCCTTGCCATCTCCTCATCGATCCTCACGATCGGAACGCCGATGTAGCGGGCCGCGTCCTGGGCGGCGTCAGCAACTTCTCCGACACTTGAGCAGATATTCAGCACAGCGTCACACCCCTCTTCGGCCGCCTTCATAAACATCGATATAAGACGCGCCGCAGGCTGTGTAGTGACATAACCGGCCTCTCTGACCTGCGCCAGGATCGAAGGATCCTGCTGGCTGAACAGCTCGACATCATCACCCAGCTGTCCCCTTACTTCCCGTTCCACATCCGCGATCAGCTCCGGCGTTGTGCTGGTGTATACCAGACCGACCTTCATAATATATTCATCTCCTTCCGCATATCTGATGATGCCGGGGACAAGAGAATCCTTCCTGTACGGATGGATCACTATCGTGATCCATCTCCTCTACCCTCATTCGCAAAGCTCAGCGCTGCTGCAGCCTCTACCGCGTCTGCGTTTCACCCGCATCATCCCATGTTTAACATCCTACGTTTAAGATACTCTAACCTTCCCCGTTTGTGAATTGTTAGTTATCGCCAAAGATAGGATGTTGTTTTTGTGAAAAAATAACTATAGCCTTGTTATTAACAGCGTTCTATAATGAAGCTGATTTTGGAACATCCTATGTTTAGGCAATCATATGAACAGCGGCGGTGTTCCCGCATCACAGTGTCAGATGGAAACAGTGTTCTTTGCATTCAATCAATTGTAAGGAGAGTACAGAAATGGCTGATTATTTTAAGAGGGTTCATGAACAGACCGCTACCAGGTTCTGGATCAACAATGTCACCCGCAGCGAGGCGCACAAGGCAATCGAAGCCGGCGCGGTCGGATGCACCCAGAATCCGAGCTACAGCTGGAAGATGTTCAGCAACGCAGAGGAAGGCGCTTACGCGCAGGAGCTGATCCAGAAGGCTGTCCGTGAATGTGACAACGCGGATGACGCCCTGGTCCTGGTTCAGAGAGAGCTGGTCCGGAAGATCGCCGAGATCTTCTATCCGATGTATAAGGAAAGCCATGGAAGGGCCGGATATGTCAGCATTCAGGGCAATCCTTTTAAGGAAGACAAGGACAGCATCATCAGGTACGCGCATTTCAACCGCGAAGCCGGCGAGAATATCATGTGCAAGATCCCGGTGACTGCCGACGGTCTCGAGGCCATCAAGGTCGTAGCGTCCGAGGGAATCCCGATCAACGCCACCGAGGTCATGTCAGTCTCTCAGGTGCTGGCTGTATGTGAGGCCGCGAAGGAAGCGACGAAGAATCTTGAGCATCCGCCCGTCATTTACTTCAGCCTGATCACCGGCATCTTCGACGAGTACCTTCATAACTATGTGAAGGATAACAATGTTGAGATCAATATGGACATCCTGGGTCAGGCCAGCTATGTCCTCGCGAGAAAGGTTTATGACCTTGTACACGCTTACAACTATGACATCGGCATCATCTGCGGCGGCGCGCGCGGGCTGCACCACTTCACCGATATGGTCGGCGCAGACGCAAGCATCACCATCAACTGGAAGGGAACCGCGGACAAGCTGCTCGAGGCTGACGCTCCCGTCGTCCCGACCTTCTTCCAGCCGATCCCGGCCCTGACTGAGGATGTACTTCTTGAGACGCTTCCGGACTTCAGGAACGCCTATATGATCCATGGCCTGACTCCGGATCAGTACGAGGACTTCGGTCCGGTCGTTCTCTTCCGCAGCAGCTTCGAGAAGGCATGGAAGAGCGCCACGGAGCAGATTCAGAAGGAATTCGAGAAGAAGTGATAAGTGAGATATGACAGCCGGGTCGTCCACGCCTCTATTGGCAGGGACAACCCGGCTGTCTGCAGTCTCCGTAGAGCTTATTCTACTTGTCAGGGGCGGGCGATAATAACATCCTTTCTTTTCATCATGTCAGCATCTGTTGTGAAAGATGAACGAATTGATTTATTTGCCTTGAGCTGATGCTGAATCTTGATGCTGAACTGGATGAGTACTTTTCAACGCACCCGTATAATGGTGATCCGGCAATAGTAATCTGATGCTCTGAAAAAACATGAATAGAGAGCCTCTGTTACACGACTCTCGCTAAAATGTCAGCCCTCAAATTGTGAAGCAACTAATTTAAGATTATCTCTTATCGGCAGATGCTGAGGACAGATTTTCTCACACTTGCCGCAGCCTATGCAGTCGCCAGGCTTCCCATACACCTGCTTAAGTCTGTCATAGTACCCCCTCTGAGAGGTAAATGATTTACCTTCATACTCCTGCATCTCGGCATTATAGACAGAAAAATATTTGGGTATCGCTATGTTTTTCGGACATCCGTCCACGCAGTACGCGCATCCTGTACATGGTATAGCAATACTTGAGCTGATCACATCGATTGCCTTCTTTATTATCTCCTTCTCTTCATCATTCAATGGAATGAAGTCTTTCATGTAACCCGTATTATCCTTCAGCATGTCCATGTTTCCCATACCGGAAAGGACCATTCTTACATTTGGCTGACTCG
Source organism: Lachnospiraceae bacterium UBA3711 (assembly GCA_002371345.1). Taxonomy (GTDB): domain Bacteria; phylum Bacillota; class Clostridia; order Lachnospirales; family Lachnospiraceae; genus Porcincola. Next base: position 8,345 of record DFHY01000043.1, read on the forward strand.
CCGCAAATCTGATGGCCCAGGATGCGATCGACATATCAGGTGCATAATCCTTAAACAGCTTTTCAACCTCAGGTACTACATTAGACAACGTTCCGCCCTTGACAGGTTCCATAACGATCACCGGCTTACCATGTTTTTC
>DFHY01000047.1 GCA_002371345.1 Lachnospiraceae bacterium UBA3711
GCACCGTATCACGCCGTCTATACTCCGCGTTTCTATCTTCTCAATATCGCAGCCTGCAGGTGTCGGCGAAACAATGCACATGGCATAGCTTCCTGAATGTGACAGGTTAAAATGAACCTCCGGCATATCTGGAAGATATGGCTTGCCATACTTCTCCGGCTCTATACGAAGATCGTGGAAATGAGCAACGTCCTTCAGGCTGACAGGGCGGCCATGCCCCTGCAGATAATCCGCGAGCGAGGCGCACATCAGAAGCCCCGCCCCGGCGCTGAGGTACTTGCCGCTCCAGACCTTCATGCGGTCCGCGCACTCCCGCCGAGAGGGAGGAATCACGTCCAGCGTTCTATTATACAAAGACATGTCACGCAGGCAGTCGACCGATGCTGTATATACCCTCGCTCTTTTCATTTATGCCCTGTATTTATTCAGCACAATTAAGAATGCGAAGCATTCCGAATCGTGGCGGTGCTGAATAGATAATATATCCTTTCCAAATGCTATGAGCCTGAAGCAGGTTAACTTAACGCTGCAGGTTCTATGCCGCCAGCTTCTCAAAGTCCTCAAGCGGCATAGGCTTCGCAAAATAGTATCCCTGGAAGACATTGCACCCCATTTGCTTGAGCATCTCCAGCTGATTCTCCATCTCCACGCCCTCCGCGATGGACAGCATGTTGAGCTGATGCGCCAGATCGATAATGTTGTTCAGTATCAGCTCCGCCTTCTTCGGCTGGGACGTCTTGCCAAGGAACGCCATGTCAATCTTCAGAACGTCAACCGGCATATCGCGCAGCATATTCAGCGAGGAATATCCGCTGCCGAAGTCATCCATCTCAACTATGAAGCCGTATTCCCTCAGACGGTTGATCGTATTGATATTCTCAACGGCGTCGTTCATGACGACGGTCTCGGTGATCTCGAGATGCAGCTTCTTCGGATCCAGGCCGAACCGCTCCGCCAGTGAAATGAAGGTTTCATATATATCCACAAAATAGAAATCCTTAGGTGAGATGTTGACCGACAGGTGAAGGCCGTCTCTCTTCGTCCCCTTCCATGACGCGAGGATCCTGCATGCCTCCTCCCAGATATAAAGATCAACCTTTGCTATCATGCCGTTCTTCTCAAAGATGGGAATGAATCGGTACGGTGCCAGGAACCCTTCGGAAGGATGCTGCCAGCGGACCAGAACCTCCGCCCCGGTAAGCTCATTTCTGCTGTTGTACTGCGGCTGGAGATAAGGGAATATCTGACCTGAAGACAACGCCCCTGGAAGCTCCGCGTTGATACGCTGTTCCCACAGTCTTTCCTGGCGCAGCTTGTCATCGTAAACGCCGACGCACCTCTGGTAGTCATCATGCACCATGGCAATAGCCAGCCGGCAGCGGTCCACAATGGCGGACACCGACAGGCTCCTGTCCTGTATGGCATAATATCCGGCGTGAATCACTACCGGGAACTTTATGACGTTGTCCTCGTTCCCCTTCTTCAGGCTGGCGTGTATCTTCTTCTCCAGCCCCTCCGGATCTATATTCTTCTTCCTTACAAGTGCCGCGAACTGATCTCCTCCCCAGCGGCAGTACACAGTGTCCTCATGCGCCGTACGGCGTATGGCGTTCGCGATGCCCTGCAGAATCCCGTCCGCGCGCTCGCGTCCATAGATGTCATTTATGATCTTGAAGTCGGCAATATCCGAGAGGAGCATAACAAAGCTCTCATCGGGTTCATCCGCAAGTATATGGTTGACACGGTCGATGAAGGTCTCCCTGTTGAGCATCCCTGTCAGAAGGTCGTGTGTCTGGCGGTACAGGCTTTCCCTGCGCTCACGCTCCACCTGGGTATTATCACCGATTCCGAAAAATGTGCCGAGGTAATTGCCGCGCCTGTCCTCCATGCGCTGGCAGGTCACATCATAGTATCTGGTCTCTTCTCCATTTTTTATCTCAACCTGCCTGCGGAAGTCATGGTCAACACGGCTCCCGTTTTCGACAAATTCGCTGCCGGTAATCTCATCACCCAGAAGCGCCGCGCTCGAAGAAAGAGACGCCTTCGTTATTCCGAACATCTCAGATGCCGCCTTGTTCGCGTAGATGGCGCGGCCGTCCACATCGAAGAACAGCACCGCGTCTGTCATGTTCGCAACCAGGAGCTCATGAAGCGCGGTCATCAGGAATACCGGCCGGTACTCGATGGCAAAGAAGTACAGCAGGATGCCGCCGATAGCAAGTCCCAGCATGGAACGGTCTACAGTGCGGTCAAGCAGCACTATGCGGTACTCCCACAGGCCTACGAGAATGACACTGAGCAGGATCACAAGGTACCGCTCCAGATACAGCCTCGCGGTGGTTACGATCTTCCACATGAAGTTTCCGACGATCATAAATATCAAAACAGCTGATATTGCAAGATGAATATAATGTCCGAGGCCTGACTTCAGGACATAGTAGATCTCCCCGGACTCAAGAACAGTCTCCTCCAGAGTATAGCAGTGCATGAAAAAGTTATTCAGGAATACGGATAAGGAATCAGCGGCAAGAACGACCGCGACAACGGCCATGACGCGTCTGTTCACAGACGTGAAGGCACAGTATTGAAAAGAAAAGTCTATGAGAGTGAAGAGAACAAGATTAGTTCCCATCAGAAACAGCATATAGCCCGTGTTGCAGACCACAGGGCTTTCCGAAGAAGCGATGATGATATTGCCCAGCAACGGAATCACTATCGCCGAAAGCACAAAAAGCACCGAGCCGCGGATCTTCTTGCGGCTTTGAAGCGTTCTGAAGATACAGAGAACCACAAGAGCAGTCAATACCGACAGCTCTATCAAGAACGTCTGTTTCATAGTGAGCCCACCCACTTGCCTAAAATGAGTCTCTGATTATATCATGATTAACCCGCCAGCAGCGGCTGCGGATTATTCCTGTCTGCACACCGTAATTATATCGAAAAATGCGGCCAACAGGACTTGAACCTGCACGGTTGCCCACTGGAACCTAAATCCAGCGCGTCTGCCAATTCCGCCATGGCCGCACAGCCATATATATGATGCCGGGGCCAGCTTCCGCCCTCCGCTCCTGGTCACGCCTGCCTCCGCGTTCAGGGCTTCTGGCCTGTACATCATCAAATATATCAAAGAGCCGGGGATCTTCGTCCGGCTCTTCGTAGTGAGACATGGGGGATTTGAACCCCCGACAACCTGATTAAAAGTCAGGTGCTCTACCGACTGAGCTAATGTCCCCAGTGAAATTGAAAATTGGGCCTTGCGGCCAAGCTGGGCTAACCGGATTCGAACCGGTGTATACAGGAGTCAAAGTCCTGTGCCTTACCGCTTGGCGATAGCCCAACGGAACAGGGTGGGTACAGGGATTCGAACCCTGGGCCTCCAGAGCCACAATCTGGCGCGCTAACCAACTGCGCTATACCCACCATAGAAAGACGAGCCTGAAGGGATTCGAACCCCCGACCCACGGCTTAGAAGGCCGTTGCTCTATCCGGCTGAGCTACAGACTCATGTTGCTCTCGGATTTGCATTTTAACATCTTTCCATGAAGTATTCAAGACAAAAATTTATCACTGCTGAAATTCTTGTTTAACTCTGATGCAAAGAGCCAGATCCCGCTGCATCCTGATCAATGCGGTGTAAAGAGGCAGGCTCCCGTTCAGCAAAACGCTGAGAAACATACCGCGATGATCAGTCACGGTACGATGAAATGCGTAATAACTATCTCCAGGCCTATTCCGATAAGGATTATCCCGCCAATAATATCCGCCTTTCCCGTCAGCACTCTGCCTGCCCTCCTGCCGATGGCAAGTCCGCCCATACAGATCACGAAGGTAACCGCCCCGATTATCAGACATGCGGCCAGCGCCATGGTCACGCCGTAGCCGGCGATCGTAAACCCCACTGAGAGGGCGTCGATCGAAGTCGCGATTCCCTGAAGCAGAAGCACGGAGACGGTAAGCTTCCCCGCCTCCGTGCTGTCCTCTGCGGATACTGTGCTGCGGCTCTTTATTCCCTCCAGCAGCATCTTCCCGCCGATCAGCACAAGCATCAGACATGCCGCCCACGGTATGTAATCCTGAACGGCGGAAAATGACTCTTTCACGGTATGAACGCACGCCCAGCCCGCCATAGGCATCAGGAACTGGAAGATACCGTACACTCCGGCGATACATACCATGCGGGGCACTCTCATGCCCGGTTCCCTGATTGCGTTGGCGCACGATACAGAGAAAGCGTCCATGGCAAGTCCGGCGCCGAGCAGTATGCTGTTGGCAACAAAGAGTATGTTCATCACATCAGCTGACGGAACATAGCGATGACCTGCTCCTTATCGGCCTCGCGCGGATTGCCCGGATAGCAGGCGTCGTTCAGTGCGTCTGTCGCAAGCTGATCGAGATCCTCCTCGCGGATCTTCTCATTCTTCTTCGGGATACCTACATCCTCTGAGAGCTGGCGGACAGCACCGATCGCGGCATCCGTATACTCTTCACGGCTCATGGAATCAACGCCCTCAACGCCCATTGCCCTTGCGATCTCACGATAGCGCTCGCCGCAGAAATCGCGGTTGAACTCCATGGTGATCGGAAGGAACATAGCACAGGCTACTCCGTGCGGAGTGTCATAGTGCGCGGACAGTGTATGAGCCATGGCGTGGTCGATGCCAAGGCCTACGTTCGAGAAGCCCATGCCGGCGATGTACTGCCCGAGAGCCATACCCTCGCGGCCTTCCTTCTCGTTGGCGACAGCGCCGCGCAGGCTCTTCGCGATCAGGCGGATAGCCTCAAGGTGGAACATATCAGACAACTCCCACGCTCCCTTTGTTGTGTAGCCCTCGATAGCGTGAGTGAGCGCGTCCATACCGGTTGACGCGGTCAGGGACTTCGGCATGGAGCTCATCATCTCCGGATCGACAACGGCGTACTCCGGGATATCATGCTCGTCGACACAGACGAACTTTCTCTCCTTCTCGACATCGGTGATGACGTAATTGATCGTAACCTCGGCAGCCGTTCCGGCAGTTGTCGGAACCGCGATCGTCTTGACCGCGTGGTTCTTCGTCGGGGCAACGCCCTCAAGCGAGCGGACGTCCTCGAACTCCGGGTTGGTGATGATGATACCGATAGCCTTGGCGGTGTCCATGGACGATCCTCCGCCGATGGCGATGATGGAATCAGCTCCTGCCTCTCTGAAAGCCTTAACACCGTTCTGCACATTAGCGATGGTAGGATTCGGCTTGATGTCAGAGTAAACGCTGTAAGCAATGCCCGCCTTGTCAAGAAGGTCAGTGACCTTCGCGGTAACTCCGAACTTAACCAGATCAGGATCGGATGCGACGAAAACCTTCTTGAAGCCCTCTCTCTGGGCGATTCCCGGGATCTCTTCGATCGCGCCGTTTCCATGATAGGATACTGTGTTCAGTACGAATCTGTTTGACATAATTTCCTCCATTCTTGCCCTGCATGTCCACAGGCGTATAAAACCACAAAGCGCCGGCAGCGCCCCGCCAGACGCTTAAACAGCTGACTCTGATTATAGCTTCCGCAGGAGATCATTGCAACTAATCGGCCTCCCGTCATAAAGAGGACGCTCTAAAAAAGGCAAAAAAAGAGCGGGTGATGGGAATCGAACCCACGTATCCAGCTTGGAAGGCTGGTGTTCTACCATTGAACTACACCCGCGAATGAAAGTATTAAGTTTTAAATCGGGGTGACAAGATTCGAACTTGCGACCCCCTGCTCCCAAAGCAGGTGCTCTAGCCAAACTGAGCCACACCCCGCAATCCTGTTCCCAAGACAAAGAGGATTATATTACGGTCAATCCTCTTTGTCAAGCAGGAAATTTTATTATTCATTCATCCATACGCGCTCGCACTCATCCCTCTCCTGCCTGGTCTCGCACATCTTGATCTTCATGCCGTTTCTCGTGCGGAACAGTATATCGTCGAGAGGTTCTGGCTTGTGGTAATAGTAGCCCTGTACCAGCTCGCAACCGATCTGTCTCATGAACTCCAGCTGCTCTTCATTCTCCACGCCCTCAACCAGTGTGTGCGATCCGAGCTTCCTGGCTATATTCATCATCTCCCTGAGAATAACCCTGTTCGCTCCGCCGTTGTCGTCAAGATGCCTTAAGAGCTCCATGTCGAACTTAATCAGATCGAAGCTGAAGCGGCTGAACATATTGATAGCGGAGTATCCGCTGCCAAAGTCATCGAGCCAGAGCCTGTAGCCGTTTTTATGGATCTCACGCATCTGCTCCTCCAGGAGCTTCGGGCCGCTCGCCAGATCCTGCTCCGTGATCTCTACGATGAAGAAGCTCTTATCTGCAATCCTGTCAATACCGTACTCCTCATACAGCCTGTTCATCTTTCCGACAACGTCCACATGGTCAAAGTCCTGCCTTGAGAAGTTGACCGATACCGGAGTCAGCGGAAGGTTGTTTTCATGCCTCTTGATAAACTCGCGGCATACCTGCTCGAACATATAGATATCCAGCTTGTAGAGCTGATGATACTGCTGCAGCGCAGGTATGAAATCTCCGGGTGATATCATGCCTCTGACCGGATCTATCCACCTGGCAAGCGCCTCAAATGAAGATATCTTCCCCGTCGATACCCGGGTGATCGCCTGATAGTAGATCTTGATCCAGCCATTCTCCAGAGCCTTGTCAAAATGCTCTATGATATAGCGTTCCCTCCAGTACCGGTTATCGGCTTCCTGAGAAAATACCGCCCAGGTCCTTGTCATGTCATTGTTGATCCTGCGCAGCGCGTGTCGCGCGTGGTCAAGAGCGTCGGTCACATCCATTTCGTCACCGACCTGGCATATCCCGCACCTGATTCCGGAAGTGACTCCGTGTGCTTTCTTCCTGATATTGTCATCCGCCTCTTCAATTCCGGACGCAATCTTTTCAATACTGTCCAGATCAGTGACAACGATGAAATGGTCATTTGCCGCACGGATCACCAGCGCGTCCGGGAACTGCGCCTTCATCTCTCTTCCGACCAGGCGCAGAAGCTCATCTCCCTCCTTCACTCCATAGTGAAGATTATATGACTGCATGGAGTATACGTCCGTAAAAATAACCGTCGTGGTCTTTCCTTCCAATCTTGCCTCACGGATCCGCTCCTCTCCGTATTCATGCAGATAGTTAAGATTCGGAAGACCGGTCAGCGAATCTGTGTAGAAGACGTCCTTCTTGAACAGATCGTAATTCTTCTCGGCTATCGTCATGCCCTCTATGGCCTCAGATACGCTCAGATACTGAATGAGGGCGAGCTTAGGTCCGTCCGGCATCTCCTGCCACCTGCCGCCTCCGTGGATGAGCACATACTCACCTCCCAGCCGGCATCGGAATATGACGTCATACGGTCCGCGCTCATTCAGGAAATCATTGCTTATTCTTGAGATCATGCCGACGTCATCCGGGTGCATTCTCTCATACATACCTGTCTGCAGCCACTCCAGCACATGTCCGCGGTCAATGCCGGTATTCCTGCAGAATCCGTCCGACGCCAGGACCGGCACAGCCTTCCCGTCTATGTTCTGGTAGTAAACGAATGACAGAGGGCTGCTCTCATAGTTTTTACGCATTTCTTCCGAAAATGTATACATGCATCCGTCTCCTTATTCCTGTCATGATTAAACCGCCAAAATCGATTACGAATTACGTCTGTACGCTGACCCGGACCCGCAAACCCGCCAATCGGAATGTGTGTGTTCCGCGCTTCGCGTTCCCATAATCAATCCCTGAAATATCGAAGCTCCGCCTCAGGCTTCTTCCCGTTCTCCAGTTCGAGAACCATGTAGCTCTTCTCCCGGCCCCGCTGTCTTGGCAGGGATATGCTCCCGGGGTTCAGGATCAGCAGCCCCGGAGTGTCCTCATCGATCTCAGGCCGGTGGGTGTGCCCGTAGAGCGCGATACCACAGTTATTTTCAATCGCAAGATCAGCAAGCTCCCTGTTAGAACTGCCGACATTCTGCATGTGCCCATGCGTCATCAGGATACGGTGTCCCTCCAGCTCGACTATCCTGAACGGCGCCAGATTATAATCATAATCGCAGTTGCCCCTGACCATGTACAGCGGAACGTCCTCCCCCGCAAGTATCATGGAGAACTCATCCTCATCCTCCTGGGAGTCCCCAAGATGGATCATCGCGTCAACAGGCCACTCGCGGTCAAGGGCCATCGCCACATGCCTGTCACGTCCGTGTGAATCGCTGACAATCAGTATCTTCATCCTTCCTCCAGAATCTCACGCAGCTTTCTGAATGCCTTTCCCCTGTGGCTGATACGGCTCTTCTCCTCACGCGGTATGTCTCCCGAGGTCATACCGTATTCAGGAAGAAAGAAGATCGGATCATAGCCGAAGCCGTTGTCGCCGCTTTGGCAGGTGTTGATTCTCCCTTCCATGACTCCGATGGCCGTCCTCTCCTCTCCGTCCGGCCATACCGCCGCCACGGCGCATACAAAACGCGCTGAGCGGAGAGGTCCCGGCGTTCCGTCAGGCTCAAGTCCTCGTGGATTGTCCGCAAGCCCTTCAGCCGCTTTCCCGGCGCAGTACTCATCCACCAGACGGATGATCTCTGTGTTCTTTATATCGTATGAAGTATCGTGTCCCATCCATCTCGCAGAGTGGATGCCGGGCTCTCCTCCCATGGCGTCTACAACAAGTCCCGAGTCGTCCGCTATCGCAAGCTTTCCCGAAGCCGTGGCAGCTGCCCTTGCCTTGATAAGAGCATTTTCCTCAAATGTCTCACCCGTCTCCTCGATATCAAGATCAACGCCGGCTTCTTTCATTGTCATCAGGCTGTACTCATCGCCGAGAATCTGACGGATCTCCACCATCTTCTCCGCGTTGCCTGTCGCCACTATGATCTCTCTCTTCATAACCCGTATTTCCCTTCAATATTTCGCCGGACGGACCACTCCTGCCTCACACCGTCAATCGGCCCCGGCCTGTACAGTGTATGCCTTCAGGCAGACATTAGTCATGTAATTCGTCTGTGTATTCTCCCAGTACGTTCCGTCTTCGCTTACCCAGGTCTGTCTTCCATCCAGGGTGGCGGGCTCGGTGTAACGGTCCTTCTGCATCTCCACGGCGACCGGTTTCATCTCGCCATCGGTCTCTATCCACACCGCGACCGCAAACCTGCGTCCCGCCTCCAGCGGAACTGCCCGGTCAAGATCAACCGTGTAGAATCCCGCCGTTTCCAGCGTCGTCTCCGCGGCGGGTTCCATACCCGGAACTTCTTTCAGGTCATCTTCCGATGCAAAATCAGGAATAACGTACACGCGGCAGACCGTTCCCGGACCTGTGCTGTATATCCCGACCGCGGCTAGCTCCTCATTGCCCTCCGGGCAAAATGCCCCTGCCATCCAGCATCCGAAGCTGTCATATCCCTGTCTTCCCTGCCATCCCAGAATGTCATTCTCATATACATGATCGTAATTGTCAATTTCCTCTATCCGGCCGTATGCCATCCCGCCCTTTCTGAGCAGGTTCCGGTCTTCATAGGAGACATAGAAGATCCCGTCGTCGCCGAAAGCTTCCCCCCAGGTATTCTGGCAGATCCAGGCTCCGTCCGAAGGAGGCTTTATCCTGAAATTATCGCGCGAAAACGTGTCGTCCCAGCCAAGTATCAGGATGTCGTGGTCAAGATCCTCCATGAGCGGATCGAAGTAAGCGCAGCTGGCCGCGTTATAATAGTGATAGTCATCTGTGTCGGTCCGCTCTCTGTTCAGGCAGAGAGACGACTGGACTGCGCCGTGCTCAAGAAGAGTCCTCTTGACATCATCACGCTGCGGGTCCTGAAGCATTAGAACCTCCTGTACATGCACCGCCGCGCTGAGTCCGTCCGGCGATATGCCGTCGCCGTACGGATCCTCCTCGTCAAGAACCGGCCCCTTCCAGTCCGACAGATAGGACATGATCATATAGTAGTCCCCGCCGTCGTCCTGAGTTACGGCAAAGCCATTTTTCTGAGACATATGATCCGGAGAGAATACCATATGCTTCTGAGGCAGAAGATCAGACTCAATCGCGGATACCGATGATATCGCCCAGCACGTGCCGGTATTCCCCTGGCTCCATACTCTCGGCTTCCTGCCCTCGTCGACCAGGCTGAACCTGGCCGGAAGACTGTCCGCAGTGATGCCTTCATTATCCGCAGGCTCCTGAGCGGGCGCTTCCCGGCTGATATCCTGCGCTGCGGACGCTTCCTGGCCGATATCCTGCGCTGCTGGCGCTTCCTGACCGTAAGTCCGCGCTGCCGCCGCATCGGGTAAGCCATATAATGAGGTTCCTGTAAATACGGCCGCGGCAATCACCGGTACCGCCCTCCGTATCCGGAGCAGGCGCATCTCTGTCATCATTTTGTATTCTCCTCTTCATGCGGAGCACTTTGTTTCTCCTCCTGCTGCAAATAGAATGATGTCTTCCCGTCTTTCACCCGCAAAAGCGCCCGGGAAAGCGTCAACACCATCCCCGCATCCAGGAACGCGCGGCATTCTGGGCAATATAGATAGTGTTTTCCTCACCCCAGAGGGATCTCCACCACCCGGGCCATCTTCTTCAGACATTCCTCGATCTGTGTGGATATCTCACCCGCCAGACGCTCCGTGATCTCCTCATTCTTCTCCTGCTCAAGATTCGCGTAGAAGCCTGACTTCACCTCCGGGCAGATGCGCCTGATCCTGTTTCCGAACGCGTTTCTTGTTATAAGCCTGCGCAGCGGCTTCGGAATGTTCAGATCCATCATCCGCGTCTCCATATGCTCCTGCCCGATCAGCAGAACTCCGAGGGACAGAATCGCGCCGGCGAGGATTCCCTTGAGACCTCCGGCTATGAGCGCCACCCCGCTTCCACCGCACAGCAGGCTCACCAGGATCGTGATAATGGTGTTGATCAGCCAGGTGATCTGATCCAGGCCGAAGATGTCCTTCGTATCGATCCGTATGTCGATATCCGACAGTGTCAGATAGCTGGTAAGATTCAGCGCGCGGTACGGGATATTGTGACGCACGCAGATCGGCATGGTGAATTCCTCAAGCTCATAGGCCACCGGACGGAGCCATGCCGACACCACCGTGCCGATGAGCTTCTGCGCCTCCTCGCCTCTCAGATAATGTTCGATCTCAGTCTTCAGCTCCTCATCGATCTCAGACAGCCGGCTTATGTCTCCGCTCCTCCACCTTTCAAATACGTTCATCGCCGCATTTTCCAGAATCGGGCCTGTCAGGGTTTCAACGATTCCACGGTACAGATCCTCCATGTGCGATGAGACTATTCTCTCCACGGTGCTTGTCTCTATCAGCTCATCCACCTCGCTGCGGAACTGCCTCATATCCTCATCGATCCGTCCGCAGTGCGCAAGACCGCGCGAGACAGAGAACTCAGGCTGCGACGTCGTGATCACAACCGTATCCGGAAACGCCTCCTGGCACCATGTCCGGATCGCCGGCAGCTTCGACACTCCGCCGGTCAGAAACAGAAGCTCCGGCTTCGTGATCTTCTCCCGTATCTGGACGAGGCTGTCGCAGAACGCTTCGCGAAATGATCTTCCTTCAAGATGCGGCGCGGGCGCTTCCATAAGTCTCTCTGCGATATCCTTGTTCATCATTATCGTCAGAGTATGGCTGCCTGAGTGAAGCAGCTCGATACTTCTTGAGCATGTACGTCCGGCCCAGTACTCCTCGTCGGAGAAGTACTTCTCCTTCAGCCTCCTCGCCGCGAACTCACAGTAGTTTCTCCACGCCTCGCTCTCCTCCAGGATCCCGCGGATGGCTTCTCTGTCGGGGCTTGCCTTGACACTCTCCTCGAGCAGCATCTCATCCGTAATGCCGCCGCCCAGCATGACCTCGCCCGCAGTCTGCAGCTCAATCTCTTTTCCGGATTCAATGAACGCGAAGTCAGTAGTCGACGATCCCACGTCAACCACAAGAACGCTCTTTGACAGAATGTCATAGCCGACCTGCAGATGCCTTGACAGGCAGGCGCTTATCAGCGCCGCCCTCGACTCTGACACGATCCTGACCGGAGGATATCCTGTATTCTCGAATATCTCTCGATACCGCTCACGGTCAGCCTTCTTCCATCCGGCCGGGCACCCCACATATACGCAGCTCTCCTTGTCCTGTCTGAGGCTCCCGTTCCCTGTCAGCTCAGACAGGACTCCTGCCGCAAATGTGCGTATGTCTCTCGTGCTCTCAGGATCGCTCAGAAACCGGCTCTTGAAGCGCACCCTCCTGACGGTGGCGTCAGCGCTGTAGCATGCGCTCTCACCGATCAGCAGTCTGCCGTCGATAAGACGCGCGTACGCTGTGATGAAGCTCTGTGCTCCGCACACCGGCACAATCTCCGGCTCCTCACGGCGCGCGTCAGACTCTGTCACAGATACAGCGCTCTCCGCGTCTCCCAGATCAAATCCATAGTATCGTTCCATCTTTTGCTTCCTCAAATATACAGAATACGCCCGTCTCTTCCGGCGTAATACGGATCATCTCTTTCTATGAGAGGTGCCCTGACGCTATCCCCTTCACAACAACGGCATTGTCCCGGAGCATCGCCGGACGGATCGTCACTGTCTCGCTGTCAGACGGAAGCATCTCGAACCAGCCTGCCGTCTGCGGCGTATAGTCCTGCGTCTCTATACCATGCTCATGCAGATAATACCTGATGTTTTCAACCTGCTCGTCCATAGCCGCGTCAGAAGGCGCCTGCCGTCTGCGGGCATATGCATTTTCCAGAAGGTCGGCAAAGAAGCTCATATCTCTCTTCTCCATACGCTCACGCGCATCCCCGCCGGCCCCGTCGCTGACGCCCTCATCCTCCGCGGCACTCTCAAGGCTGTGGTCCGCCGCGAGCAGGGTGCCCTGAAGAGTGTGGTAGACCCTTGCGGGTTCAATCAGAAATGCCTTCTGAATGTTCCGCTTCGTATCCTTCTTTTTCTTTCCATTTCGCCCGCCTCCTGCCAGCATGCCTGAAATCCACAGCAGCGCTCCGCCCGCCGCGGCAAGCACCGGTCCCGCAATAACAGGCGCGAGGACGCCCGCCAGTACGCAGGCTGCCCCTGCAATCAGACACACTATTGAAGGCACAGTGAGAAATCTGCCTGAAGATGAAGAGTCCGTTCCATCCTTCTCCCACACCTCGGCCTCCGTTACCGAGCCGACCAGCGGCAGAGTATTCTTCAGAACCTGCAGCATGCCCTGGGCCATCGCGGCCTGTCTTCCATCCAGCGCGCCCGCCCTGTACATCAGGCGGTCCGTCTCTTTCTCAAGTAAGCGAACAGCCCTGTCAGGATCCCTGTCCTTCTCAAGCTGCGCCATCACCATATCCCTGTCCTGCTCGAGAAAAGCCGACAGGGTCAAATCATCTCTGTTCTCCATGTCTGTATTCCTGTGTTCAGCCATTCGGCAACTCGTTAAAACGTCTTGTATATAATACCACAATTTCAGTATAATGATGACATAAGGGCCGCGGAGGCGGAACTGTTTCCCGTCTTGAGCCGTGAATACCGCCAAGACGGGCTATCGCCACAGGCCGCGTCCCATTATTCATTGAGGAGGAGATTCTATGGATTACAGAGAACGGTATGGCATATGGATGAAGAATGTGCCTCAGGACGACCCGCTGCGTCCCCGGCTGGAGGCGATGGCATCTGATGAAAATGACATGGCTGAGAGGTTCTCACAGGATATGGTTTTCGGAACCGCCGGTCTTCGCGGAATCACCGGAGCCGGAACTAACTGCATGAACTTCTATACTGTCGGCCGGGCCACCCGCGGCATACGCGACTATATCCTCGCGGCCGGTGAAGAGGCAGTCAGGAAAGGCGTGATCATCGCGCACGACCCGAGGCATTTCTCAAAAGAGTTTTCACGCCTTGCGGCGTGTATCCTGGCACGCGCGGGAATCACAGTATACACATTTCCTGACATGCGCCCCACCCCTGAGCTCGCCTGCCTGATCCGTGTGAAGAAGACGGTCTCCGGCATCAACATCACCGCGTCGCACAATCCGCCGGAATACAACGGCTACAAGGTCTACTGGGACGACGGATGCCAGGTGAGCGCCGAGGTCGCCGACGGCATGATGCGCAGCATCGAGAAGCTTGATTATTTCACGGACTGTGATATCGATTATTCTGAATATGACGATCTGATCAAGGCCGGGAAGATCACACTTCTCGGAGAAGCTGAGGACCGCCTGTACCTTGATATGGTCGAGTCTATCGCCATTCATGAGGGCGACGAGCTCGATCTCTCGATTCCGATCGTCTACACCCCGCTCAACGGCGCCGGATCGATCCCATTTTCGATGATGATGAAGGAGAGAGGCTTCACAAACTTCAGGATCGTCGAGCAGCAGAAGGACCGCGATCCCGACTTCACAACCGTCGGCTATCCCAATCCTGAGGATCCGAAGGCTTTCAGGCTCAGCGAACAGCTCGGACATGAGATCGACGCCGAGCTTCTCATGGCGACAGACCCCGACTCTGACCGCTTCGCTATCGAGCTTATGGGGGATGACGGGGAGTATGTACCCCTGAACGGGAACCAGACAGGATACCTGCTTGTGAACTATATCCTTGAAGGCCACAGGGCCGCCGGAACACTCCCGGAGAACGGCGCGATGGTCAAGTCTATAGTCACCTCCTCACTGTCAGAGGAGATCGCCTCTGCCTACGGCGTGAAGATGTTTGAGGCGTTAACCGGCTTCAAGAACATATGCGGCCGTATTCCATACATCGAAGAGCACGGATATTCGTATCTCTTCGGCTACGAGGAATCCGTCGGATACGCCGCCTGCCCTGACATCCGTGACAAGGACGGCATCAGCGCCGGCATGATGGTGGCGGAGGCCGCGGCATATTACAGGAAGCAGGGCAAGACACTGTTCCAGGTGCTGTCCGAGCTCGGAGCACGCTACGGATACTATTCGGAGGCAGAGCCCAACCTGGTACTCAAGGGAATACCGGGGGCTCAGAGAATAAAACGCATGATGGACAGCGTCCGCTCGAATCTTCCGATGGACCGTGTCGTAGGAAAATGCATGGACGGTAAGGATACCGCCGGCCTTGCGGGATCCGGCGCTCAGTGGAGCTCGGTTGCCGGGATCAACGTTACAAAGATCATAGACTACAGTGAAGGCTATGAGGATATCCCCGCATCCAATGTACTCCGCTTCTTCCTTGAGAACGGTTCATGGTTTGCCGTACGCCCGTCAGGAACAGAGCCGAAGATCAAGTTCTATTTTTATTCGAAGCAGGATACGCCGGAGAAAGCCGAGGAGATCAACGGAATGATTAAGGACGCTGTGCTTGAGAGGATAGGCGCGGTTGAGTAATTCAGACAGCATTATTTCCGATTGAATCAAAAAGCGTCCCGCGGTGTGAAACTGCATCCGCATTAAATGGGTTCTGAGAACGCCCGCAGCCGGAAAGCAACGGCGTATGGCGAGGCCAACAGGAACCCATTTTTATGCCAGTTTCGTTTCACACCGCGGGACGCTTCCTCAGTTCCTGCGTTCTACACTGTAGCTGAATGCTGCTGTATATACTCAAGAAACTCATCCATCGGCAGCGGTTTTGAATAATAGTAGCCCTGCAGGTATGTGCATCCCATCTTAGTCAGCTGCTCAGCCATCTGAGCTGTCTCCACGCCCTCCGCGGTGACTGTCAGCCCTCTGTCCAGGAAGCTGAGAACCGCGTTCGGAAGTATCGCGTCCGGGTCGCGGAAATGTGCCCATACTATCGACATATCCAGCTTGATCCCGCTGAACGGGAATGTCTTGATCCGGAACTGGTTCGCGTACCCGCTCCCGTAATCATCCAGGGCAAATACGTATCCGAGCAGTCCCAGCGACTCCATCTGACTCTTGAGCACGTCGGGATCAACCATACTCTCCTCCGTGATCTCAAGATGCAGTCTCTCCGGATCTATACCATAGGTTTTCGGCACCAGGTCAAAGGTGTCCTCCAGGTCATGATCCATGCACTGAATCGGCGACAGGTTTATATTGACAAAGCTGAGGTCGTGAAGTCTGTCGGCATTGTCGGCCAGAAATGCGCAGGTCTTTGAGAGAACCTGCTCTCCAAGCTGGATAATGCTTCCCGACCGCTCGGCCAGGGGGATGAACTCCGACGGCGGGACCAGGCCAAGCTGCGGATCCGACAGCCTTGACAGTGCTTCCGCCCCGGCCACCTTTCCGGACGAAGCTTCAATGATCGGCTGTAGATAAACCTTGATCCCGTTCTTGATAAGTGCGTCGCTGAGTGCCTTCTTAACCGCGAATTCCCTGGTAACCTCATCGATCATCCTCTTATCTACGATAAAATCATGATCCAGCTCACCGCTGCCTCCCTTGTTCAGAAGCCTGCGTATAACCTCCATCTCAAGATCCACGGATGACATATTCAGGTCCGAATTCATTTGCCCGAAAATGACACTCATATAGACTTTCGCGTCCCCGCCTCCATCCCACGGCTCATGGAATCTCTGAGCCACGGCAGGAAGAATATCGGATATCGCTCGGTTCGCGGATTCCTTCCCGTCAATCAGGATCAGGAAGCACCCTGACCGCTCATAGAAAACGGTTCCGACGGTAAATATGTCCTGAAGATATTTTCCTATCAGGGTAAGCACCCTGTCCATCTGTACCCCGCCGTAGATCTGGCGCGACTCTTCATAGTTATATGGCATGATTCCTATCAGCTGATACCATTGTCCGTAGCTGTGATGCTCACGCACAACCATCTCCATCGCCTGAAAGTCAAATGACACTGTCCGGCTCTCCCTGTACAGATCCGAGTTATGGATCGCGATGTACAGGATCATAACCGCCATCATATAGAAAGTATCCAAAAGAAGGTATTCAGGGAAGAAACAGCGGAGAATCCCGCCGATAATCAGGAGACTGTATACTAATTCCATACCGTAGAACGCTGTATTGTTAACCTCTGAGCGGTAACGGATCAAAATAAAGATCCCCATGATGAGATATACGAAGACCTGAATATGCGTAACCATGTAGGCAGGTCCGTACCTGAAACCGTCCGCGTCGACAGTGAAGACCGTTCCCACGAACAGGCTGCTCAGATTGATCAGCTCAAACACCACAAAAAGGATACGGCTGAACAAGATATACATCCTGGGTATCCTTTTCCTGCCGCTGACAAGCGCAACGGTATAACTGAACATGCCGTAATCCCTGACTGTAAAGAACAGAAAATACAGCATGTTGACAGCCATCAGCATCACGGTCGAATAATTCTCATGATTCATGTCCATAACGCTGGAGGCGATATCAAGAGCCAGTGTCACCATCTCAGCGACTGACAAAGCGACAAAAAATCGGTTTAGTACTATCGGAAGCCTTGGATATGCCACATAATAGCCAAGAATAACGCATAGCATAATCCCGGTTACCAGGCTGAAGCTAATATTCCAGGTCATAAATGATGCAAGGATCCTTTCTAA
>DFHY01000031.1:0-8409 GCA_002371345.1 Lachnospiraceae bacterium UBA3711
ATGTTCATCTGGACGCTTACGTACCCGGGTCCCTTTAGAATACTCTTCAAGGAAGGCAGCCGCATGCGCCAGATTCGACTCGTTCAGGGAGTAATATGTCCATTTCCCGCGGCGGACAGCATTGACCACTCCGGAATCAGACAAGGTCTTCATATGATGAGATAATGTCGACTGCACAACATCAATTGCCTCGAGGATCTCCCCCGCACTAAGTTCTTTTTCCCGCAGCAATGCTAAAATCTGTATTCTGTGAGGATCTCCAAGAGCCCTGAAGACCCGGTCAAATGCTTCTCCCCCCGCGAATGGCACACTCTTTTTCATACTGCACTCCCCTTATCTATATTCTAAATCCACAGGACAAATGGATTATAAATAAGCCTGCCATAAAGCTTCTTTTATAACACTTGTGAAGCAGAATAAGCCTCTTCTTACGTCGCCGGTGTTCCTGAAGATGTTGTCTGCGCAGCCGCGGCCTGAGCTGCCTGGGCAGCCGCTGACCGTGACCAGGACACGATAGACCCTATCCCGTCGTCATCGACAGTTCCATATAAGTCTTCAATCATTGAATTCAGTGTCCAGACATCAGTCGGGCCTGTAACCTGGGCCAGGGCCTCCTCTGACTCATCCTTGTAGACTACGACCGGCACCCCTTCTTCGATCTGGTCATAGATCAGTTTCACAGCCGCCAGCGGCGTATTCACGCATCCGTGTGATCCGCTTCCAAGGTAGATGGTGCCTCCGAACCATGCCCTGCTCTGCATGTCGTGAATTCCGACGCCCCCGTTAAACGGCATCCAGTAATCAACCGGTGACGCGTATCCCTGGCCGACCAGTGTCTGGTTGCGCATCCTTCCTTTCAGCGACCATACTCCTCCGGACGGAGTTTCATGTCCGGCATAAGGGTTGCCGGTAACAACCGGCGTCTCGACAATCAGGCTGCCATTCTTATAGAACCACATCGTCTGATTTGTAAGGCTGATCTCAACATAGGTATTACCGATATCACCCTCATCACGGCAGTAAGCCTCCTGCGTATAGACAGGATTCATGGTGGTCTTCTTCTGACCGCGTATAGCCTCCAGGAGCTCTTCAAAGGTCGCTTCCTGATCCATCAGCCATCCGTAATCTCCGATACCCGCTTCAAGGGTTATCTTTGTGCCGATGCTGGTGAAGAAGTCACGCTCACACTGGAGCGTATCATACTTTACGGCCAGTTTTTCCACATACCTTCTGACCTTATCTTCATTCAGAGTATATGTATTTCCTTTTTTATCGAGGAACTTCGATATAGTCTCGGAATTAATCACCTCTGTCCGGCTTCCGAACCGCATGAGAATCTTTGCTCCGAGAACCTTGTTCATGGTCATAGCCTGTGACGTAAGGCTCAGATCGCTGCTGTTTATCTTCGGATTCTCATATAACCCAAGCTTGTCAAGATCGATATATGTCGATCCGGTGTTCAGTGCATCCTTTACTGCCTCTTCAGTCTTCTCTCTGTTTAATGTCGTACCGTAGATCTCAGTCTGAACCTGAGCTCCGTCATCCGTAAGAACGACCTGCGCGTCCTGAGGACTGATCATGTTTTCCTTCTGCATACAGGGGAGCCGCCCGAGAGCGTCGCTGACCATGCTGTTGTCGTATGATGTCTCAAGCGCAGAGTTCTTATCTCCGAACAGTGCAGCCAGCATCATAACCGGCCACGCCCAACTCCTCTGATTCTTCATCACGCTGTCAATCTCGCCGTTGTCGTTGTAGATCATCCCGACGTCTTCCGCAGTGATGATGTTTTCCTCCTGATTGGATGAAGCTGCCGCACTGTCGCCGTCAGCCAGCGGTTTTCTCGTTTCCAGCATCAGGCTGTACGAATCCACCTTTGATTTCACCGCTGCCTTCACGTCATATACAGACTGCCCGGATGCCGGAATGCCGAAGAATTCTGTCCCCGGATAGAAGCGGTTCCTGTAATACCACGCCGTATACCCATAGCCTGCCGACGCCAGGGCTACAGCTGACACAATGACCGGTATGCGGAAGCGGCGAAAAAATGCGCTGATCCCGCTTCTTGCCGGCGCCCCCTCACCGGCCGGTATAATATCCGCCACTGTTATGGCCGCATCCGGCTGAACAGCAGCAAGTTCCGGCTGAGCAGCAGCGGATCCATGCCGAGCTGCGGATGGCTCGGACTGAGCCGCAGATACTTCAGGCTGAGCGGCATCTGGAGTATCTGCCTGTTTGCCAGGCTGATTAGACTGGATCCTGATGCGGTTCCTTGTTTTCCCTGTTTTAAGAAGCGGATTGCTCTGAGTCAGATAGCTGCGTTCAGGCTTTGACCGCCGCTGCCCCGTCTCTTGCCCGCTCCCGTTTACCAGAGACTGTCTGCCGCCCTCAGGCTCGTTCTCGGATATATATGTCGTCTGCTCTGCCGCAGAAGCCGCGTTATTTGCAGCGAGGCTGTGTGCATCATCATTTTTCAGGGCATCAGAAAATGCATCCGCGGCTATTGCCGGACGGATGTCCTTAACTGTCTGTTTTATTAAACTATTACCGGAAGCTGCCGCAGCATGATCCTGAGCGGCTTTTGACACAGAAACCGGGGAATCCGATGATTCCCTAACCTGAAACAAGCGCCCGTCGCTTCCGACTTCCAGCCTGTCCATATGGCTGTTTGCCAGTCCGCGTCCGTCGCTTGTCTTTCTTTTGGAGTTATGATTACCCTTAACTGCGCTGTTTCTATTCCCGGATCTGCGTTCAGCGGCCTTTCTCTCTTTCCTTACAGAGCTGCTGTCGACATACAGAAGAGAATTCGTCTCCCCACCATTTCGGGAATAGCGGCTTGATGACGACAGACCCGTACGCGGATCTTCCGCCAGATTTCCCCTATTCATCCGGTGCCCCTTACTAATACTTCACACTGATCCGGCCTCCCCTAACAGCCGTATCAGCTCCCCTGTGAATACGATACGTAATTATTATATCGAATCATGTCGGAAATTCAATTAAAAAGAGCACGGAATTCCGAAAAAGTTATGCACCGGTTATTCACACGATTCCCCACACGGTTTCCACAGCTTTTCCACTGCGCTGTGACAGTATGATTGCTTATTTCTCAGTACAGCACTACCGGAGTTCCTGTATCCGCGTTGTTAAATATAAATTCCGCCGCGTAGTAAGGCATGTTAACACACCCATGTGATCCGCTGGTCTGGTAGATCTGACCGCCGAACGCCGATCTCCACGAGGCGTCATGCAGGCCCTGGCCGTCATAAAACGGCATCCAGAATTGAACCGGCGTCCCGTTAGTCTCATTCGACGGAATAAGCGTAGCCGGGCTTTCTTTATAGGCAATCGGGAATATCCCCGTCTGTGTGGGAGTATTTTTCGCAATGCATCCGGTCACTACATCAGACTCAAGGAGCAGCTGGTAGTCCTTATAAAACCATACATGCTGTGCGCCTATCGAAACCTCGACATAAGAACCCATATCGTCTCTTCCGTTCCGTCCGACGCCTTTATAAGCATACACCGGCTCACGTTCTGTCTGGGTATTGGACTGGATATCGGACAGCAGCTGTGCATACTCACCCTCTTCATCTACCAGATATCCATAATTGTTTTCGTGCTCTGAGAACACGATATCACTGCCTCCTGTCGTATGGAAAGTCCTGTCATAGTAGATAGTGTTATAATTCTGGCCCAGATTCATCACATATTCGCGCAGTTTCTCCTCGCTGAGATATCCCTGGTCGCCCTCGAATACAACCCAGTCGCAGATGGTGTTCCAGTCGAGAACTACCTTCTCATCACCGAATACATAGGTGATTACAGCCTTATCATAAGAGTTGAATGTATTAACCTTGAGGTTCAGGCCGGGATCAGTCGAAAGTATCGACGGAGGGATATACAACGATTCGGGGATCGCTATCTGGATATCCGGCTCAGGCGCAGTTCCCCCTATGACCTGATCTACAGACGACTGTACAAGCTGCTGGATATCGGAGTCGTTCAGCTCTGTTCCACGCACCTCCGGCTGGATGGAGTAGTTCTTCGCCTCCTGGTCATACACAATCTCCGCGTTCACATTCAGCACCCTCTCATCAGACAGGGCAGATGTATTTACAGTACCTGCAAGCTTCTGTGCGTCGAATCTGAAGGGTACGTCCAGCTCAAACGAATTGCCGTTCATCAAAGAATCCAGAAGCACAGCTATCGAACTCTTCTGCTTGTCCAGAGCGTCCCTTATGCCTGACATCAGCGCGTCTTCATCAATCGTATAACCGACTTCATCCAGCGACCACTGCGCTTCCTCACGTCCGCTCTCCGTCAAATGTATCCTGGCTTTAGTGAATTCATCCCTGAGAACCGGGAGAACTTCTTCAGGACTCTTACCGGACACATCAAATCCGTCTATAGACGTGTTCTCAAAAAATGTGGTGCGGTTCCATTCCCGGTGCAGATACACACAGGAAATAATAATAATCGCGGCAAGCAGCGCAGCGCCGACGCCGAGAACCCATTTCATGATCTTAGCCAAAGCTCAACCCCTCTGTTTTCTATTATTAATGTACCCCAGCGCCGAAGCGAATGCCTGCTTCGGATCGTTTCATGCTGTAATCACTATATCATCATCCCATGTGTCCGTCATCACGGTTTTCACGGAATAATTTGTTAAGACTTTTGTAACAATCCTGCGCTCAGCATTTCCTTAAACAAAAGGCCGGGCTCATAGCGCCCGACCGGTATAATATCATCACTCATGGTAAACGCTGACAGAACATCACCAGCGTGTAATTCCGCCGGGGCGGAACTGACATGCGGATAGCGTCAGGCGCGCTTTACCTTGATCTTGTATATCAGCACCCACAGGCCCGATACCAGGAAGAACACCGCCGCAGCTCCGCGTGATGCCAGACCAATATAGTCGTTAGGCGCCATGGGTATCATGAGCAGAACACACGCCGCAGTGCACAGCAGAGAAAGGAATACCACAAACCCTGGCATCCTGCCGGGATCTGTTCCCTTCTTCGCATTGTCCTTTACCACCTTAAGGCAGAACATCCACTGGATGTAATACATCACTACAAAGACCGACAGTACGATCATAACTATCAGGAGAATCACTCCCTGAATAAGAGACGAATCAATAGATCCCGACTTTCTCTGCGCACCGACAACAACGAAGTACACCGAGATAACCAGGCCTATTGCCAGCACCAGGCAGGCGATAAGGAACTTCAGGATCATCATGACTCTGGCCAGTGTATATCCGCCCATCGGGAACTGACGGCGTCTGGTATCAGTACGGAAGAACATCAGCCACAGGGCAAAGGCGTACAGCACATTCGGAACCAGGAATACAACCGCGATTCCAAGTTCAACCGTCTTGCCGAGCTGTGATATGATGCCCTGGACATTTACGACCATCTTGACAAGCTGCGACGCGAGCTCGGTCAGCATCTGCGTGAAGAAATTCGTCCCTGTACCGGATAGGATATTGGCAAGCATGCTCTCCGACTCGGTAATATTGCGCAGAGCATTTCCGCAGTAGATGTTGTATGCGTTGAGAGCAAGCATCGCGGTAAATGCAATAGCCATCAGACAGAATGTGACGCTCTTGACTCTCTTGCGGGCGCGCACCATGAAGACCTTACTGCCTCCGGCACTCTCACGCCTTCCGTAGTCGGCTCTTTGCCCCTGCATCTGAGGTTCCTGGCCGCCCGGCTGGCGGTATCCATATCCGGCGCTTCCATATTGATCCCGCTGAGGTGCGCCATACTGTCCATTGCCGTTATACGTGCCCCCGGCTACACCCTCTCTCTGGCTTGCCGCCTGTGCGCGTCTTGCCTCACGCCTTGCCTCATACTGGGTTCTTGCTCCGTAGGTCTGGCCGCGCCCGACATCCTGCCGCCAGTCCTCGCCATAGCCCGGAGTCATATCCGGCGCGGCATATGTATTCTCAGTTCCGGTAAACTGTCCCGCAGGAGTTGTCTCGCCAAACTGGCTGTTCACCGGAATCTGCCCCGCAAATGCCGGCTCCTGCGTCACCATCGCCTCATCCTCAGCACTTTGTGCCTCATCCTCAGCACTCTGTGCCTTCTGAGGCACATTGCCTTCTTCCTGCGCACCATCCACAGTGGCGCTTTCAGCCTGTACGCTCTCTGACGGCGCATTATCCGCCGGAGCGCCATTGGCCTCATCGGCCTTCGGGCTTTCTTCCGTTCCTTCCGTCTTGAGTTCAGGCTCAGAGACTGGCATGGATCCGTCCTTAGGAGACTCAGACGCTTCCCCTGCGTCAATAATTACCGGCTCCTGCGTCAAAACCGCGTCACCCAGCCTGTTTCCGCATACGGAGCATGAAACGAGCGAATCCTCATTCTCATGACCGCAGTACATACATCTTTTCATGTTCACCTCTCCCGTAATATTCCGGAACATCGTAGTCTTACCCCGGCGTGGGTCTCATCAACCCGTACCGCGGAGTTTTGACATACTACGCGCCATTATAGCGCGATTCATGCCATGAAGCAAGTCGCCGTAATTCTGCCCCTATTATAACAGAGAGCCGGCCCGCGCGCTCTTTTCGCGCGAGCTAAGGGCCGGAACGATATTCCCTGCCGCAGGCCGCATATACTGCACGAATTGATATTCATTATCGCGAACCGGCATTCTGCGCCGGGATCATTTTTTATCTCACCATTAAATTTGTCCGCAAATCCTGTATAAAGAAACAATTCCGCCAGTGGCGGAATTGCACCGGGACACTATACGGAAGTCTCCCGTCTTAGCCGCGTCCCGGAAAAGCTCCCGGAATAATCACGGATCCAAGGATCGCTCTCTTCTATTGTTCTTCCTCCTGTACGAGGGCCTGGGCGCCGCCCAATGTCTGGACCTGCACTCCGCCTGCCGTCTGAGTCTGAACCTCCCCGGCGTTCTGTGCGGCAGCCCCCTGAACCTGCGCCTGCGCGGCGGCCTGCGCGGCCTCTGCTGCTCTTGCAAAGTCGTCTCCGCCCGTCAGACCGTCCTGCTTCATCATCTGATTCATGACCGAAATATCGCTGGACACATCCCAGGCTGTCGTCTGGAAGAATGAGTCAAGGAACTTCTCAAAAGCCTCATTAATCGTATCAAGAGAGGATTCGATCTCCCGCTTCGCAGTCTCTATATTCTCCCCCTGCACCGTCTGCTTATCCAGCGTCGCATAGGTATCTACCAGCTTCTGTGTTGTCGGGAGATAATACTTCATAAGCCTGTGAAGATCCGGCGCTGTATCAGGCGACGCGGCAACACGGTCGAAGATATTGGTGACAATCTGTTCAAGCCGGTTCAGCTTCTCTGTGAACACAGGATCCGGCACCTCTTCATTTTTCCGGTGGATATGAGCAATGAAAGCTTTGCCTTCCTCCACCATCTCAGAGGTCTCACGGTCAAGCCTCTCTGCCTCCCTCGCGCTGTCCTGACTGCGCGCGGCGGCATTTTTCTCCATCTTCGAGTATTCCTTCAGATCCTTCCGGTCAAATACGCTCTCCGCTTTCATGCGTTCCTGGTAAGAGCGCATCGTCTCAAGGTACTGATCGTACGCCTCATGACTTGTCATGAAGGCGGTCTCCTCCTTGTCCATATACGTCTTGCCGGTAAATATACCGTCGCGTATCATAGCCTGAATATCATCCGCGACCCACTGTTTGCTCTTGCCGAACGCCGAAGCGATCTCCTCTACGGTGATCGTATCGCGGTTCTCCATCATCTTCAGAATCTTGCGGGCCCGGTTGATTCTTCCTACCTTCTTGAACCCCTTCACCATATTCCATCCGCTGAAGGCCGTAACAACCCCGAAGAACACTGTCATAGGATTAAATGCGCCAATCCCCAGCACTCCTCCGGCAAAGAATATGCCGAAGAAAAATGTCGCGCAGGTTCCGGCTATGGAGCGCGCATACGCCCCAAACGGACTGACAACGCCATCCCCGGACACGGCATGGCTGTTCCGCGCTGAAGATCCCGTCCCTTTCTTCCGGTCTTTCGCCGCCTGATAGCTGTTCTTCGTCTGGGAGCGGTAGGTCTGAGCCCCATCTGCCTTGAAGAACGGCGTCTTGAAAATAGAGTCATGAACAGCGTCCGCGGCTTCATTCAGCGCGCCGGTTATCTCACGGTTCAGTGAAGAATAATCACCTGACGCTATAGACTTGTTGACTATCTCCGCGATATGGCTTACCGCTTCAAGCGGTTCAAGTTTTTCTTTTTTATTACTCATGACAGTCACCCTGTAATCAGTTCCTGATGAAATGTTCTGCGGCTCATAGGCTTTTGGCCCCTGACAGACAATTATATCGTGCGCATTGCGCATTTCTCACTGTCTCGGCTTCGGGGTCTATCGACCCTTTACATCATTATATTATGATGTTGGGGTCAAAA
>DFHY01000031.1:8482-11302 GCA_002371345.1 Lachnospiraceae bacterium UBA3711
TTCGTTGCTTCGCAACTCTCGCGCTCCTCGGCCACTCCGCACTCTCGTAATTTGCTAAAGCAAATTACTACGTGCTCCGTGTCCGGTGGGTCAACACCCCTTTCGCCTCTGGCAAGCGAGCTTGCCTCGGCTTCAGGGCTTTTGACCCTTACATCATATTATGCCGTAAAAGTCCCCAAAGTGCAATTGACACTTGTATGCCGGTAACACGGTTGGTAAAATAGATTCAGTTTGATTTTTCTGACGCAAAATGCGCCTGATAAAACATATGTACCTTATTATCTTATATACAGGAGGAACATTCTTATGGCTGATGAAAACAACACTGTCTTTGACTCTTCAGTACCGTCTCCGTCACCGATCACACTGACCTTCGGGGAGGAAGGTTCCCCCGAAATACAGTCCGATATGCCGGCTTCTCCGGCAGCTTCATCTGCCGGTGCGCCATCACCCGCTGATGAAGCTGCCGGCGCGCTTGCCCAGGCACAGGAAGCGCTCGCCCAGGCCGGGGATGTACTGTCACAAGTTCAGGGAACTGCGCAGTCTTCGATTTCCGATAACACAGCTGCGGTACAGACCATGGCTGCAGGTGCGGCTGCACAGGCTGTGATGCCAGGGGCAGCTGCTGCGCAGACTATGGCGGCAGAGGCTGTGGCACCTGAAGCGGCTTCTGCGGCGGCTCAGACCATGGCGGCAGGTTCATTTGCGCAGGGTGCGGTTCAGAGCGCTGCAGCTGCGGCTCAGGATGTACAGATGGCATTTACGCCTGAAGAACAGGCTCAGGTTGACGCATTTGCGGAGAGAATCGATATTCACAATTCCAACGCTATCATGCAGTACGGTGCCGGAACTCAGAAAAAGATGTCCGACTTCTCTGACCTTGCTCTCGAGAATGTCAAGAACAAAGACATGGGAGAGGTCGGAAAGATGATATCTGGACTCGTCACCGAGCTGACCGACTTCGACGTCAAGGAGGATGACGGCGGTCTCTTTAAGTTCTTCAAGAAGCAAACCAACAAGGTGGTTGCCATGAAAGCGAAGTACGAGAAGACCGAGAAGTCTGTTGACGATATCGTTCATATTCTGGAGGGGCATCAGATTCAGCTGCTGAAAGATGTAGCGACACTCGATAAGATGTACGACATGAATCTGACTTACTTTAAGGAACTGTCGATGTACATCGCTGCCGGCAAGAAGCGCCTGGCGGAGGTTCGCTCAGGTGAACTGAAAGAACTGCAGGATAAGGCCGCCGCAACCGGAGACGCTCAGGACGCGCAAGCCGCGAAGGATCTCGGAGCGCTCTGCGACCGCTTTGAGAAGAAGCTCCACGACCTTGAACTCACTCGTCAGATCGCGATCCAGACAGGGCCGCAGATCCGTCTGGTTCAGGACGCCGATACACTGATGGCTGAGAAGATTCAATCCACTATAGTCAATACGATCCCGCTCTGGAAGAACCAGATGGTGATCGCCATGGGTGTCGAGCATTCCAATCAGGCCGCCAAGGCACAGCATGAAGTCTCAGAGCTCACAAATAATCTCCTCAAGAAGAATGCCGAGCAGCTGCACACAGCGTCTGTTGAAACCGCTAAAGAATCCGAGAGGGGAATCGTGGATATTGAGACCTTGAAGAAGACTAATTCCGAGCTGATCGCTACACTCGATGATGTCCTGAAGATTCAGGAGGAAGGACGCCAGAAGAGGGCTACCGCAGAGCAGGAAATGGCAAAGATGGAGACAGAGCTTAAATCAAAGCTCCTTGAGCTGTCAAAGACTTCTAAGTAGTAATGCAGAAATCAATATCCTCGCAATTCAAGCCCCCCGTGCTTTAACGCGCGAGGGGCTTTTTGACGGCGCAGATTTCCGGTTTGTTCAAAGCTTTTCTGCGCCTGTTCATGTTTTAACTTCTGGACTTGCCCAGGTAAGCTTCCTTCACAACCGGATTCTCCGCAAGCTCCATGCCTGCACCGGAAAGTGTTATCCGCCCGGTCTCCATGACATACCCCATGTCTGCTGCCTTCAGCGCCATGTTCGCATTCTGCTCGACCAGAAGTATCGTCATTCCCATCTTGTTGATCTCATGGATAATCTCAAATACTTCCTGCACAATAATCGGCGCCAGGCCAAGCGAGGGTTCATCCATCATGATCATCTTCGGCCGGCTCATCAGAGCTCTGGCGATTGCAAGCATCTGCTGCTCGCCTCCTGACAGCGTACCTGCTGCCTGCCAGCTTCTCTCTTTCAGGCGTGGAAACAGAGTATATACCCAGTCAAGATCAGACTGCAGATCGTCATTGCGCAGATATGCTCCCATCCTTAGATTCTCATACACGGACAGGTTGACAAACACACGACGCCCTTCCGGGACAAGCGTGATGCCGTTCTTCACGATCTGCTCCGTTCCCATGCCGATCATTTCATTTCCTTCGAACTTGATAGAACCGCCGGCTGGCTTCTCCAAAGCGACGATCGAGCGCAGCGTAGAGCTCTTGCCAGCGCCGTTCGCGCCGATCAGAGTAACTATCTCATGCTCCGGAACATCAAAACTGATTCCACGAACCGCCTCAATGCCGCCGTAAGAAACCTTCAGGTCTTTCACCTCCAAAAGATTCCTGGACGGCCCGTCTCCTCTCTTACCGAGATGATCCCACGAAGCCTGGACACTTCCGACCTTACCGACTGTGTTGCCGGTCGAGCCGGTTTGATTAACATTTTTGCTCATTCTTACGTATCCCTCGTTATATGATGATTGCTTCGCCAAAGCCCTGCCTTGCGCACTAACTAAGTCCCGGCATTTGGCCTTCATGCAGGCAAGGCATT
>DFHY01000031.1:11420-19079 GCA_002371345.1 Lachnospiraceae bacterium UBA3711
GCCTTCATGCAGGCAAGGCATTGCCATGCGCGCTAGCAAAGCCGCGAGCCGCGCAGGATATGCAGGCACTGTATCATCGGGTCAATTCACACCTGAAGCTAACATATGAGACTGTTTCACTCATCTTCCTGTACGCCCAGATAAGCGTCTATGACATGCTGGTCGGACTGAATCTGCGCCGGCGTACCGGCAGCGATCATGCGGCCGAAGTCCAGTACGTATATGCGGTCCGATATCTCCATGACAAGATCCATATGATGCTCGATGACAAATATCGTCAGTCCAAACTGCTCCTTGATCTGGCGGATAAACTGCGCAAGCTCAAGCGTCTCCTGCGGGTTCATACCCGCCGCCGGCTCATCCAGCAGAAGCAGCGTCGGCTCCGTAGCTAAAGCTCTGGCGATCTCCAGTCTTCTCTGCTTTCCATAAGGGAGCGAAGTGGCCAGGTCGTCCTTGTTCTCTTCAAGCCCGACCAGCCTGAGGAGTTCCAGGGACTTCTCCCTGTTAGCCCTCTCCTCAGCAGCATTCAGCCTCAGCGTCGCGCTCATAAAATTGGCCTTCGAACGGAGATGCCTGGCGATCAGAACATTTTCGAAGACAGTCATCTTCTTGAACAGACGGATATTCTGAAATGTTCTCGCGATTCCAAGCTTCGTGATCCTGTCAGGCGTCTGCGAAATGACCTTATCATAGGCAAGCGCGTTTTCTCCCTGGTAGAGCTTCTTCATCTTTCCCCGGGGATGGTTCTCAACTATCGGTTTATCATTGAAATACACCACGCCGTTTGTCGGCTCGTACACGCCCGTGATAACATTGAACGCCGTTGTCTTACCGGCACCGTTCGGTCCGATCAGAGCAACGATCTCGCCCTTATTGACCTCCATCGAGAAGTCATTTACAGCCACAACGCCGCCAAACTGCATCGTGATATGCTCCAGGCGGAGCACATTCGCATTCGACTCACTCATTTGCGGATGCCTCCTTCCTCTTCCGGCTAAACAGCTTAATCAGGCCTGACAGCGAGAACTCCCTGTCGCCCATGATGCCCTTGCGCGCGAACAGTACGATAGCCATAATCACAACAGAAAATACAACCTTGCGGAAACCCGAGCGAAGCAGCGGAACCTGCCAGTTTCCGATCATAAGCGGAGAATCGAGGAACCTCAGCCACCATTCGGACGCCGCGTAGAACAGGAAGGTAGCAAGCACGGAACCCGTGATCGAGCCCAAACCGCCGATAACGACGATAAGCAGGATCTCATAGGTCATGTTCGACTTGAAGGCCTGAGCCTGGATGGTTGTCTGGTACATAGCCAGCAGAGCTCCGCCTACGCCGGCGAAGAACGAAGAGATGCAGAAGCTCATGCGCTTATGATGAGCCAGATTGATACCCATCGCCTCGGCAGCCACCTCGTCGTCACGAATCGCCTTGAACGCACGTCCAAACGACGAATTGATAAGCAGGACGATGAGGGCAATGCAGATCGCGGCGACAATAAACGGGAACATCAGCGTGCTGAAGCTCGGATACTTTCTGAGCATGTTGGAACCGTTTGTCAGCGGACCGAGTGTATCCCACTGGAAAAACGCGCGCATGATTTCGGCAAATCCAAGAGTCGCGATAGCCAGATAATCGCTCTTCAGGCGAAGCACCGGAAGGCCGATAAGCCATGCGAGAAGCGCGCTCACAAGTCCGGCACAGATCAGCCCTGCCCAGAACGGGATCGAAAACTGTACGATGCCGCCGTCAAAATACTGGTAAACACTCGCCCTGTCAGCAACAGGAATAGTCAGGATCGCGTAGGTATATCCGCCTATCAGCATAAATCCCGCCTGCCCGAGAGAGAACAGCCCGGTAAAGCCGTTAAGGAGGTTCATCGAAACAGCGACCAGAGAATAGATACAGCCCTTCTTCAGAACCGTCATGACAATTCCGGTCTGAGGCAGAACCTGGTCAAGCACCGCAACAAGCACAATCGCCGCTGCCAGGAGGATGAGCGAAAAGATCAGGTCTTTCTTCTTAGTCATATCTCTCCCTCCCTTCTCAGACCTTGTCCGTCGCGGCTTCACCGAACAGGCCGGTCGGCTTGAACAGAAGCACCACGATCAGAAGCACAAATGTAAACGCGTCAGAGAATGTCGTCCAGCCGGCTCCTTTGATCAGGTTTTCGACGATACCGATCAGCATGGCGCCGATTACCGCTCCCGGAATGGAACCGATGCCGCCGAACACGGCCGCGACAAACGCCTTCAGTCCCGGCATGCCTCCCGAGGTCGGTATTACCGACGGATAGTTCGTAAAATACAGTATCGAACCTACCGCAGCAAGGAAAGAACCGATGATGAACGTCATGGAAATGACTCTGTTCACGTTGATTCCCATCAGACGGCTGGTCTCAAAGTCCGTAGACACCGAGCGCATCGCCATACCGATCTTCGTGTGGTTGATCAGCCAGATCAGCAGAACCACAAGAACGATCATGAGGATAGGAGTCAGGATGGTAACCACCTTCGTCGTCGCCGAACCGATGGTGACAGTATTCGAAATAAACGGGATCGTCGGATAGACCTGCGCCAGGCCGCCCGTTATATACAGGGCGAGGTTCTGAAGCAGATAAGACACGCCGATCGCGGAGATCATGACCGACATTCTCGGAGAGTTGCGCAGGGGCTTATAGGCCACGCGCTCAATGCCCATGCCGAGGATGACAGTGACAACGATCGTAAGCGGGATCGAAAGATACAGAGGCATGACTGTACTCGCGTATATAGTTACAAGACCCGCGACCATAAAAATATCGCCGTGAGCGAAGTTGATCAGACGCAGTATGCCGTAAACCATCGTATAACCGATAGCTATCAGCGCATACTGTCCGCCGACCGAGACGCCCGCCAGCACATACGGTAAATTCTTAGATAAGAAATCCATGAGAAACCCTTCGATAAACGTAAATGACCCGGCCGGGGAAACATATTCCCCGGCCAGAATGCACGTGCAGCACTATCCGGCCTGCCGGTCAGATAGTGCGCACTGGAGTCTGCAGATTACTCGCTGACGCCCTGGGTCGCGACGAATTCCCACTCGCCCGTCTCATTGTTCGCCTGCTTGACAACCGCCTCGCTGCGGACAGCATCGCCATTCTCACCGAATTCGATGTGGCCTGTCACGCCGTCATAGGTGGTATCCGCAATCGCCGCAAGGACATCCGCCGGATCGGTTGAGCCCGCGTTCTTGATGCACTCAAGAGCTACAAAATACGCGTCATATCCCATCGCTGATACAGCCGCAATGGTGTCGTCGCCGCCGTTGTTCGCAAGAGCGGTGGAATCGCCGTTGATATACTCCTTGATTCCCTTATCGAAGTCCTCATCCGCGCCTTCCTGATAGAAGGTCGTGACGAAGATATCGATATCCTTGCCCTCAGCCGCGCTCAGGATAACATTGGAATCCCAGGTATCGCCTGCCAGAAGCGGAACCGTAACGCCCTGAGTGGAAGCCGCCTCGATGATCAGCTGAGCCGCCTCTGTGGAGGTCGGAGCCATGATAACGTCAACGCCTTCATTCTTAGCTGTCGTGATATAGGAAGTGAAGTCAGCGGTTTCAGGCGGGAACGTCTCCTCGATAACTTCTCCTCCGAGGTCCTTGAACGCCGCGCTGAAATAATGTCCGAGGCCTGCGGAATAGTCGTCGCCAAGCTTGGTCAGGACATAAGCCTTCTTCGCGCTGAGCGCGTCATTTGCGTAGTTAGCGAGAACCGTGCCCTGGAACGGATCCAGGAAGCAGATACGGTAATAGTTGTCATTTCCCTCAGTAACCTGCGGATTCGTGCAGGTTACGCCGATAGCGCCAACGCCCGCGCTCTTGAAGATATCGCCTGCCGCGATGGAAACCGCCGAGCCGTAGGAGCCGAGAACAACACTCGCGCCCTCAGCCGCCGCTGTCGCCGCCGAAGTAGCCTTATCGGTGGAGGACTCATTGTCGACAATGTTCAGCACGACATCGTACTCCGTGCCGTCTATCTCGACCTTCGGCTGTACTTCGTTCGCGTACTGCATACCGAGCACTTCCTGCTTACCGCCCGCGCCGTTGTCTCCGGATGCCGGCTCGAAGACACCGATCGTTACGGTATCGGCCATCGCCATCCCGGACAGAGCCATCGACAAAACACATGTCACAGCTGCCAGTTTTTTCATCATAAGTTTTCCCTCCTCTACGTCCCGGCCAATACCGGGATGATATCGCCGGAGGCGCTGAATGCCTCCTGTTCTTGTGAGTCAACCATTTTGTAGTATATCACTTTAACACTTTAAAGGCAAACACATTCACCGTGTTCTTACCTTCTTTTTTGACGACCAGGCCGAATAATACGTCTGATCGCCGCGGACGGCATACGCCCTGACACGGATATAATACGTGGTCCGTCGTTTAAGTCCTCTGAACACACAGACATTGCCGGAGCGCACCAGCCCCTTCAGGCTGCGGCCCCGGAAGTTCTTCTTCCTGCACAGCTGAATCTCATAACCTTCGGCCGCGACAGAGCCGGCACTCAGCTTTTTCCATCTCACTTTCAGAGACTTCTTCCTGCGCGTAATACCTGTTATTGCCGTCTTCCTGGAAGTGAGCTTCTGAAGCGCTTTCTTTTCCTGCTCCGCTTTCTTCTCCGCGGCTTCCTTCTCCGCCTTCTGCGCAAGCGACAGCCCCTCGGCGGTCACCTCATATATTCCTATCATCCTTGTGCCTGAGGCATCGTCCAGCGTCTCATTGAACTGGAGAATCATCCGGTTTCCGATGAATGAGGCAGTCTCAAGCTCGAACTTGGAATATCCCTCAGGCATCATGACAAGCAGCCTCTTCACCAGCTGTCCCGAGAAATTATAGACATATATCACATTGTCACTCTTCTGGAAGATACCGTCATAGACCGGCTCATAGAGAGAGTTGACTCCGCCCCTCTCCCAGCTGGTGTAATATATCAGGGAATCATGAACGGTGAGTCCCTGGTATGTCAGATTTGTATCCGCCGAAAATGTGCCGAGCACCTTCTGACACGTCCCGTCGAGAATATCACAGTACAGCCTGCGCGCCGCGCCTGAACCCGTCACAAAGACCGCCGCGAACCGGTCTGACGCCGTATCGTATCCGATC
Source organism: Lachnospiraceae bacterium UBA3711 (assembly GCA_002371345.1). GTDB lineage: Bacteria > Bacillota > Clostridia > Lachnospirales > Lachnospiraceae > Porcincola. The sequence goes on from DFHY01000031.1 coordinate 16,567, forward strand.
GCATGGTAGTTTCTGAGCGTCTTAATCTTCGACTTCACATTCAGGGTAGATTCTTCGAGGACAATCAGCTCAGCCCGGTCCATCGGGGTGACATAGATCTCCCTGCGCTGCGGAACATAACACATGTCATTTGCGTGAGACAGCTCAGCCGATCCCGTCTTCACGGCCGTCCAGGTGTTTGTGTCAATAACCTGGACAGGATTCGGTTTGCCGGCTGTACTGCTGAGAAATGCCACCATGTATCCTGACGAAGCCGCCGTTCCGCCCTCCAGGTACGAAGCGCCCGACGGCGCGCTGAACTCCGCGAGCTTATTCAGTTCAAGAACCGGCAGTATTTCCCGTTCGGAAGCGGCATGAACCCTGGTGCGCGGAAACAGGAAAACCACCGCGCACAGGAAAAATGCTGTCGCAAAGACGCCAATTACCTTTCTGTATCTGTCCATAATTATCCTCGTCTGTTTGATATTTCAGTTGCCTGCGGAATCATATGATGTTTCAGACGCTCTCTCAAAAACAAACGGCTTCAGGCATGAGTATTTAACCCTGTACCCGGCATTGGACCATTTTCCGGTCATCACGTAGCGGATACACTGCTGATTGTACAGGTCAAGCTCATGCAGGCGGTCCGTGCCGGTTATGACCGGGAAAGCCCATTGATTCCAGCACAGCTCGTTTGATCCCGGTTTACCGAAGAATGTCTGGTGGTTAAGCGCTATCAGATCCCTTGCTTTTTCTTCGGGTTTCTGCGGTCCATCCTTCAGGAAGCCATCATTATTTCACTACTCACCGGCAGTTTACATATCATCTTCCTGCATATATGAACGGCTTATTGCTCTATCGCACTTTTAATGTTTTCAAGTATGCCTTCTGCTCATCCGTAATCCTGTAGCTTTCCACGCTTTTCCGGATCGCCTTGTTATGTACCCAGCCGTCCAGGCGCTTTCCTTCCAGGTAAGGCACAATCCTATCATACTGCTTAGCCAGTGCGGTCGCGAAATACCACGCGATCATCATGTTGATATAGTATTCCTCCGATTTGACTTCCGCCACCATGTCCGCATATCCTACCTCAAAGCGCTCGTCCAGAAAATGCCGCATCAGCATCCCGATCGCAAACCTGACTGTATAGGTTTGATCTGATTTGATCCATGACTGAATATACTGAAGCAGCTTCTCCGGCTCCCTTTTGAACGCCTTTGGCGAAAGCTGATCACAGGTGGCCCAATTATCTATGAAGGGCAGAAAGGCGTCGGCCTCTGCGATGCACTTGTCAAAATCCTTCTCCAGCGATATCACAAAGGCGTGCAGCTGGTCTTCATCGAAATACTGATGCGGCGTGCAAGAGAGAAAGTCCTCTTTATCGCGGTCTTTGTATAAATCTTTGGCAAACGCGCGGAGCGCCGGTGTCCTGACGCCTATGATTCTGTCGGCAGCTACCGTGGGGATGATTTTTGCCTGCAAAAGAGCGTAATCTACATCCCGCATCCGGAACAGCTCCGTGACGATCTCATCTCTGTTCATTATGATTTGCCCAGCTTTTTCACTCTATTCTGCAGCAGATATGCTTTTTATCTGCTCTAATACCAATTGTTCCGATCAGCTTCTCTCCGTCAAATGTCCCGTACGCCATGTCTCCATTTGTTTCCCCTTGGCGCACTGCCGAATGGGGCACAGGGAATCGCAATATGGCGTCTTTATGCTTTCATTTTCCTGTATAGTTTCCCGGAGATGAATACAATTACGACAGTCCATGCGGCGGCCCAGACCTCGACCGACCACAGCGGAACCGCACCTCTCTGGTACAATGCGGGGAATGTATCCATCAGCATATGCAGAAGGACCGCCATCGAAAGAAAAGCCTTCTTAGCGTTGCTAACACCATAATACACGATGACCGTCAGCCCGATATGGAGGATCATGCCCAGCAGCCGTTCAATGACATTCATGGCCATCATTGAGTAATCGAACGCGGCTGCCGCCTGTACAGACGGAAGAGCAGCTGCGGCGGTTTCCTCCGTAATCTTCAGGGAACTGAGCGCGTGTTCCGCGTCTCCCTGAGAAAACAGCACCGCAATTACAAGATAGGTGATCATGGTCGGCAGAAGGATAGCCAAAATCTCGATGCCACCGTGACCGATACCGTACAGAACCGCATTCTCACGGATACGATTCTTTTTCATAATGTATTTCAGAATGACATACCTGCCGCACTCTTCGAAAACGCCTGCCATAATGATTCCATAAAGGACGAAAGCTACTGTGTTTCCGTTGATGAATCGGGAAACGGGATTATCCGCAATGATGCAGAAATAATGCACGCCAAGTTCCAACACGCGGGCAGACACGATAAATCCAATAGCGCCTGCAATGAGCCAGCTGATATTTGTCTGTCCTGCATGCTTCCTGCGCCAGTAGATGAAGAAAATGACGGGGATCGCGATCATCAGAATGACCGTAATGATCAAAGCCGGTACACTGCTTTTGCCAATGACGATATTCTCGAACTCCGTCAT
>DFHY01000083.1 GCA_002371345.1 Lachnospiraceae bacterium UBA3711
ATGGGGGCCATGCTGGAGGTCCGGAAGCGGTACGGCCCGAATGCCGTATTCAAGGGTATGAACCTGCTCGAAGGCTCAACGGCACTGGAAAGGAGCCGGCAGATCGGAGGGCACAAGGCTTAGCGGCGGATCACATCCGCTGCACCGGTCTCCGGCTGCTGCTCTCCGGCTGCTGAGCAGAAGGAGCCGCGCGGAAACGGAGGTGTGATGTATGAGTGAAGTCGGTGTTATGGCGATGCCGGCAAACTTCAGGTACCGTGAAGTCTTCTTAAAGGGAAAGCCCAGGCATGACCGCTGTGATCCGTTCCGCATTAAGCATCCGAGTATGGATCTCGGGAAGCGGGCCAAGATCTTCGCCCCGTTTGATGCCCTTAAGGGCTTTAAGGAGGCAGTCGCGGCAAAAGATATCCTGTATGAGGACAGGATTATTCCCGGCCGGGAGGATACTTATAGTTGCTATGCGAAAAAAAGATTCATCCCCGAAAGCGGTGAGGAATCTTTTGCGGATCGACTTTTGACCTATACGCCGTATAATGATTATAATTGAAGCTGCACCAGGATGATGAAAAGACGCATGGAGCAATATAATGATGAAGATTTCTGAAATCCCTTATATCTGCGATCAGTGGAGCGCGCTTGTCAAAAAGGATCCGGAGGCGGTCTTCCTGACGGAGGAAACATCAGGCGATGATTACACCCGGCAGCAGGCTGATGAGCTGTCCGGCCGAGTATATGGCTGGCTTGTCAATAACGGGATCGGGAAAGAGGACTTTGTGCTGATCATACTCCCGAGGGACGCCAGACCATTTATCTCGATGCTGGGAGTCTGGAAGGCAGGAGCGGCGTTTATTTTGCTTGAGGACGATTATGTTCCTGACAGAGTCGAGGCGATTAAGAGAGAATGTGAATGCCGTATAGAGATCAATGCGGAAACCTGGCATGAAATAATGAATACACCTTCCCGTTCAGGCTTTGTCAGGGCTGATGATCATGACCTCTGCTTCGCTATCTATACTTCAGGGAGCACCGGAAGACCGAAGGGCGTGCTTCATGAATACGGAAGAATACGATGGATCCAGGCTTCTATGGAAAAGAATATGAGTGACCTCGTTGACAATGGGACAGTTATGGGAATGAGGGTGCCCTTATACTTCATTGTCGCTGTAAGGCTGTTCTTAAATGCGATCAACGGCGGGATGCGCATCGTGGTCATGACGAGAGAAACAGGGCGGGATCCGGTTAAGATGAATGCTCTGTTCCTTAAATACAATGTAAGCTTCACCTATCTCACGCCGTCAATCCTGAGGGTGATCCAGGGGTCTCCCGCCAGATGCCTCAAGGTTATCATGTCGGGAGGCGAGCCGGCAAATGATATATGGGTGGAAGGCGTTAAGGTAATCAATAATTACGCGATGAGCGAAACAGGTTTTCCGATAGCGCAGTTTGTGCTTGATAAGAGATATGATACTGCGCCGGCGGGCAAGCCTGTGTTTGATGACTTCAACATTCGCATTCTGGATGAGAAGGGCTGTGATGTGCCGGACGGGGAGAAGGGTGAAATCTGTTTTGAGAATCCATTTTTCAGAGGTTACAGGAACCTGCCGGAGGAGACAGAGAAGGCGTTAAGATTCGGGATCTTCCACACAGGCGATATGGGACTGCGTAATCCCGACGGGAATATCAGCATAACCAGCCGCATAAGTACGCTGATAAAAATAAACGGGAACAGGGTGGAGCCGGGAGAGATCGAGGCAGTCCTGCGGAAACTGCCCGGAATCGGCAGTGCGGTCGTGAAGGACTTTACCATGAAAAGGCACCGGGTATTCTTATGCGCTTATTATACGGCTGACAGTGACTTTCCATATAAGAAGCTGCGTAATCATCTTGCGAAGCATCTGCCCCACTATATGATCCCCGCGTTTTTCATGCGGTTGGACAAGATTCCGTTGAACCGGAACGGAAAGGTGGACCGCTTCGCATTGCCGGAGCCGGATGTAAACGCGGGGGCGAAGCCCTATGCCGCGCCGCGCACACCTGAGGAAGAAAGGATCTGCAAAGCATTTGAAAAAACGCTGAATGTTGAAAGGGTCGGTATTCATGATGATTTCTTTGATCTGGGAGGCGACTCTGTTTCAACTGCCATTCTCGCTGCCGGGCTTGCCGATCTGCAGGTAGAATACAGGGATGTGTATTCCTGCCGGACGCCGGAGCGGATATCATACTGCGTCAGGAAAAAAGGAATCAGTGATCTGACGGAATTGAATAAGATAGCCCTGACCAGGTACCAGTATCCGACGCCGTTTCAGACATTCTTCTACGACGCCCAGCTGAACGATCTGAAACAGACGGGCGAAAACAACTTTATCGGGCTGAGATTCAGTAAGGATGTTATCAGCGCGGGACAGCTGAAAGCCGCACTTGAGACCGTGTTTAAGCAGTATTCGATCTTTGGCTCGGTCCTTACATTTAATCATGACGGAGAACTTGTATGGCAGTATGTTCCGGACAAGATTGTCCCTGTGGAGATAACGCCCGTAACCGGGGACATAGATGAAGTTATAATGGATTTCATCAAACCCTTCCGCCTGAACCATGAACTGCTGTACCGCTGCCGGATATTTACTAAAGACGATGAGATTATTCTCGCGATGGATATCAGCCATATCATCGCGGACGGAACCATGATGCGGCATTTCATGGAGGAACTGTCTGCGGCATATTGCCAAAAAGCGCTGCGCGACGATCACTATTACTATTATCTTGATTCGTCGCACGCGAGCCGTATGAAACTGGAAAAGTCACGGGAAGTGCGGCGCCTCAGGGAGATGTATAACAAAAAGGGTTACAGGTGCAATCCCAGTCCGGACATATCCGGGCATAGCGCGGTTATTGGCGTGTATCAGGCAAAGACGAATCATATATACCGCGACTATGAGCAGCACAGTAAAGTATTGAATACCAGCATCAACAGGCTGTTTGTCGCGGCCGCCCTGATGGCGCTGTCAAGGCTTGAGGGTGAGCCGAAGGTTTCAGTAGAGTGGTATTATAATGGGCGTGATGAAAAATGGAAAGAGGACCTGATCGGGATGACATTGTCAGCCATTCCGGTGGCCGTAGATTTCGATCAGCTTTCCGACCCGAGGCAGGTCATCAGGGAGGTATCAGAGCAGGGAGAGGCCGGGATGCGCTGCAGCGACTGTTCTCTCGGAAACAGCGGAGTCACTCCGGGAGACATGAACCGGATCGATATCATCTACCAGTCGGGATTTGATATTGAGAAAGCCCTGCCGGAGAACACCAAAGTGATCAGAACCTTCGATAAGAGAAACGGACTCTACACAAGAATGCAGATCGTTCCCTTTGATAAGGGCAAAAAGGATGAACCCATAATGTATTATATCAACTATGACGCGAATCTGTATTCTGAGGGGCTGATCAAAAGATTTTCCGGTCTCCTCAATGACGCGATGGACGAGCTGAAATAGTTAAGACGTATCGCGGAATATATCATCAGGTGCGTCAGGGCTGCCGGGAGAGTATAGTCTGAGCTCTGGCCGTTTATGCTCCCGGGAAAGGAAAAAACGTATGGCGACAGTTTCAGATTATCTTGACTGGAGGGGGGACATTTCCTTTTCCGATGATCCGTTTAACGAGGTTGACAATGTTCTTCTCTCTCTGATCGCGTATGTTGATTTTGAGGGTGTACTCGATGAGGAGAAAGGGATGTCGATAGGGGAAGTGTGCAGGAAATATTTCTGGATTCATTCCCCTGATGAGATTAAGGCAAGGGACTCCTATGTAAAACTGGTGCCTTTCCTCATGGAGAAGGCGTCCAGGAGCAGACGATATTCTAAAACGGTGCTGCATCATTATGTGAATATCATTGACGCGGATGCCGACGAGCAGATGTCGGCTGTGACGTTTGATCTTGAAGACGGGACAAGCTATGCTGCTTTTCGCGGAACAGACGGATCAATCATAGGCTGGAGGGAAGACTTCAATCTCGCGTGGCTGCGCCAGACCAGAGGGCAGAGACACGCTGTGGATTATCTTAACGCGGCAGGAAATCTGAATGACAGGAAGCTGCGCGTGGGAGGCCATTCCAAGGGCGGCAATTTCGCTGTTTACGCGGCAGCATTTTGCGGGGAGAGTGTCAGGAACAGGATCCTGAAGGTGTATACGAATGACGGGCCTGGCTTCATGCAGGACGTCGCGGAATCAAAAGAGATTGAAGCGATATGCGATAAGGTCTGGAGCCTGGTGCCGGAGCAGTCTCTGTTCGGGCTGCTGATGTACGGCGCATACGACCATGAAGTGATAAAGAGCAGCGCCAAAGGCGTTTTTCAGCATGACGCGCAGACCTGGCAGGTGCTCGGCAGTCATTTTGTCCGGGCGAATCGCCTGTCGGAAAGAAGCGTACTGCTTAGCAAGACTCTGAACAGCTGGATTGCGGATGTGGAGCCGGAACAGAGGAGGAAGTTCGTTAATTTTGTCTTTGACGTACTGGAAACATCAGGGGCGGACACATTTTCCGAGCTTCATAAGAACAAGATTAAGAATTACGGAGAACTTATCAGGGCGGGGCGGTCTATGGACGGAAGCAGGCGAAAACAGTTTTCCGAGGTCCTCAGGGTTCTGGCCAGAGACGGAACGAGCGTTCTGGCGCAGGAGCTGAAGAAGAACCTGGATGGGAAGAGAAAGGACTGACGGTTGATACCAGAGATTACAGAGCTCAGCTGAGAAGGGATCTGAAGCGGCTCAACTTATAGAGGATGCGTATATGGATAATCTGTACAGGCTTGATGGAAAGGTACCTCTTCAGAAGGCAATACCCTTTGGACTGCAGCATGTCCTGGCCATGTTCGTTTCGAACCTTACTCCTATCATTCTTATTGCAGGTGCTGCCAACCCGTCATTATCCCAGGGGCAGACTGCCATGCTGATGCAGAACGCGATGTTTGTGGCGGGAGTAGCGACGCTGATACAACTGTATCCTGTCTGGAGGATCGGATCGCGGCTGCCTGTCGTCATGGGAGTAAGCTTCACATTTGTTTCCGTGCTGAGTGCGGTTGTCGCGAATTATGGATACCCGGCCATGATCGGCGCTGTACTCGTCGGAGGAATAATGGAGGGCACGCTGGGGCTTTTCGCGCGGCAGCTGGTACGCTTCATCAAGCCTATCGTCTCCGCCTGCGTTGTAACAGGGATAGGATTGTCTCTCTTTCCGGTCGGCGCGAGGTCCTTCGGGGGCGGCTATGCGGATGACTTCGGATCTGCCCGGAACCTCATGATCGGAGCACTGACGCTGATCGTCTGCCTTGCGTGGTCATGTCTGGCAAAAGGGTATATGAAGCAATTATCCGTTCTGGCAGGACTGATTGCAGGCTATATCTTTTCAATCATTCTCGGTAAGGTGGAGCTTGGCACAATTCTGGACGGAGGGATCATCTCGTTTCCTCATATTATGATGTTTACGCCGGAATTTCATGTCGGACCGGTATTATCAGTCTGTGTGATTTTTCTTGTATCCGCAGCGGAAACGATAGGTGACACTTCAGCCCTGGTATCTGCCGGACTTAACAGAAAGATCACGCAGAAGGAGCTTTCCGGGTCTCTTGCGGTTGACGGATATGCGTCCGCGTTATCCTCGCTATTCGGCTGTCCGCCTGTGACATCCTTCTCCCAGAACGTCGGCCTGATCGCAATGACGAAGGTGGTAAACCGTTTCACCATTATGACGGGAGCCGTTGCCCTGATGCTTGCCGGACTGATCCCGCCGATAGGGAATTTCTTCGCATCGCTTCCGCAGTCTGTTCTCGGAGGCTGCACTATCATGATGTTCGGACAGATCCTGCTGTCAGGTATGACTATGATCGCAGACTGTGGTTTTACACAGAGAAATATAACGATAGCGTCATTATCGCTGGCCATTGGAGTAGGATTCACAACCTCGACAGAGGCGGATATCTGGAAGGCATTTCCGAAGATCGGACAGGAGGTATTTGCGGGAAATGTTGTCGCCGTGGTGTTTGTCGTTGCGATGATCCTGAGTTATGTGCTTCCGAAGAATATGGAAGTGACACACCGCTGAACAATTACTTCACAAGTGCTGTTTATCCCCTTCAGCATCCGCATAAAAACAATTCCGAAGACCGTAATGCAGCATCAGGTGATTGTCTTTCCGATTTTATGCCTGAAAATGTGTTATACGTGTGTAGAATATGATATAGTCTTAAAGCATGAAACAAATTAAAACCTAAGGTATGTCATATTAAGGAAGGAGTCATTATGGCGGAGAGAAAGCCAAGAGCGACAAAAGAGGAATCACTGAAGGCGAAGATTGAGAGCAATCTGGAAGCACAG
>DFHY01000030.1 GCA_002371345.1 Lachnospiraceae bacterium UBA3711
TCAAGCAGAATGAGTCCTCCTATCTCGGCGGCATTGTCGCGGCCGGCATGTCAGAGGAAGGCGCGATCGGCGCGATCGGCGGCGTGGAGAATCCGGTTATCAAGGACTTCATCACCGGATTCATCGACGGTGCTTCAGCGTTCAATCCTGATATCAAGGTCAGCACCGGCTGGGTCGGAGACTGGAGCAACACCGCGAAGATGAAGGAGATCTGCAACACCCAGAACTCCAGCGCGGGCGTAGACGTATTCTTCCCGATCGCCGGCGGCGCCGGAACCGGTGCTTTCGAAGCTGCAACCGAGATCGACGGAACATGGGCTCTGGGAGTTGACTCTGACCAGTATGCGTCATTCATCGACAGCAACGAAGCTTTCGCGAAGGTCATCCCGACATCTGTCACCAAGGAAGTCGGCAATACCATGGTTACCCTGTTCACGGATCCGTCCACAATCGAGTGGGGAACCCTGAAGGCTATGGGCGTTGCCGAGGACGCTGTCGGCCTTGCCGAGAACGAGTACTATGAAGAAGTCGTCCCGCAGGAAGTCCGCGACGCAGTGGAAGAAGCCAAGGAAGGCATCAAGAGCGGCGACATCGTCGTGAAGTCCTACTTTGACGGAACAGAGGATGACTACACAGCTCTGCTTGACACTGTCAGCTGATCAGCTCAAAGAGTGTGTATGGCATTTGTAGAGTGACCTGCAGATAATCACAGGAACCCTGCGGCCTCTATGCCGCAGGGTTCCTGTTTTTCCAGAGGGATGAGCTTATGGAAGCATTAAGAATGGAGCATATCACGAAGATCTATCCAAACGGCTTCGTGGCGAATAAAGACATCACCTTCTCGGTTCAGCAGGGTGAGATCCATGCGCTTGTCGGAGAGAACGGCGCAGGCAAGACCACCCTGATGAAAGTGCTGTTCGGTATGGAACAGCCGCAGGAGGGCAGCATATATGTAAATGAACAGAAGGTAAACATCAAGTCCCCGCTCGAGGCGATCAGCCTCGGCGTCGGCATGGTCCATCAGCATTTCATGCTTCTTCCGTCCATGACAGTAGCCCAGAACGTGACACTCGGCATGGAGCCGAAGAAGCGCGGGCTTGTAGACGCTGAGAAGGCGGTGCAGATGACCCAGGAGATGTCGGACAAGTACCACTTTGGTCTTGACGCCCGCGCCAGGGTGAGCGATCTGTCTGTCGGGCTCATGCAGAAGGTTGAGATCCTCAAGGCGCTGATCCGCGGCGCGAAGGTGCTGATCCTGGATGAGCCGACAGCCGTTCTGACTCCGCAGGAGACCAGGGAGCTGTTCGAGCAGCTGAAGCTTCTGAGAGAGAACGGACATTCCCTGATCTTCATTTCCCACAAGCTGGAGGAGGTCATGGAGCTGTGCAATAACGTCACGGTTCTCCGGCACGGATACTGCAACGGCACACATCCGATAGAGGAGCTTGACGCGGCGAAGATATCACGCCTTATGGTCGGCCGTGATGTTGTCCTGAAGATCGAGAAGGAGGATCCGAAGCCCGGGAAACCGATTCTTGAGGTAAAGGATCTTGTGTGCGTTAACAGCGAGGGAAAGAACGCTGTGGACAATGTCTCCTTCAGTATTCGCGAGGGGGAAGTGGTCGGTATCGCGGGCGTTGAAGGAAACGGGCAGAGCTTCCTGTCAGACGCGATCAGCGGCATGATAAAGTATGATTCGGGAAGTGTGAAGCTCAACGGCCAGGAGGTCGGAGGAATGAAGATCAAGGATATCCGCCAGGCCGGCATGAGCGTAATCCCGGAAGACCGTATGACAGTAGGGTGTGTCAACGATCTGTCGGTGCGTAGCAACGCCATAGCTGACCGCTATGACAAGAAGGAGAATATGAGCGGTATTTTCCTGAACGGCGGTAAGCAGAAGGAGATAACGGAGGCGATGATCAAGGAGTTTGAGATCTCCTGCGACAGCCAGGATGAGGCGATCCGTTTCCTGTCAGGAGGTAATATCCAGAAGGTGGTTGTTGCCCGCGAGTTCACAAGCGGCGCTAACTTTATAATAGCGAATCAGCCGACCAGAGGTGTGGATGTCGGAACCGCTGAGATGATCCGCAAGTATCTGGTCCGGATGACCCGTGAGAATGGTATCGGCTCTCTGCTGATATCCGCTGACCTGAATGAGGTTCTTGAAGTCAGCGACCGTCTCTTTGTCATGAGGCAGGGTAAGATCGTTGCGGCGTTCCCGAAGGCGAATGTGGTCGATGTGGATGAACTTGGTGAGTATATGCTGGGAATCAGGACCATGACAGCCGAAGAAATGGAGGGCCTGTTATGAATAACGCGAAGAAGATCGAAACATGGTTTGACCTGTTCCGCATACTGGTTGCGGTTGCGGTCGCCTATGTGATCGCCCTTATCATTCTGGCGGTCATTTCCGATGATCCTGTATATGTGATCGGGCAGTTCATAGCGGGACCTTTTTCAACCTTCCGCAGATTCGGAAATATCCTGACGACTATGATCCCGATCATGTTCACGGGCGTATGCATGTGCTTCGTCTACGCGATAAACAAGTTCAATCTTGTCGGAGAGGGAGCCGTGAACCTCGGCGGATGCCTGTCCGCGTGCGTGGCTATCGCTCTGTCGGACAAGGTGCCGGTATGGCTGCTTCTGATCATCGTCCTTGCGGTTGGAGCTCTTGCGGGCATGGCCTGCTCTCTGATTCCGGCCCTGGCGGATCAGATATTCCATGCGGATGTGTGTGTAGTATCCCTCATGATGAACTACATCCTGCTGTATGTGACCAGCTATATTCTCAAGTACCAGATCAAGGATCCCGGATCATCCATCACCGCGTCCTACAAGTGGACAGCCGGCCTGAAGCTGGGCAATCTGATCCCGGGAACCTCGGTTCACTTCGGATTCCTGATCGCGATAGCCTGTGTCGTCATCGCGGCGGTTCTGTTCTATAAGATGTCATTTGGCTACAGGATGCGTGTAGTCGGTATGAATCCCGTGTTCGCGAAGTATATCGGCATGCCGGTTATGGCTACGATCATCCTCGCGCAGGTTATCGGCGGCGCGTTTGCAGGCATCGGCGGTACTGTGCAGGTTATCGGCATGTTCCAGAGCTATCAGTGGACATCCCTGACAGGATATGGTTTTGACGGACTGATGATCGCGGTTCTTGCCAGAAAGAATCCGGCATTCGTTCCGCTCAGCGCGTTCCTCATCGCGTATATCCGTACCGGTGCTGATATCGTTTCACGAACGACGGATATCCCGCCTGAATTTGTTTCCATTATCCAGGGTATCATCATTGTCCTGGTTGCGGCTGAGATGTTCCTGAGCGGATTCAAGAGCAGGCTGATCTTCAATTCCGCAAGGAAGGCACTTGCACAGAAGGAGGAGAAGGCATGAACGTAAGACTGATTACTTCATTCGGCTTCGCGGTGTTTCGCCTGTCGACTCCGCTTGTGTTTGCGGCGCTGTCCGCGGCGATCTGTGAAAAAGCCGGACTGTTCAATATGGCCGCCGAGTCCATGATGCTGTGGGGCGCTCTGATCGGAGTTATTGTCAGCGGCGCGACACACAGCGCATTTGTCGGATTCCTGGCCGCGATGGCGGCGGGAGCTGTGACAGGTATACTGATATGGGTTGCGACGGTTAAGGGAAAGGCTGACCTGATGCTCGCGCAGATCGCGATTAATCTGGCGTCGAGCGGCGGCACTATATTCCTGCTGTTCGCGCTGACCGGTGAGAAGTCCAATTCGGCCGTGGCCATTAAGTCCCTTGCCCTGCCGAAGATCAACATTCCCGGAATCTCGGCGATCCCTGTGATCGGGAAGATTCTGTCAGGACAGAACATCCTGACGTATGGCGCGGTTGTGGCCGCGATCATCATGAGCATCTTTATCTTCAGGTCAAAGACGGGACATCATATCCGCGCTGTCGGAGAGAATCCACACGCGGCTGAGTCGGTCGGAATATCCGTACCGAAGGTTTACTTCCTGGCATGGACCATAGCGGGAATTCTCGGAGGAATCGGCGGCGCTTTCATGTCTATGGGTTACCTGACATCATTCACGAAGGACATGGTAGCCGGCCGCGGATACATCGGTCTGTGCGCTTCATCGATGGTAGGCGGTTCACCCATAGGAGCCATGCTGTGCGCGCTGATCTTCGGTGTCGCTGACGCTGTTTCCAACCAGCTGCAGCTTACAAATGCTCCGGCTGACCTTGTGCTGATGATGCCGTACATCGTCACGATCGTTGTCCTGGTCCTGCTGTCCGTGATAAAGCACAGCCGCGCGAACCGCAGGATGAAGGCGAAGAGCTGAAGCGTGTGCCGGATGAGACAACAATAAACAATTGATCCAGTACTGCCGTACTAAACGTATTTTGTGTAAAACAGTTTCAGAAGCGTTCCCGCCGGACATTGCCGGACATCCTGAAATGTGATTTTATGCATCATTCCGCTTAGTACGGCAGGACGTTTTTTTGCTATCTCCTTTGTCAGGCGGCAGACGGCCGCGCCTCGCTTCGTTTCGTCCGGTTCCGGGGATTCTCATTGAGATAAGCTCCATAGCTTTTCCGGTAATGGGGACGAATGTGGTCAGTATGCTGGGCTTTGTTGTCTTCGCCGGAATGGTTTCCGGCATGGGAACAACTATATTCGCGGCGCATTCTATTGCTGTCACGGCGGAGGAGCTGTTCTATATTCCTGGTTATGGACTCAGAATGTCGACCTCAGCGCTTATGGGACTGTTCACCACATCGTCTCCTGTGAGGGACATGGGCGGCGAGCATGTGGGGAGTGCGGATACTGTTTACCTACCTTGTCGTGCATGTCTGGCATCTGGGTCTCCGGGAGGTATGGTACTGCATGATCGCGTGCAATGTCTGCAAAGCGGTGCTCCTGAGTCTGCCGTTTATGACAGGGCGGTATAGAATCAGTTGAGACATTTGCAGTGAATTGTGATACTATGGTGAAGTCTGTGGCAAGCGGAATATACTTATTGCACCTGCAATGATTAATGACGCATATGGCATGGCAAGGGACAGTACAGTAAAAATCCCGCCGCTGCGGCGGTCTGATGTAGAGCAGTAACCTTCAGGGAGGACGAACGTTAAGATGAACAAGGAGAACAAACAGCTGGCGAAGGAACGCAGGCAGCACGAGAGGGAACTGGAACAGAGGAAGCAGAAGATACTGGCTGTTATACCTATAATACTGATTATCGCGGCGGCCTGCGCGGCGGCGGTATGGTTCTTCCTGCCTGGGGCAAGGAACAGCGGGAACAGTGATTCCGTTACCGGGCAGAGCACAGAAGCCGGCGCGCGGCCGGATCAGACTAAGAGTCATACGTCAGCAGCCGGGACATCTTCAGATACTGCGGACATAGCCAGGTTCGACGCCTCTTTATTGAAGGGATGCTATGATATCTCCAATGACGATCTGACCTATGTGCAGATCAATGTAAAGGATTATGGGACTATAACAGCGGCGCTTGATTCCACGATCGCGCCGGTGAGTGTAGAAAACTTTGTCTCTCTTGCGAAGGACGGATTCTACGACGGCCTGACATTCCACCGGATCATAGACGGCTTCATGATTCAGGGAGGGGATCCGAACGGGAACGGAACCGGCGGAAGCAAGAAGACCATTAAGGGCGAATTCAGCCAGAATGGAGTCGAGAACCCGATCACACATGTCAGGGGCGCATTTTCGATGGCCAGATCGCAGGATCCTGACAGCGCCAGCTCACAGTTCTTTATTGTACAGTCCGACAGCAAGTATCTTGACGGGCAGTACGCGGGATTCGGATATGTCACAGACGGAATGGACATTGTTGATAAGATATGCAAGGACGCGAAACCGACTGACGGCAACGGGTCTATCGCGGCAGCGGACCAGCCTGTGATTGAATCGGTTACGGTTTCTGAATAAAAAGAGGGGCTGAAAGACGTATTGAACTCAAGTTACAATTATTAAACTGACAGGGGTTGTCATTCCATGCCAGTGGTGTTATAGTACTTTGCGAGAAACAATTTAAGTCTTCAGGGCGAGGTGCGATTCCTCACTGGCGGTTATAGTCCGCGACCTGCCGGCAAGGCAGCTGAACCGGTGCGATTCCGGTACCAACGGTATAGTCCGGATGGAAGAAGATGGAGGATCCGACATCATGTGCCCGAAGACCTGAACAGCAGGTTTTCGGGCTTTTTGTCTCACAGGTTATTCAGCCGGATCTTTTGTGAGGCAAGGAGTCTACTGCGGGCGCGTTCCCGGTTTTCATTACGGGGCAGCTGCTTCGGATCTGCTTCCGTCTCCTGAATCATGGCGGTAATTCCGCGCAGAAAGGAGAACAGCTTTATGAGTATGTCGACAGAAAACACTATGAGAAACAGTTCCGGGATATCGGGCAGTGAGCCGGGATTTTCCACGAGGTATCTGGTCGCGGCAGCAATGCTCAGCGCAGTTGCCGTTGTGCTGCAGTATATCGAGATATCGATTCCGATCATGCCGTCATTTATCAAGCTTGACCTGTCGGATCTGCCATCGCTTATAGGAAGCTTCGCGATGGGACCTCTGTGGGGAGTGGCGATTGCGGGAATCAAGAATCTCATACATGTTCTGGTTTCACAGTCGGGAGGGATCGGCGAGCTTGCGAACTTCCTGCTCAACGCAGCTTTTGTATTTACGGCAGGCATGATCTACCGCGCAAACCGTACCAGAAAGGGCGCGATAATCGGTTCGTTTTCAGGAGCTGCCGTGATGGCGCTGATCAGTGTTCCGGTCAATTATTTTATAGTGTATCCGTTTTATACTGCGTTCATGCCGATGGATGCTATCATCGGCGCGTATAAGGCGATATTCCCGGGAATCCAGGATGGGAATCTGCTGCAGTGCCTGCTTGTATTCAACCTTCCGTTTACCTTTGTGAAGGCTATGCTGTCGGTGGTGATTGTGCTTCTTGTCTACAAGAGCTTATCACCGCTTATCCGCGGAACAGCGCGTTAAGGATACGCTGATAATCCACAGGGTTTTCCACTTTTCCCCAGTTGCTGAAATTGTGTAACATCCGGAATAAACTTATCCCTGTACGCCGATTGCACTGTGCGGAAGCACATAAAATGTGATATGATAATACAGCTATAAACCTGACCTCCATGAAAATGGAGGTCAAGGTATGTAAACACCATTCGGCGCGGGCACATACGCTGTCACGAAGAAGGGCAGCAGGCAGTCTGCAGCCGGCTTTCGGCGGGTTTAATCATATGATCAGAATTAAGAACATAAGGATATATTCGTGCGCTGTTCTTGCCATTGCGTCGATGTGCCTGTGCGCGGGCTGCGGGGGCGGAAAAACCTCGTCTCGGAATACGGACGCCGGATATGAAGCGAATGAAGATTCGGATTTCCGTGGAGCAGAGAGCCTCTTTCGTGATGCTGTTGAACAGGGAGAGGATAGTGTACAGGCATACCGCGGGCTTGGTATAGCGCTCATGGGCCAGGCAAGGTATCAGGAGGCCCTCGAGGCCTTTGACAGTGCGCTGTCAGGCACCGATGACCGCATGCCGGAGACTGTAAAGGACATTCTCCAGTATAAGATTACATGCCAGTACCGCCTTAAGGCTTATGAGGATACTCTGAAGACGGGTGAAGAACTGACCGGCATGGACGACAGGCTGGTAAGCGCGTACTTCTATATAGGGGCCGCCCGCCTGAACCTGGGGAACATGGATGAGGCGGAGGCGAACTTTGACTACGCCGTGTCGCTTGATCCGGAGAATTACAAGCTCTACCTGGATATATACAGCGTATATGAAGAGGCGAAGCTGTCGGGAATAGGGGATGAATATCTGCAGACAGCGCTTGGAATCGCGCCGAAGACTACGGAGGACCATTACAATGTAGGGCGGATATATTTCTATCTCGAGGAGTATGATGAAGCCGCGTCCGCCCTGATTGTTCCGGTGCAGGAGGAGTATGAACCGGCCCTGTCACTCATGGGCCAGATCTATCTTGCCAGAAAGGATTATGACAACGCCCGGGCAACCTATTCACAGATCCTGAGCCGAAACAATGAGAGCAAGGACGCCTACAACGGGCTTGCTCTGTGCGCCATAGCGGTTTCAGATCCGGATACGGCGCTGGACTATATTATGAAGGGGCTGAGCCTGAGCGGCGAGGATGGAAAGCAGGCGCTGTATTTCAATGAGATAGTGGCATATGAGAAGAAACTTGACTTTCTGACCGCACGTGATAAATGCAGAACCTATGTTGAGATGTATCCGACTGATGAGGACGGAGCCAAGGAGCTTAAGTTCCTGAATACGAGAGGCTGACGAGGGCACCGGATGATGGCGAAGACAGGCCGGATGAACAGAACATTTTCGGCAGATGCTGACGATTTGAGATGCGGGAGCCGTGCCGGAAAATAATGCCCCGCTCCGGGGAGCGAGGTATCTGTTCAAATCAGGTTTCTAATATAGTCTGTATCGAATATAAAAGAATCAGGTTATGTTCAAAGCTTGACAACGTTTGAAGCCTGCATGCCGCGCTGACCTTCAGTCAGATCGTACTCGACCGCCTGGCCTTCGTCCAGTGTCTTGAATCCGTCACCCTGGATCGCGGAGTAATGTACGAACACATCCTTCTCATCCTCGCCAGTGATGAAACCATAACCTTTTTCTGCATTGAACCACTTAACTGTACCCTTCATTACGGGACCTCCATAAATAAAAAACTGTCGACCGGACTTATAAGTCCGACCTCGATTGCGGGTTTTATTATATCCTGTGCATATACATGGTGTCAACAGTTAAATGCATCAATGATATCATTATTTCACGAATGAGCAAACTTCAGATGTGCACGACTTGTGCATATTTCGGAGACTATTGCCGACTGTCGGAGTAGGAACTGTGAGCGATGCCCAAAATTGCATGACAGAATTAATGCCGGAAAGGAAAACAGCTGAATGGAAAAAGATATGAATCACATCAGGATACAGATTCCGCGCCCGGCGGCAAAGGTTCTCACGAGGCTGAGGAATCTTGGATATGAGGCATATGTCGTCGGCGGATGTGTGAGGGACAGCCTGCTTGGCACAGCCCCCCAGGACTGGGATATAACGACATCGGCGAATCCGCGGCAGATCAAGGCGGCGTTTGACAGAACGATCGACACAGGTATTGAGCACGGGACCGTGACGGTGAGGATGGATTCGGAGAGCCTGGAGGTTACAACTTACCGCGTCGACGGCGGGTACGCCGATCACAGACATCCCGATCAGGTGCATTTTACAAAAAGCCTTGAGGAGGATCTGAAGCGCCGTGACTTCACGATCAATGCTATGGCCTACAATGAGCAGAACGGGCTGATTGATCTGTTTGGCGGCATGCGGGATCTTGAGAATGGTATAGTCCGCTGCGTGGGGGATGCAGGTGAGCGGTTTGGCGAGGACGCGCTCAGAATATTCCGGGCGGTCAGATTCTGCGCGAAGCTTGGTTTCTCGCTGGATCCCTGCACTAAGGAGGCCGGCATGAGACTGGCCTCATCTCTGAGGTATGTAAGCGCCGAGCGCATACGTATGGAGCTTGACAAGCTGCTGACATCACCTCATCCGGAGATGATCAGGCTTGCGTGGGAGATGGGTATTACGCGTATGATTCTCCCGGAGTTTGACGCTGAGATGGAAGCTGTTCAGAATAATGCCCATCACCGCATTACAGTAGGGGAGCACACGATCAGGACTATGTGCGCCTGTGAAAATGATCTGGTCCTGAGGCTGACAATGCTGCTTCATGACAGCGGAAAGCCCGTATGCCAGACGATCGATGAACAGGGTGTCTACCACTATCACGGACATGCCGCCCCGGGGGCGGAGATAGCACGGACTGTCATGGAGAGACTTAAGTATGACAAGGCTTCGGAGCATACTGTAGTGCGGCTGATCAGAAACCATTCCCTGTATCCTGAGCTTACCGAGGAAGGCGTGAGGCGTGCTGTTGTTCAGGTCGGAGAGGATCTGTTTCCCGTGTTTCTCAAGGTGAAGAGAGCGGATATCGGAGGACAGAACACAGAGGTGCAGGAGAAGAAGTTCCTGTATATGGACGAGGTAGAAGCTATCTACAGAAGGATCCTTAGCAGGGGTGACTGCCTGTCCCTGAAACAGCTCAAGGTGACAGGCGATGACCTGATTTGCGCGGGCATACCCGAGGGAAAGCAGATCGGCAGGATACTGAACAGCCTGCTGAATGAGGTGCTCTCGGATCCGGGGAAAAACGAACGGGAAATACTTCTTGAGATCGCCCGCATATTGTGGGAGAATGAGCGGGATGCTGAAAAAATACAAACATTTGGAGTGACCGATAGTAAATGCTGAGTTATTGTTCCCTTGAATATCTGATCGCTTTTCTTCCTGCCGTGATGCTTCTGTATCAGATCCTTCCGAGGCGTTTTCGCAGGTATCTCCTTCTGGCCGCCGGCTATGCTTTTTTCTGGTACCTCAGCGGTATCCTCGTGTTGTGGAATATTGCCGTGGCGGTGTGCGTCTGGCTGACGGGACTTCGGCTGTCCGCGATTCTTAAGAAGCGTGATGAACAGCTTGCGGCCGCTGAGCGCGGAGAGAAGAAGATGATCCGGGCAGCCTGTGAGAAGAAGCTGAGGCTGTGGGTTATACTGGCGGCGGCTGTATGCTTCGGCATCCTTCTGACTCTGAAATACGGCGCATTCTTTACCGGGAACCTGAACAGTCTTTTCAGGCTTGTTCATGCCGGCAGACAGCTTCGCATACCGCAGTTTCTTGTCCCGATAGGGATTTCATTTTATACTCTGCAGGCTATGTCGTATGTGTTTGACGTACAGAAAGAGAAGATCAGCGCAGACCGCAATCCGCTCAGAGTCGCGCTGTTTCTGTCTTTCTTTCCGCTTCTCATGGAAGGGCCGATAGCGCGCTATAATGAAACCGCGCCGCAGCTCTGGGACGGGCCGGGTATTACTCTCGCCGGTCTTCAGCGTGGAGGCTGGAGAATTCTGTATGGAGTGATCAAGAAGCTTGTTGTAGCTGACCGGGTAAATGCGGCCGTGGAGCTTCTGTATACTGACTTTTCGAAATACGACGGCGGAATTGTGTTCCTTGCGGCCTTGCTGTTCACCTGCCAGGAGTATATGGAGTTCTCCGGCACAATGGATATAGTGATCGGAACAGGAGAGTGCCTGTCGATATCGCTTCCGGAGAATTTCAGGCAGCCGTTCTTTTCCGCGACGATCTCGGAATTCTGGACCCGCTGGCACATTTCACTCGGAGCATGGCTGAGGGATTATGTATTCTACCCGCTGTCCATGAGTCCTCCGCTTAAGAAGCTGACAAAGAAGTGCCGCAGGAGGCTGGGCAATCATTACGGTCCGCTGGTCACAAGCTCTATCGCGCTGTTCGCGGTATGGCTGTTTAACGGCCTGTGGCATGGCGCGGGCTGGAGCTTCATATTCTTCGGCATGTATCATTTTGTGATGATAGCGGCGGGGAATCTGATACAGCCTCTGGTCATAGGATTCAGTGAGAAGCACAATATAAACAGAAGGAATCCGTTCTACCGGGCTTTTCAGATAATACGAACTTTCCTGATAGTCGCTGTCGGTGAGATGTTCTTCCGCGCACTGAGCCTGAAGTACGGGCTTCTGATGTTCGCGCAGATATTCACGAAGGCTTCCCTGAAAGGCCTTACCGACGGAACTGCGCTGAAGCTCGGAATGGACGGCCAGGATTATATCATTACAGCGGTTGTGATCGGGTTTGTGTTTGTCGTGAGCCTCCTCAGGGAGAGAGGCTATAATGTCAGGGATCACCTGATGGCGAAGAATATGGCTGTGCGCTCACTGGTAACAGTGCTCATGATCTCTTTCATTATTCTGTTCGGCGCGTACGGAACAGGATATGTGCCTGTGGATCCAATCTACGCAAACTTCTGATGTTCAGATGAAATAACCCGTCAGGAGGATAGAACTGATATGCAGCTTATTAAGAAGATTCTTCCGGTCTTTCTGACCGCCGCTTTTCTTACAATATCGCTTGGGGGACTGTCGATCCTTGTCAGTCCCAAGAATAACACGCAGGACGCGGGGCATGACGCCTGGGCGGCATACGGCTTCGAGGCTGAGCCGGAGGATGTGATTGATACGGTTATTCTTGGTGACAGTGAATCCAGAACATCGGTTTCTCCCATGGAGATGTACCATGATGTCGGCATCACCTGCTATTGCTGCGGAATCAATTCAGAGGATCTGTGCGACTCACGGCAGATGCTCCTCAGGGTTCTGCGGTCGCAGAAACCGAAGCTGGTTATTCTCGAGACAAATGTTATCTTCACGTCATTTGACTGGAAGAGAGATCTCTTGTCTGTGGCGGGCAGTATATTCCCAGTAATTGTCTGGCATGACCGCTGGAAGAGTCTGAAGAGGGAGGACTTCGGGAGGGTTCCGGATTACACATCTGTCGAGGCACGCAAGGGATATTATCACGCGCGTGTATATAATGAGGCTCCGACGTACCTGAAGGATAACTATATGACGGAAAGCAGCGATCTGGAACCGCTTGACGGTATTAACAGACATGTGCTCGCCCAGATAGCATCCATATGCAGGGAGAACGGAATAAATCTTCTTCTTCTCAGCACACCGAGCGTGAAGAACTGGAACATGCCCCGGCACAACACCTGTGAGAAGGAAGCGGAGTACCTTAATGAGAAGGCTGCCGGAAGCGGAGTCAGCGTGGAATATGTGGATATGAACCTGATGACGGATGTCATTCCGATAGACTGGGATTTCGATAC
The DNA here is from genome assembly GCA_002371345.1 of Lachnospiraceae bacterium UBA3711. Classification (GTDB taxonomy): domain Bacteria; phylum Bacillota; class Clostridia; order Lachnospirales; family Lachnospiraceae; genus Porcincola. The sequence continues at coordinate 12,814 of DFHY01000030.1, forward strand.
CCGCGATGAGGGAGACCATCTGAATAATGACGGCATGAGGAAGGTGTGCGCCTGGCTGGGACCGTATCTTGCTCAGCATTATCAGCTTAAGGATCACAGAGACGATCCGGCCTGCCGGAAAACATGGACTGACATGTATGATGAGTATCTCAGACAGATATAACTAAATATTACGGCATTCACGGCTGCTCTGAACCTTTCACCTGCCGGAGCAAGCCTGCTTGCGGATGGCAGTGAAAAGGTTGGTAACATCATAGTTGGGGGCAAAAGGTACTTTTGACCCCAACATCATATGATTAGTGATATAATGATGCAGTAACTATTCGCCACGCCCCATTGCTCAGGACGCTGCGTGTTCTGAACTGTGGGCTGAATAATTACATGATTCTGTCGCAAAAAGCCGCTTACGGATTGTTCCGCACGGAGGTCAGGCTTATTGCGCTGTAATCATTACAATTAGAAAAAAAGATACAGGAAGGCAGAAGACAGAGATGAAGTTTATACAGACACCGGTGAAAGGCATGCAGGACTTCCTGCCGGAAGACATGACTCTGAGACAGCATGTACTGGGAGTGATCCGTGACACATATGGAAGATATGGGTTCACACAGATCGGGACGCCGGTCATGGAGCATATTGAGAACCTGACGGGGAAGAACGGCGGCGAGAATGAGAAGCTGATCTTCAAGGTTGAGAAGAGAGGACGTGAGCTTGAGAAGGGCCTTCAGAAGGTCAGGCAGTCGGAAAGCGCAGGAGCGGATGAGGCGGGTACCATGCTTGCCGACAGCGCTCTGAGATATGATCTTACGGTTCCGCTGTGCAGGTATTATTCGAATCATAAGAACGATCTGCCCACACCGTTCAAGGCCCTGCAGATCGGTGACGTATTCCGCGCCGACAGGCCGCAGAAGGGGAGGTTCCGTCAGTTTACCCAGTGTGATATTGATATTATCGGTGATCCGTCAATTATGGCTGAGATCGAACTGATCGCGGCGACCTCTGAAGCCCTTCACAGGATATTCGTAGAGGTCGGAGTATCCGGCTTCACAGTTCATGTCGGAGACAGGCGGATCCTGAGGGCCATGGCAAAGAGCGCCGGATTTGATGAGGATGAATACGATGAAGTGTTTATCATTCTCGATAAGATGGACAAGATCGGGATGGACGGGGTCAGGGATGAACTGATTCAGTCCGGGTATGATGCCGGCAAGGTTGAGAAGTATGTAGGATTCTTCCGTATGTTCCGGGAGGATGAGACACAGGACGCGGCGGCATTTATAGAAAAAACCTGTTCAGGCTGCATCGGGGAAGAAGCAGGGAGAGATATCGCTGCAATTCTGTCTGCGGCAAGGGCGATGATCAGCGAAGACATCACTCTGAAGTTCGATCCTACTCTTGTGCGTGGGATGAGCTATTACACCGGAACGATATTTGAGATCTCGATCGACAATTATTCCTTCTCCATCGCCGGCGGAGGGAGATATGACAGGATGGTAGGCCGGTTCTGCGGACAGGACGCACCGGCGTGCGGCTTTTCGATCGGCTTTGAGCGTATTATCACCATTATGCGTGATCTTGGATGGAAAGAGAATTCAGACATACAGAAGAAGGCCTATCTTGTGGATATGAAGAGCGCGTCAGGCAGAATCACGGACGTATTTGCCAGGGCTGCCGCAGAGCGCGCGGCCGGTGTGCGGGTGATTGTCCAGCCGCTGAAAAAAAATGCGAAGTTTCAGGTTGAGACGCTGGAGAAGGAAGGCTATACGCATATTCAGAAAGTGTACGGCGACACACAGCTTGATTGATCTTTCCGGGAAGAACTGTTTCCGGGGATGAAATAATATCACTATCAAACGGCAAAGCAGGAGGAATTATGGAAGAATACAGGGTTAGATACAATCAATGGCTGAACGATCCTTATTTCGACGAGGATACCAAAGCGGAGCTTCGCTCTCTTGAGGGAAATGAGGATGAGATCAAGGAGAGGTTCTACATGGACCTTGAGTTCGGTACGGCAGGCCTTCGCGGAATAATCGGCGCGGGCTGCAACCGGATGAATATCTACGTTGTCCGCAAGGCTACCCAGGGCCTGGCGAATTATATCCTGAAGGTTGGAGGAAAGGAAAAGGGTGTGGTGATCGCTCATGATTCACGCCGTATGTACCAGGAATTTACGGACTGTGCCGCGCTGACTCTGGCTGCTAACGGCATCAGGGCGTATGTGTTCGACGCCCTCCGTCCTACTCCGGAGCTGTCATACGCTGTGCGCCATCT
>DFHY01000061.1 GCA_002371345.1 Lachnospiraceae bacterium UBA3711
ATCGCCGACAGCTGCCGGCGTGATACCCATCGGGCGGCACAGCCCTTCAAGAATATGCCTTGTCCCGTCATCAGTATGGTACATCAGAAGCTTCGCCGCCATATGCCGAACCTCATTGCCAAGTCATCAGATTACCTGATCCCACTGATCCATATAGGATCCGGTGTCAGGCAGGTTAGTGTCACGGGCAGTACCCTCGCTCAGCGCCAGAATGCCTGACGGCCCCCGCCATGGAAGCGGCCTGCCGTAATAGTCCGTGATCCTTCCGCCCGCTTCCTCGAGAATGAGCCCGCCGGCGGCATAGTCCCACAGCCCCAGCCGCATCTCGTAATATCCTCCGCTCCTGCCGCTGGCGGTCATGCACAGATTGTACTCCGCGCTTCCGGTGGAGCGCACTCCCTGGCACCGGCCCCGGAAATCAGCCGTAACCTTCTGAGCAATCTCAAAGGCTGTGTCCGAGAATCCCGCGCTCCCCGACAGCATGACGCTGTCCTCAAGCGAAGCCTTCGATGAATGAATCCTGTGTCCGTTCTCGTACGCCCCCATTCCGCGCTCGGCGCTGAACATCTGATCCGTGACAGGCGCGTAAACGACTCCCGCGTACGGAACTCCGTCCTTCATAAGGCCGATTGAGGTCACATAAGGGTGCATATTGTGAATGAAATTCGTCGTGCCGTCGATGGGATCAATCACAAACAGCCAGCCCTCCTCGTCCCCGGGCCGGAATACGTCAAGGCCGTTCTCCTCACCAAGGAACTTAGCGCCAGGCAGGATCTCTCCAAGACGCTCTGTCAGGAAATCCTGCACCTTCTTGTCGTACATGGTGACAAAGTTCGCGTGGCCTTCTTTGTTCTCAATATGCAGCTCCCTGCCGTGGGCCGACCGGATGATATCCCCGGCCTCCCTCGCAGCCTGCTCGATCTGTCTGATAATATCCGTCATTCTTATGCCCTGTCTTTCTACTGAAGCAGCTGCCGGTATACCTCGCGCTTCGTCATGCCCCGGTCCTTCGCAACGGCTTTCATTGCCTCCCTGCGGTCAAGACCTTTGTCAAGATACTGCTTCATGTGTTCTTCCAGACTGACAGCTTCCCGTATCTCCTCCTGCTGCTGTCTGATGAGCTCCCCGCGGTCCCTGCCCGCGATCACCAGAACGAACTCGCCCCGCGGCTCATGCTCCTGATACCACCCTGCGGCGTCTTCTATAGTAGTTCTCCTGAACTCCTCATGCTTCTTCGTAAGCTCACGGCAGATAGTGACAGGCCTGTCTCCAAGAGTCTGCGCGAGAAGATCCAGGGTCCGGGCCAGCCTGTGCGGCGCCTCATACAGGACGATCGTGCGTGTCTCGTCCTTCAGCTCTTCGAGAATGGCGTCCCGCTCCTTCTTATCAGCCGGCAGAAATGCCTCAAAGCAGAACCTCCTTGTATCCTGTCCGGAACAGACCAGCGCATTTACAGCCGCGCATGCTCCGGGAACCGGAACTACGGTGATGCCGTTGTCCATCGCCATCTTAACAAGCACCTCTCCGGGATCTGATATGCCGGGAGTTCCCGCGTCCGTGATGCAGGCGACATTTTTACCGCCAAGGACAGCCTCCACCAGAGTCTTCGCCTTGGCTACCTTATTGTATTCATGATAGCTGGTCATCGGGGTGTGAATGTTGAAATGGTTAAGAAGCTTTATGCTGCCCCGGGTATCCTCCGCCGCGATCAGATCTGCCTCCGACAGAATACGCACCGCGCGGTACGTCATGTCCTCAAGATTTCCGATCGGAGTCGCGACCATGTACAAAACTCCACACTCAGCCATACATCTCCCTGACTTCCTCAGTATACTCTCCCGGACTCCTGTAGACGATCAGCGGCTTCTGGACATGTACATATGATTTGCCGCCCTTCGCCGCGTCAATCAGCACCATATTGGCTTCCTTGTCCGCGAAAGGGTGCACCATCCTGATCCGCTTGACTCCAAGCCCGTTCCCCTCAAGGGTCCTGAAAATGTCCCCGAGCCGGTGAGGGCGGTGAACCATGTACAGATGGCCTCCAGCCTTCAGAGCTCTGGACGCCGCAGCAGCAGCGTCGTCTATCGTACACGTGATCTCATGCCGCGCTATGGTCTTCGCGCTGTTGTCTCCGGTCAGTCCTCCGCCTCCGGTCATATATGGAGGGTTCATCGTCACGCAGTCAAATGATCCTGGAATAAGGCCCGGATCCGTTCCTGTCCGCAGGCCGTCCTGCCTCTCATATCTATCTTCTTCGATATCTGTATGCCGTGTCCTGCACACCATCCGGATGTCTCCCTCCAAAAATGAGATTCTCCCGGACTGTCCGTTCATCCCGGCGCTTCTCCTTGCCATATCGACAGATATCGAATTGATCTCAACGCCCGTAAAACGGACGCTTCCCTCCTGCCTGAGATGTTCCGGAAGATGCGCGTCCATCAATATAGGGATAACGCCGTTGCCGGAGCACAGGTCAAGAACCCTGCCGCCTCTTCCGGCCTCTGCCCATGACGCCAGAAGGACCGCGTCGATGCCGAAGCAGAAAAGATCCGGCCGCTGTATCAGTACACAGCCGCCCCGCTGCAGGTCATCGATCCTCTCTAAACTGCTGTCCGCCACCGCGTCCCCCGTTCTATGATGCCGGCTGTAAATGCACTCAGGCGTCAGCTCCGGCCTGACCCTGGCCCTCCGGTCTGCGCGGACGATGGCGCCTGCGCTTCCTGTAACTGTTCCTGTCTTCCGCGCCCTTCTCATCAGCGCTTCCCGATGGCTGCGCCTGCGCCGCAGGCGCCGCCTCAGCACCGCCCTCAGTTCTCGGGCTCTTCCTTCTTCGGGGACGCCTGTGCTCGGAGCGCTCAGCCTTTCCTGTATTATCGCCCTCGTCCCTGTGCTCCGGTCTGGCAGACTTCTCGCCCTGATCCCTGCGGTCTGCCCTGACGGTCTTCTCTCCGCGGTCCTTCTGATCCGGCCGGGCGGCCTTCTCGCCCCGGTCCTTCTGATCTGACCGGACGCTCTTCTCGCCCTGATCCCTGTGGTCCGGCCTGGCAGCCTTCTCTCCCCGCTTCGGGTTCTTCTCGCTCTTCTCAGCTTTTACGGTGTCCTGTCCGCCTGCGGCGTCGCCGTTCTGGTCCTTATCCGGCTTCTCTGCCTTCTCGGCGCGGGTCTTCTTGCCCTGCTGCGCCGGATCCTTCTTCTTCCTGGGCCTGAAAGTGAGCTCCCCAACAGGGAAGGTCTCGACCTCCTTCGCGTCCCCTTCTTCGAACAGGACACGCACACGCTGACGAAGCACATCCAGCTCAATCACCTTTCCTGTCTGGCCATCCGCGGTGATCGCCTCTTCTCCCATCTTCGGCATCCTGGCGTTCAGATACTCGTAGGTGGCCTCCTCGTTCTTAAGGCAGCACATCAGCCTTCCGCAGGTACCTGATATCTTCGACGGATTGAGAGACAGGTTCTGCTCCTTCGCCATCTTAATGGATACCGGCTGGAAGTCCCTGAGAAATGTGGCGCAGCACAGCTCTCTTCCGCAGGTGCCGATGCCGCCGAGCATCCTCGTCTCATCCCTCACTCCAATCTGACGCAGCTCTATGCGCACATGAAACACTCCCGCCAGATCCTTTACAAGGTTGCGGAAGTCGACACGTCCGTCCGCCGTGAAGAAGAACAGGACCTTGCTGCCGTCAAATGAATATTCGGCGTCAACCATCTTCATATCCAGATCATGCTCTCGCACCTTCTCCCGGCATACGCGCAGGGCCTCTTTCTCCTTGACCCGCAGAGCTTCAATCTTCTGCTCATCCTCCTCCGTCGCCCGCCTCACCAGAGAACGAAGCGGCTGCTGAACCAACTCCTCATCCACCATCTTCGTGCATGTGGAGATCACGCCGTACTCCAGTCCCTTGGATGTCTCCGCGATCACATGCTCGCCCATGCGTACCTGCAGATCCTTCGGGTCAAAATAATAAACCTTGCCTGCACTCCGGAATCTGACTCCGACTATCTTAATCATGAAAATGTTCCCTGGCTTTCTTAATAATACACTGTTGCTGTCTATAATAAATTCACTGCCGTAATAACCGTACCTGCAGTTCACAGCAGACACTATAGCACAAAAGGCGGCCGCGGCGATAGTATACCCGCACCGAAGCGCACAACAACTCAGCCGGGGGTGTTCCCCCGACTGAGTCAAAGCCTCTTTATTGTCGTCATGTCACACGCCGCGCAGATGCTGCAGGGCCTGCTTCGGTATGATCACCTTCATATGCTCATGGAAGAACTCATCCATCCCGGTAGAATAGTCCATCGGCATGGAGTACTCCGACAGCACATTGCAGATGCGGTTGAACTGCTCTGTCTTCGTCTCCGTTCTCTTAAGCAGCAGATAATATGCGCCGTCGTCCGGATTCTTGTACAGAGCGTTCTCACCCTTGTAATCCTCCGGAACACGTTTAGACGCGCCTATCACATTCTCAAGGCTCCGGAAAAGATAGAAGAACGCGTCGCTCCTCTTCTCTTCAGGCTCTTTCTTCCCGCCATCCTTCTTATCCTGATCCGATTCGCGGAAAAAGTCCCCGCCGGTCAGGCGTTTGAAACGTGAGTCCAGCTCGCCCGGATCATCAACGCGCGTGATAATAAGAACCAGCTGATCCTTGCCGGTCGGGACCGCCTCGATCATGAGCGGATTATTATTAAAGCTGAAGCCCAGCTCGCTGGATGCCTTGAGCATCATATCCCTGAACAGCCCCCTGGCTTTCTCTCCGCCGCAGACAAGCTCCGAGAGCCTGATCTTCCGGTTCTCAAGATCATCCTTTGTCAGGACACAGCGAATCTGTCTGTCATTGATCTTTTCTATCTTCATAAGATAATACCCCATCTTGTTGCCACCATTATAACGGGAGAGACGATTTTGTAAAGAAAATTTTGATTCATGTTCCATATCGGCACAAAACGCGAAACGATCCATACATCATCATATCCGTTTCTCTCCTATGATACATTTATCATCACGCTTATGGTACAATAATTTCGTTATGACTCTTTACGAAACCCTTGAAAAATATACATCAACGGATGTCTATCCGTTCCACATGCCCGGGCACAAGCGCAGGGCGGCTCATATGTGCGATCCTGCGGCCATCGATATCACCGAGATCGACGGCTTTGACAATCTGCACCATGCCGTCGGAATACTGAGGGATGCGGAGGAACGCGCCGCGTCGCTGTACAGCAGCAGCGAGACTCATTTCCTCGTAAATGGGAGCACCTGCGGGGTTCTCGCCGCCATCGGAGCCTGCACATCGCCGGGAGGACATATCCTGATGGCGAGAAACAGCCACAGGTCAGCCTTCAACGCAGTCTGGCTGAACCGTCTCAGGTGCTCATACCTGTACCCTGCGTTGCCGGAGGCCCGGAGCGCATACTGCACTGCGCGGACTTTCCCGCTGTACTCAGACAGAAATGGCCCGGTTGATCCCCTGCAGGTTGAGCAGGCGTTCAATGCTCACTCCGGCATTCAGGCAGTCTTCCTGACCTCTCCTGCATACGACGGTGTAGTCAGCGATATAAGGAAGATCGCGGAGATCGCGCACAGACATGGCACGCCGCTGATTGTGGACGAAGCCCATGGAGCGCATTTTGGGATGCACAGTATATTCCCCGAATCCTCCGTGAAGCTCGGCGCCGACCTGGTCATTCACAGCCTTCACAAAACGCTTCCGGCGCTCACCCAGACAGCGCTCATACATGTGAACGGGGATCTTGTCGACCGCGGAAGGCTGAGGCAGATGCTTAGCGTCTATCAGACCAGCAGCCCAAGCTACGTACTCATGGCGTCCATTGACCGGTGCATCAGGCTCCTTGCCGATGAAGGGCCTGATCTTTTCAGCGCCTACGCGCAGCGGCTTGAGAATTTCTATGCAGGGACACCGCTGAAGCACTTATCCTTCCTGAAAACAGATGATCCTTCGCGGATTCTTATATCTCCGAAAGCGGTGAAGATATCGGGAGATATAAGCGGCGCGGAACTCTATCATATACTCAGAGAACGGTTTCATCTTCAGCCCGAGATGGCGGCCCCGTCCTATGTGCTCATGCTTTCATCCGTATGTGACGACGATGAGGGATTTGCAAGGCTTAGGGATGCGCTGCTGACTCTGGATCACGAATATGGCGGCAGCGAGGATGTCCGCTCCGTAAGCTGTGATGGCAGCATGGCTGCCCACTCCGTAAGCGGTGATGACAGCGAGGCTCGTCACACTGCGGCCAGCGCTGAAAAAAACGCTTCGGATGCAAGTCTTCAGCCTGACATATGCTGCACTATCAGCGAGGCGCTTGACTCAGCATCACGCCCGGTTCCATTTGCCGAGGCGGAAGGGAGCGTATGTGCCGAATTTCTCACCATGTATCCGCCCGGAGTGCCCCTTCTGGTGCCGGGCGAACGCATCCGGGCCGGCAGCATACGCACGGCTTTGAAGCTTAGAGAACAAGGTTATTCACTGCAGGGTCCCGAAGATTACAGCCTGCGGCAGATAAAGGTACTTTGCAGAAGATAAAGGTACGGTTATGAAACATCTGTTTTATCTGATTGGAAAAAGCGCAACCGGCAAGGACACGCTCTATGAGCTCCTTCTTCAGGATCAGAGTCTCTCTCTTGAGCCCCTGATCCCCTGGACGACCCGGCCGATACGCGCAAATGAGAAGGACGGAGTGGAGTATCACTTCACTGATAGCGACGGTCTGAGGAGACTTGAAGCTGAGGGCCGCGTTATCGAACAGCGCACGTACCATACCGAACACGGGCCATGGACTTACTTCACCGTGGACGATGACGCAAGCCTGTCAGAAGACCGGCTCGGAATCGGCACGCTGGAATCGTACATGAAGATCAGGGACTTCTACCCGCCCGGATATGTCGTTCCCATTTACATCGAGGTTGAAGACGGCATCAGGCTCGCGCGGGCTCTCAAGAGAGAACGCAAGATCGGCAATCATCGATATGAGGAAATGTGCCGCAGGTTCCTTGCGGACCAGAAGGATTTCTCCGAGGAAAAGCTGAACTCGGCGGGCATTGTCAGGCGGTTTAAAAATGAAGACAACCGGGAAGACTGTCTTCGTGAGATCACAGCATACATCAGCACAATTCAGACCGGCGGGGACGCCGGGAAAGGTGAGACAGGAAATGGGAGCATTTGACAGAATACCGGATCAGAAGCATGCGGCCGCGATACTTCAGCGCGCGATCCTCGCGGACCGTGTCAGCCACGCATGGCTGTTTACCGGACCGTCAGCGTCAGATCTTCAGACTCTGGCGCTCGCATTTGCGGCGGCACTCCAGTGTACCGACCGCTCCCCGTCTTCCGGCGACGCGTGCATGATGTGTAAGAGCTGCCGGCAGGCAATGGACGGCAATCACCCTGACATCCGCGTCTGGTCTCACGAGAAGGCCAGGACATTTTCCGTCGGAGAAGTCCGTTCTCTGGTTCAGGATGTTTCCATACGTCCCTTCTCCAGTGAACGCAAGATATATATCGTTCCGGACGCCCACCTCATGCGCCAGGAGGCGCAGAACGCGCTGCTCAAGACGCTCGAGGAGCCCCCGGAATATGTCGTGCTTATACTTCTGTCGCAGTCTGCCGACGCGATGCTCGAGACCATCCGCTCACGCTGCCAGATGGTGGAGCTTGCCGCGAAGAGCACGGAATATGATCCGCAGATCCGCATGGCGGCGGAGGATATTCTTGCCGGGATCTCTTCTTGGGACGTTCCCCAGATCCGCGCCGCGGTCAGGACGCTTGAGGAGTACAAGACGTCCTCTGACAGTTTCCTGTCCCTGTTCGCGTCGTGGTACAGGGATGTTCTGTACTTCAAGGCATCCATGGATCCGGACAATCTGCTGTTCCCGGAGCACCTCACCCGTATCCGTACAGCCTCTAAAAATATGTCATACGAAGGCATCCAGTCGGTACTTGACGGTATCCGCACAGCCGCGCAGCGTCTGAGCGCAAATGTCGATTTTAACCTGACTATGGAACTCCTGCTGCTGACGATGAAGGATGCCGCGGAAGGTGTAAGCATGTAAAACAAACTGCCGCACTTGGCAGAGGATGTACCTCTCTGTCAAGTGCGGCAGGCCTGGATATTCTCTGATATGAGACGTCAAAATCCGACTTTATCCTGTTACGGGCTGTTTCATACCGTAATCACCAGTCTAAAGGCGCGTCACAGCCTGTTATTATGCCTGCTTGGCTTCCTTCTCCTCAAGATATGTATTCAGCCTGGCAAGCAGCAGCTCCGGATCAATCCCATGAACCATAGCTGCCTCCTCAAGGCTCTCTCCCTGGGATGACGGGCATCCTACACAATACATTCCTCCGCCCATCAGAACACCTGCCAGGTCGTAATCCACATTCAGGATCTCGCCGATTGTCATCTCTTTCGTAATCTTAACCATGATATATATCTCCTTATCATAATGAAGAGTTCAAAATCTTCGCCACGCGCCCAGACGCATACACGTCGATGCGGAATTGATACGCCGGCCGCGCTTACTCTATGCTCTTTGCTCAGGTCTGAGTACAACGAACGCAGCTTTGTAAGCAGCGCTCCCCGCAAACCCTGCATCATTATATACCCGGCTATTAAGTAAGGCAAGGTAAATTTTGCGCAATTTAATTTTTCTCCGCCTAAGAGCCGGGGCTCTAATATGCACTTCTCTGCTTAGGGCTGACGGGATCTGATCAGTTTGCCTGTTCCAAATAACTGGCAGGTTTTTGTTAATAATTCTGCCGACGGTTGGCCGGCTCCTGTGTTTGGCATATCTAACAAAGATTTTGTTGTACTACCTCAAGTACTTATATTATCATGTTCTCAGAACCCCTGATTGAGGGGAGAGTTATAATAAGTATTATAAGGAGGTAGCAAGATTATGGCATACAAGATTACAGACGCGTGTGTTGCCTGCGGAACCTGTGCTGATGAGTGCCCGGTTGAGGCCATCCATGAGGGCGAAGGCAAGTATGATATCGATGCGGATGCATGTATCGAGTGCGGAACCTGCGCAGATGCATGTCCGACAGGAGCTATCGAAGCTCCGTGATCATTTCCTGATCAGAAATATTGCCCTGCCGCTTACGCGGCAGGGCTTTTTCATTTCATTATCGCAATTTCTTAGCTGGCACAGCCTGATGTTCTTGGCCGATACGGCTATCCCAAAAACACAGAATGAAACGCCTCAAAAGCACAAAGTAAAATGCGTCCTCAGACATCGGCTCAGCCTTGGCATTCGTCACGACTGTACCACGGGCAAGGTTGATCTGCGCGTCCGCGCCGGCATCACCGGTATGCTTTCTCACCCATTACAGCTTTCCGCCAGGTGCC
>DFHY01000026.1:0-4113 GCA_002371345.1 Lachnospiraceae bacterium UBA3711
TTGATCCGGCTATCCTCGATCCGCGTGACACCTACTCAGACGCCGCTCAGTGGGATGAGAAGGCGAAGGATCTTGCAGAGCGTTTCATCAAGAACTTCAAGAAGTATGAGGGCAACGCAGCCGGCAAGGCTCTCGTAGCCGCAGGCCCGAAGCTTTGATGATAATCATCAGGCGGATGAATCCGTCACCAGACATCAGTGGTGCGTGATGGCGGAGAATTGAATATTGACATCGCCAAATGTGATATATCCGGGGCGGAATCAATTGATTCCGCCCTGCTTTTATGGTAGAGTCCGGCATATGATGCGGATTCTGCCCGGCATGGCTTGGGGAATTGGTCAGTTAAGGCTCTGCCCGGCTTGGCTTGGGACATTGATCAGGGCAGATTCCTGCATGAAGAACAACTCTGGTTTGTAGTATGAACGGCACGGCGGGTATTGTTATGGAAGAGAATAACACATCTCTCAGATTGGATATTGATATGAGAAAGCCCAGGGACAGTGTTGCGGGTTTTTCGGTATGTCCCGGATTCTATGAGCAGAACGGCTCGAGGGCTCTTGGATACAGGGGTGCCGTCAGCTTTACTGTCCATTCAAGGGGAGCGAGTGCGGTTGAACTCCTGCTGTTTCACAAGGGGGAGAAGGAGCCGTACGCGGTTATTCCATATCCGGAGGATTACCGGGTCGGAGACGTCTGGGCTATGATTGTGTTCGATCTGGATATTACGCAGTTCGAATATGCTTATCGTGTAGACGGGCCGTGGGATCCGGTAAAGGGACTTCTGTTCGACAAGCGACATGTGCTGCTGGACATTTACGCGAAGGCCGTGACCGGGCAGCGGGTCTGGGGAGAGCGGCAGAGCGAGGAAGGCGTGTATCACGCCAGGGTCGTGCGTCAGGCATTTGACTGGGGCGACCACAGTAAAGTGCGTATGCGCATGGAGGATCTGGTCATTTACGAGCTTCATGTGCGTGGGTTTACTATGGGCGCAAATGCAGGTGTCAGCGCTCCGGGCACATTTGAGGGACTGCGTGAGAAGGTTCCGTATCTCAAGTGGCTTGGCATCACGGCGGTCGAGCTGATGCCGATCTTTGAGTTCGATGAAATGCAGGACCTGCGCAACTATGAAGGCAAGCGCCTCATGGACTACTGGGGATACAACACGGTCAGCTATTTCGCGCCGAATACCAGCTATACCTCGAAGCCGGAGTACAACAGGGAAGGAACGGAGCTCCGCGCCATGATCCGAGAGCTGCATGAGGCCGGGATACAGGTTATCCTCGACGTTGTGTTCAACCATACCGCCGAGGGAAATGAGGACGGCCATTTTATCAGCTTCAAAGGCTTCGACAATAATATCTATTACATGCTGACTCCGGAGGGCAGTTATTATAACTTCTCGGGCTGCGGCAACACTGTGAACTGCAATCATCCTGTTGTCCAGGAGATGATAGTGGAATGTCTGCACTACTGGACGGTTAATTATCACATTGACGGTTTTCGATTTGATCTGGCAAGCATTCTCGGCCGCAGCGAGGACGGATCGCCTATGCAGTATCCGCCTCTCCTGCAGCGTCTGGCTATGGATCCGCTGCTTGCAGGTGTCTGGCTGATCGCGGAGGCCTGGGACGCGGGAGGCATGTACCAGGTCGGAAGCTTCCCGGCATGGAACCGGTGGGCTGAATGGAACGGCAAGTACCGTGATGAAATGCGCTCATTTCTGAAGGGAGAGTACTGGCTTGCGCCTGAGGCGGCGAAACGTATGATCGGCTCGCCTGATCTCTATTCAAATGATGCTTCTGAGCAGGGCCGCAGTCCGCACGGATATCTTGGCTACAACAGCTCGGTCAATTTCCTTACATGCCATGACGGTTTCACCCTGTATGACCTGTACGCTTATAATAATAAGCACAATGATGTGAACGGCTGGAACAATACGGACGGGACGGACGACAACCGCAGCTGGAACTGCGGAACGGAGGGACCAAGTCTTGATCCTGCCGTGGATCAGCTGCGGCACCGTATGATGAAGAACGCGATGGCGGTTCTCATGATGAGCCGCGGGACACCTATGTTCCTTGCCGGCGATGAATTCGCGAATACCCAGTTCGGCAATAACAACGGGTACTGTCAGGACAATGAGATCAGCTGGCTGAACTGGAACTACTGTGACCGAAACCGTTCGATCCTGGAGTTCACGCGTGACATGATAGCCTTCAGGAAGAAGCATGCCTGCGTCAGCAGGGATCTGCCGACCGCAAGATGTGGATTTCCGAATATGTCTGTCCACGCCGGAACTCCGTGGAACGCTCTTGTAACCAAGGACACTAAGGCGTTCTATGTGGTCTATGCCGGATGGGAGGAGGAGCTGAGGCGCGATGACATTGTGTGCATCGCTGTGAATGTGTTCTGGGAGAGTGTGGAGATCACGCTGCCCGAACTCCCGGAGGGACGCAGCTGGCACCTGTATGTATCTACCGGCGGTGAAGAGAGAGGCATGGCCTGGAAGCGGGTTGCTATGAGGCCGCGCACAGTGGCGGTGCTGACGGCGGAGGTTTTCTGAGACAATTATAAGACAATCACGCTGGATTGCGGTTGTTGGGCAGGAATTAAGCAGGCAGATGCAGGAATTACGCGGGCAGATGGCTGGAATTATGTGGACAGACGACAGGGATCACGCAGGCAGATGCAGGAATCACGCGGATATTTGAGATGAATGAAAGGGGTATGAAATGAATCATCTTCCTGAAGTTGAAAAGCTGAGAGCATGTACGGAAAGACATTATAACTGCGCGCAGTCGCTTCTGGTTCCGTTCCGGGATGTGACGGGACTGAGCGAGGAGGAGTCGGACAGGCTTGGAAATCTGTTCGGAAGCGGTATGCATCACGGCGGGCTGTGCGGCACCATCACTTCCGCGACTATGATACTGAGTCTTGCCGGATATGGTAAGGATGTATCGACAGCACTGATAAAGGATTTTCGCAATAATCATGGCAGCCTTCAGTGCAGAGATCTGCTGGCCGCGTCAGCCGGACGGGGAGTCCCGAGAAAGACACACTGTGACGGCCTGGTATTTGAGATAACCAGGTATCTGGATGAGGTGCTGAGCAGGAAATGAAAAAAGTCTTGATAGCTATGAGCGGCGGCGTCGACAGTTCGGTTGCGGCCGCTCTTATGACACGTGAAGGATATGAGTGCATTGGGTGCACCATGAAGCTTCTTGACCAGAATGACGTGGACATGATGGATGCGGTCTGCGGAGGCGGTCATGACTCGGTAAGCGGAGCAGAAGCCGGTGCTTTGAGAAGGCCTGTGGCTGATGCTGCGAGCGGAGATGAGTTCGGCTCAGCGCGGCCGGCTCATTCATGCTGCAGCCTGGATGACGTAGAGGACGCCAGATCTGTCGCCAGAAAGCTGGGCATTCCATACTATGTTTTCAACTTTGCTGATGACTTTGGCGAGAAAGTTATCGACCGGTTTGTGAGGACATATCAGTCAGGAGGTACACCCAATCCTTGCATCGATTGTAACCGATATATGAAATTTGACAAGCTGTTCCATCGCGCCAGGGTTCTCGGATGCGATGCTGTTGTGACAGGTCATTATGCAAGAATAAGATATGATGACAGGAGCGGGAGATGGCAGCTTCTCAGGTCAGAGAATAAGAGCAAGGATCAGACCTATGTTCTGTACTCTATGACGCAGGAGATGCTTTCGCACACGTTGTTTCCTCTGGGCGTGTACAAGGACAAGGAGGCGGTCAGGGCTCTGGCTGATGAGTACGGTTTTGTCAATTCCGATAAGCCTGACTCTCAGGACATATGTTTCGTGCAGAGTGGGAAATACGCGGACTTTATTGAGAAACACACCGGGACAAAGGCCCCATGGGGAGATTTTGTCGATGAGGAAGGACATGTGCTGGGTACGCACAAGGGACTGATCCGCTATACCGTAGGACAGCGCAGAGGCCTCGGACTTGCCCTTCCGGCTCCGCTGTATGTCAACAGGATTGATACGAAGAAGAACCAGGTGGTGCTTACGCCTGAAGAACGGCTGTATTCAAGAAAGCTTATAGCGGAAGACTTCAACTGGATATGGACGCCGGACTGGGG
>DFHY01000026.1:4239-6362 GCA_002371345.1 Lachnospiraceae bacterium UBA3711
TCAGCAGAATAATCAGCAGCGAGGCGTGGCGCAGCCGTTATCGGATGAGGATGCATTTGGGATGCCTCCTCACAGGCCGCCGGAGGGATATACTCTGGAGGTTACGGCGAAGCCGCGCTACCGGGCGAAAGAGGCAGCAGCGACGATTAGAGTGCTTGAGGGAGGAAAAGTGGAGGTTGAGTTCCACGATCCGCAGCGCGCGCTGACTATTGGGCAGGCTGTTGTGCTGTACGTTGGTGACATTGTGGTTGGCGGCGGAACAATCTCTGCTGTGCCGGCATAGGAAACCGTGAGGGCCGTGAAGTCCTCTGCCGGTGAGCGACATGAGTCCGCTGTAGCCGGCATAAGAAACCGTGAGGGCCGTGAAACCCTCTGCCGGTGAGTTACATGAGGAGTATAACGGACGAAATTTAGAACAAATGTTTGCATATACCATGCTGTCATGGTATAACAAGTCTGAAAGACTTGTTATACCCGCGCCGCGCGCAGTTTCCATTTGCGCGCGTGTGCATAGATCATACCAGTTTCCGGAGGAAACATGGTATAACAGATGCAGGAGCATCTGTTATCGGTGGCAGTCGCCAAATGGACATGAATGCCAATTTGGCTCGTTGCTTATGTTATACTGAATTGCCCCAGGAGGCGGAGGCTATCGAGACCGCAAAGCAGCTGGGAGCTGACTGAATAACCGACCGCAAAGCAGCTGGGAATTGATTGGATAACCAGCTGCAAACCGACTGAAGAACCGAGGACAATTCACATGGAATTCAAACTTCACTCCGAATATCAGCCGACCGGCGACCAGCCGGAGGCGATAGAGGCGCTCACTGAGGGCTTTCGGGCGGGGAACCAGGCACAGACCCTTCTGGGTGTTACCGGCTCAGGCAAGACGTTCACGATGGCCAACATTATCCAGAAGCTTCAGAAGCCAACCCTTGTTATCGCGCATAACAAGACGCTGGCCGCCCAGCTGTACGGCGAATTCAAGGAGTTCTTTCCGGAGAACGCTGTTGAGTATTTTGTCTCATACTATGACTACTACCAGCCAGAGGCATATGTTCCTCAGACTGACACATATATAGAGAAGGACTCTTCCATAAATGACGAGATCGACAAGCTCCGGCTGTCAGCGACCGCATCGCTGGTGGAACGGAAGGATGTAGTGGTTGTAAGCTCTGTATCGTGCATTTACGGACTCGGCAGCCCCATTGACTTCAAGGAGATGGCGCTGTACCTTCGTGTCGGGGAAGAGCGGGACCGGAACGAGATCCTTCGCAAGCTGGTCCACCTGCACTATGACCGCAGCGATATCGACTTTCACAGGTCAACGTTCCGGGTAAGAGGCGATGTGCTTGATATATTCCCGGCGGATACGGATGACTATGCTTACCGGGTTGAATTCTTTGGCGATGAGATTGACCGGATCACGCAGATAGATCCGCTTACCGGCAGATCGTTGAGTGCTCTGAGCTTTATCGGTGTCTTCCCGGCATCTCATTATGTTACTCCACAGGAGAAGATCGTAGAGGCGGTACATAAGATTGAGGAAGAGCTGGATCAGCAGGTGAAGTATTTCCGCTCAGAGGACAGACTGCTGGAAGCCCAGAGGATATCAGAGCGCACTCATTATGATATAGAGATGCTCCGCGAGACGGGATTCTGTTCAGGGATCGAGAACTACTCCAGGCACATGGACGGGAGGGAAGCAGGAACTCCGCCGCAGACACTGCTGGACTACTTCCCTGACGAGTTCCTGATTATAATCGATGAATCACATATGACACTGCCGCAGCTTCGGGCCATGTATAACGGGGATCAGGCCCGCAAGACGACCCTCGTAGACTACGGCTTCAGACTTCCGAGCGCGAAGGACAACCGTCCGCTGAAGTTCGAGGAGTTCGAGGACAAGATCGATCAGATACTGTTCGTCTCTGCGACACCCGGCTCTTACGAGAAGGAACACGAGCTTCTGAGAACGGAGCAGATCATACGTCCGACAGGCCTTCTCGATCCGGCGATCGATGTCCGTCCTGTCGCAGGCCAGGTGGATGACCTGGTCGGTGAGATCAACAGGGAGACGAAGAAGGGCAACAAGGTCCTTGTCACCACACTTACCAAGCGTA
>DFHY01000129.1:0-32271 GCA_002371345.1 Lachnospiraceae bacterium UBA3711
GGCCAGTATCATCCCTTTACGGCGCATGGCACTGCCCTGCCTGCTCTAATCACTTACTCTTTCAGCTCTTCCAGGCCAGTATCATCCCTTTACGGCGCCTGCGAGAACGCCCTCGATGATATACTTCTGGGCAAAAATGTACAGAATCACAATTGGAATAATCGCCATAACAAGAACCGCCATCATGGCGCCCCAGTCGATGGTTCCGTGCGACTGCTTCAGGAACTGTACCGCGATCGGTATCGTCTTGTACTTGTTGATATCCAGAACCAGGTATGGGAGCAGATAGTCGTTCCAGACCCACATGGCTTCGAGGATCGCTACGGTGACAACCGTCGGCTTCATAATCGGCAGCACGACTCTGAAGAAGGTCTGAACCGGATTGCATCCGTCAATCATCGCGGCCTCTTCGATCTCAACCGATATACTCTTGACGAATCCGGTAAACATGAACACCGCAAGACCGGCTCCAAACCCCAAGTATACCACAATGATCCCGACAGGATTGCCCAAATGCAGCATGTTCGCAAACTTGCTCAGTGTGAACATGACCATCTGGAACGGAACGATCATCGAGAAAAGGCACAGCACATAAAACAGCTTGGTCGCTGCCGTCTTAACACGGACTACATACCATGCGGTCATGGAGCAGAACAGCAGGATCGCAGCAACTGAAAAAACTGTTATGAACAGTGAGCACCCGAATGCGCTCCAGAAGTTTGTCCTCTGTATTCCATTTGCATAATTCTGTGTCCCGAAGAACGCTTTCTCGATACCGGCAGCCCATTTCTCGAATCCATCTGAAAACAGGGAGTACCGGCTGATTGAGAACGGGTTCTTGAATATGAACGCCTTTCTCTTAAATGAGTTAAGCAGAACGATCAGAAGCGGTGCTATCCACAGGAGCGACAGCACTGAGAACACTACCGTCCAGATCCACCCATGCTTCGCGCGCCTGACGGTGGATACGGATTCATTAGATCCGGAAAGTTTTTTTCTCTTTGCGCTCATCATGCCACCTCCCTGGATCTTGATATCTTATTCTGGATCAGAGCTATAACAGCCACCAGAAGGAAGAACAGTACAGCCTTCGCCTGGCCGACACCCTGCCATCCGGTCATTCCGTACATAGTCTGGAATATATTCAGAGCAAGCAGCTCACTCATACGGTTCGGGCTTCCTCCTGTCAGCGCCAGGTTCTGGTCGAACAGTTTGAAGCCGTTCGTCAGGGTGAGGAATGTGCAGATGGTAATAGTCGGGGCAAGCATCGGAACAGTGATATAGCGAAGCATCTGGCCTGAATTGGCTCCGTCGATCTTAGCCGCCTCTATCATCTCACCGGGAATATTCTGGATGCCGGCGATATAGATGATCATCATGTATCCGATCTGCTGCCAGCTCACAACTATCACAAGTCCCCAGAAAGCCGACCACGGTGTTGAGGTGATTGTCAGATGATAATTCTGAAGCACGGAATTGAACAGCATCAGCCATACATATGACAGGACGATACCGCCGATAAGGTTCGGCAGGAAAAATGCGGTTCGAAACAGGTTTGTTCCCTTGATACCCTTCGTCAGCACCATAGCGATCGCGAACGCCGCGACATTGATGATAAGAACCGTAACTACCGTAAACAGTGACGTGTACCACAGCGAATGAACGAAAACATCTACGTCCGCTCCCTTTGAAAACATCTTGACATAATTGTCTATACCGACCCAGCTCCAGTTTGTTACCGTCGTAAACTTACAAAATGACAGGAACACGCCGTACGCGAATGGCGCCAGGAAACCGATAGCAAATGCAAGTACTGTCGGAAGCATGAATAAAGGAAAATATTTCTTAATTGACTTTTCCATCTTAATAGTCCTTTCAAGTCTGCAGGCGGCAGACCTGCGCAGCAATTCCACTCCGGCGGAACTGCATTTTGCAAATAAAAAGGGGATGGGCCGCCTTACAGCTCATCCCCATGTTCCTTACATCAGGAATATATCTACTGTCATCATCTGTAACTGATTACTCAGCGTGTGCCAGCTCCCACTGCTCAGCCCATCCGTCAACGAATGCGCTCACAACGCCGTCCCAGTCCTCATCCGTCTGTCCGTTTGCCGTGTATTCGATCAGTGCGTCGACAACGCCCTGTCTCCAGGTGTCAACGTTCGGTGTTGCGTTGAACGCCCACTCAACAGCTGTCTTTCCTTCCGCTGCAAGTTCCTGAGCGGCAGCGCCGAACGGATTGACTGACGCGAAGTCGCCGGTATAGGTATCGAAGTTCATGGTCAGGCCCATATCCTCGTTGGTGACCGCTCTTCCCTCGTCAGAGGATGCTACCCACTGCAGGAATGCCAGAGAAGACTCGATATCTTCCTCGGAAGCCTGGCTGTTGATTGCCCAGCAGTTTTCTGTACCGGAGCACAGACCCTCGTTCTCATCGTCAACTCCGAAGTAGATCGGCATCATGCCAAGGTCATCGGCAGTCAGATCATAGCCGTTGTCCTCGTTCATCAGGGTTGAGAATTCCCAGTCGCCGTTCTGATAGAAGACTGCCTCTCCAAGTCCGAACTCGTCAGCCGCGCTGAGTGTTCCGCTGTCAAGAGTCGCCTTGTCGGCCGCTGAGGTATTCACATACAGATCCCAGACAGCTCTGAAGTTGTCAAGATAAGTTCCGTCGATCTCAGCTTCACCGTCGGTAACCGGATCTACGCCATCGTCAAGGAACTCATAATACAGAGGCATATTTGCAAGATGTCCTGAATATCTCCAGGAGTTTCCGGAATCAAGACCTGATCCGACGAACGCCTCTGTCAGCTCTGTGCCGAGCTCATCGTTGATCTCGTCGACTCTCTCGTTGATATCCATGGCAACAGCTGTCAGAGTATCCAGATCCTTGATCTCATCGATTGAGGAAACTACGGCGTCGTCCATCCCGCAGTAGCCTTCGAGGATCGTCTTGTTGTAAATGATTCCGAATGACTCGTAGCAGTACGCGACTGAGGAAAGCTTGTCGCCGTACCTGATGTTGAAGTTCTTGTTTGCGCTGTGCTCATCTATCCATGTCCCGGTCAGATCATAGGTGTAATCGTCCCAGGTCTCCGCGCTTGACTTGTTGCCTACGTTGAAGATAGTCGGGGCATTGCTCTTCGCCATCTCAGACTGAAGCGTGGTCTCGTACTCTCCGGACGCCGCCGTGAGGACATTGACCTCGACGCCATACTCATCGGTATACGCGGCCGCAAGATCCTGCCACTGCTGGTCAACCTCAGGCTTGAAGTTCAGATAGTAAACTTTTCCGGTACCCGGATCAAATCCCGCATCCTCCGTCTCGTCCGCCATAACGGCGCCTGACATCATGGAGACTGCCATAGCTGTGGTCATCGCGATACTGATAAACTTCTTCATGATAAACCCTCTTTCCTAAAATGTATGTTGTGTAACTGTAGTTTCCGAAACATCCCTGTGTTTCTTCGGAAACGTTTCTGGTAACATTCCCGGAAACGTTTCCAGCGCTGACTGCAATATATCACCGGAACCGTTTCCGGTCAACCTTTTTTCGTAAAAAAGATGCATTTTGGAAGTGTTTCATAATTTCCACGTCGTTGTTTTGTGCATGTTGCCTATATGTGATTCGCACGTCGTACCCGGAATGTTATCTTTCAGATGCATTTTATTATGATTCGCACATCGTTCCCGGAATGTTATCTTTCATGTGCATTTTATTATGATTCGCACGTCGTACCCGGAATGAAGGCATGCAAACACGTTGCCTCACTTCGCTTTGCTTCAGTTGCATTGCCGGCGCTCCCGGCTTCTATAGAAGCGCGGAAGCCTCCGCGCCGGCAGCAATTCGCAAAGCTCAGCCGGCTTCCTATCGTTTGCCTGCCTTCATTCCGGGCACTCCTTGCCCGCGAATACAATCTCTCTGTAAAAATGGCTCATTTATGATATGATGATGTAGAGTGATAATTATGATGTTGATACAGGTATAAAATGTTGTAGAAAGGAATCAGATTATGGCACAGAATCCTGAAGTTACAATTACAATGGAAAATGGCGGCGTCATCAAGGCTCAGCTTTACCCCGGCATCGCACCGAACACGGTTAATAATTTCATCTCTCTGGCGGGGAAGGGCTTCTATGACGGGCTTATCTTCCACAGAGTCATCTCCGGTTTCATGATTCAGGGCGGCGATCCTCAGGGAAGCGGCATGGGCGGCCCTGGCTATTCGATAAGGGGCGAGTTTCGCCGCAACGGGTTTAAGACCAATACCTTAAAACACACAGCCGGTGTTCTCTCGATGGCTCGCGCCCAGAACCCGAACTCTGCCGGCTCACAGTTCTTCATCATGCACGCTGACGCTCCATACCTCGATGGCGAGTATGCAGCATTCGGCAAAGTAGTGGACGGTATGGATGTCGTTAACCAGATAGCATCTGTTGAAACCGATTACAGTGACCGGCCGATGGATGATCAGAGAATCAAAACCATGACAGTGGAAACCTTCGGCGTTGAGTACCCTGAGCCGGAGAAGATGTAAGAACGCTGCGTCAGTTGAAATATTAATAAACCGCCGGTCAGTCGGCGATCCCTCGCTGCGCCCCCCGAAAGGCTCCGCTCGGGATTCGCCGCTCTGAACGGCGGTTTTCACATCTCGTGTCCATACAGACTTGCTTCCGCCAGGAGGCGACAGCCCGATAATCCGATTCCAAGCGGAGCCTTTCGGGGGCGCAGCGAGGATTCGGATTACGGCTGGAGCTCATAACCCAGCTCCACTCCAGGACTCCTTCCGCCAGGAGGCGACAGCCCGATAATCCGATTCCAAGCGGAGCCTTTCGGGGGGCGCAGCGAGGAATCGGATTACGGCTGGAGCTTCCACAGTTCTCCCTCATCAGGCACAAATCCCAGACGCTCCGCAAGGCACACAGACGATGTATTGCGCCCATCGATCCGGGCGTAAACAGAATCAATCTCCAGCCGCTGAGAAGCAAACCTGAGTATGGCGGAACACGCCTCGAACGCATAGCCTCTGCCTCTGTACAGCCTGTCTATCAGATACCCAAGCTCAATCCTGCCCAAAGGAGAATCCTCATCCCCGATAGGCTGAAGTCCGCACCACCCGATGACCTCTCCGGTTGCGTTCAGCACAACACTGCACAGCCCGATCCCGAATACGGAATACACTGTGTGAATGTATGCCAGATACTTCTCAAGCTCCTCATCCTCATTATCGCTTACATCGTAGAACAGGCTCTTTGCCGGCATATCATGAGCAAGCGGCAGGCCGGTATTTTGCTGACTTCCTTCGCCGCTGTCCACGCATGCTCCGGCACATCTGCTCTCGGACAGCAGCATAGCATAAATCCGGGAGAAGTCCCTTCCAGAACTCTCCCGGATCGTAAGCCTGTCCGTATATATTGTGATCAAACCAGCTCCAGCACGACTTCCATCGCACCGTCACCACGCCTCTGGCCGATCTTAATGATGCGGGTATAACCGCCGTTGCGGCTCGCATACTTAGGGGCCAGCTCATCAAACAGCTTTGCCGGCATATCGACCTTCTTCGTGTTTCTCTTACGTCCTGCCGCCTCTGCCGGAATCTCGGTGATCGGATACAGAACCTTCAGCATCTTGCGCCTTGCATGAAGTCTGCTCGGGTTATCCTTCTTGATCTCCTTCTCAACCTCATCATAGACGGTCTGCTTCTTGCCGTTGACGACTTCCTTGACTCTCTTGCCGTCCTTGTCCTTGCGCGGAACCTTCGCCATGACCTTCACGACTTCATAGTTGTCCTTTTCCTTCACAGCAAGGGCGATCAGACCTTCAGCGATCTTCTTAGTCTCTTTCGCCTTGGACTCGGTCGTTACAATCCTGCCATGATAGAGCAGCTGTGTGACCTGGTTTCTCAGCAGAGCCTTTCTCTGCGATGAGGTTCTGCTTAACTTTCTGTAACCTGACATTTCGGTTCCCTCCATTCGTGCAGCGCGGGCGCGCATCTTCGGTCTTACCGCCCGCGTGCGTATTCCTGCTATTGTCAAGACACTCCCGCGTCATAAATGATGGCACGGGACTCTGTGTCAAAGATCGGGAAACACTGATTTATGTTGCTTCTGATCTATAGCATCTGCCGCATATAACCCGGCTCAGCATCTCCCTGTATAATCAGTTCATACTCAGATCTCTTCGCCTGTGCGGAGTCCGAGTCCGAGTTCCTGCAGCTTGGCAAGCACTTCCTCGAGAGACTTTCTGCCGAGGTTGCGCACCTTCATCATGTCATCCGGAGTCTTGTTGCACAGCTCTCCGACTGTGTTGATACCAGCTCTCTTCAGGCAGTTGTAGGATCTGACCGAGAGCTCGAGCTCATCGATAGTCATATCCAGAAGACCGCCCTCAGGCGCCTCATCCGGCTGAGTCAGTACAGGCTGCAGCGGCTTGTCAGACAGATCAATGAACAGCTTCAGATGATCGCTCAGCACCTTGGCAGCCATGCTCACCGCCATATCCGGCGTAAGCGTCCCGTTCGTCCACACATCCAGAGTGAGCTTGTCGTAGTCTGTATCCTGTCCGACACGGGTATTCTCGACCATCATGTTCACACGCTCCACCGGCGTATAGATCGCGTCAACCGCGATGACACCGATCGGCATGTCATCTCTCTTGCCCTTTTCAGCACTCACATAGCCCCGGCCATTCGTGATGGTCAGCTCCATGCTCAGCTTGCTGTCCGCTCCGCCGTTCAACGTTGCAATCACCTGATCCGGATTGATAATCTCAATATCAGAGTCAACATCGATGTCGCCGCCGGTGACGGTTCCCTCACTGCTGAACTCAATATAAGCTGTCTTGGGCTCATCGGTTGAAGCATTGTTGCGGATCGCGAGATTCTTAATGTTCAGAATGATCTCAGTGACGTCTTCCTTGACGCCCGGGATGCAGCTGAACTCATGCAATACTCCGTCGATCTTCACCTGGCTTACCGCTGTTCCCGGAAGTGATGACAGCATGATTCTGCGCAGGGAATTCCCAAGCGTTGTGCCATACCCTCTCTCGAGAGGCTCGATCACGAATCTGCCATGCTTCTTATCCTCAGACACCTCAGACACGGTAATATTGGGAATAATAAAATCGAACAATTCAATCCCTCCTTGTAGGTGGTATGTTCGGCTATGCTACGTAAAAAGCTGTCTGAATTACTTGGAGTACAGCTCGACGATCTGAACTTCGTCGACCGGAACATCGATCATCTCCCTGTTCGGAAGCTCTTTCACGGTTCCTCTGAAGTTCTCGGCATCCGCATCCAGCCACTCAGGCACCAGCCTGCCATGGTTCGCCTCAGCGATGTCCTTGTATCTCTGTGACTCCCTGCACTTTTCCTTGATCTCGATAACATCTCCGGCCTTAACAAGATAGGACGGGATATTGACGCACTTCCCGTTGACGGTCACGTGCTTATGATCGACGATCTGGCGCGCTTCCCTGCGGGTTCTCGCGAAAGCCAGACGGAAGATAACGTTGTCCAGTCTGGACTCAAGCAGAGTCATCAGGTTCGGACCGGTCATACCGGGCATACGGTCCGCCTTCTCATAATAGTTGCGGAACGGCTTCTCGGTGACGCCGTAGATGAACTTTGCCTTCTGCTTCTCTTTCAGCTGCATGCCGTACTCGCTGACCTTATGTCTGGTCTGGCGCGGCTGACGATTCGACTTCTTATCATAACCCAGGACAGTAGGCTCAAGTCCCAGGGCTCTGCATCTCTTTAATACAGGTGTTCTGTTAACTGCCATTCTGATTCTACCTCCGTTATATTATGGCAAAAATGAATTCGCGATCAGACTCTCCTGCGCTTCGGCGGACGGCATCCGTTGTGCGGAACCGGAGTCACGTCATGAATGGAGATAACCTCCAGCCCATTTGCATTCAGAGCGCGGATAGCCGCCTCTCTTCCCGAACCCGGGCCCTTGACGAACACGTCAACCGTCTTCAGGCCGTGTATCAGAGCAGCCTTCGTAGCTGTCTCCGCTGCCATCTGTGCCGCATAAGGGGTAGATTTTCTGGAACCCTTAAAACCAAGGCCGCCGGCACTTGCCCATGAAAGGGCGTTGCCCTGCGCATCCGTCAGTGTAACGATCGTATTATTGAAGGAAGACTGAATATGCGCCTGGCCTCTTTCCACGTTCTTCTTAACGCGCTTCTTGGTCACTTTCCTGCTTGTGTTTTTTCCTGCCATTATTCAATAACCTGCTTTCTCAATCTGAATATCGATCAGTTCGGATTACTTCTTCTTATTCGCAACAGTACGGCGCGGGCCCTTGCGGGTACGGGCGTTGGTCTTGGTCTTCTGACCGCGGACCGGAAGTCCCTTCCTGTGCCTGATTCCTCTGTAGCATCCGATCTCCTGCAGTCTCTTGATGTTCATAGCAACATCTCTGCGGAGATCACCCTCAACCATAACGTCGAGGTCTTCCATTGCTGCACGGATCTTATCGACTTCCTCGTCGGTCAGATCACGTACACGTGTGTTCGCGTCGATTCCGGCCTTATCCAGAATCCTGTTCGAGGTGGTGCGGCCGATGCCAAAGATGTAGGTAAGGCCGATCTCAACTCGCTTCTCTCTTGGTAAGTCTACACCAGCTATACGAGCCATGTGTCATTTCCTCCTGAAAAAATGTTTGTCTTTAAACTGGGACACGCGGTCAGCCGCGCATCCAGCTGCATCCCCTCTCAGAGCCTGCAGCCTTTCCGTCTCATTAAGCGGGGTGCCTTTTCAGCCTCCGCTGATGTGCTGCCGCGCCGGAGCGGTTGTCGGCGGGTGTTGCTGCACTCAATCCTGAGCCGGTATTAAGGACAATAGTACTTTGAGCCGGCCTGCCGCTGCAGGTTATCGTTCTCTCATCGTATATTGTCAGCGCCTGTTTTCTCGATCTCACCGATCCTCTCAGTCAGATCAGGCGCATTCCGCTTCTTAATAAAATGAAATCTTTTCGGCTGTCTGTGGTCAGCCCTGTCTTTGCTTGTGCTTCGGGTTCTCGCAGATGATCATGATTCTGCCTTTCCTCTTGATCACCTTGCACTTCTCGCACATCGGTTTCACAGATGAACGAACCTTCATTCCGGCATGCCTCCTTTCTGTCATCGTCAATTTCGTCCGCAAGCCTTAATCAAAGGGCGCACTAACCCCTCGCTGCCGCAGACACTCGACTATTATATGTCAGAGCACACCTTAATGCAAGCATTACTTTTTGCTTCCGCGAAATATTTCCCGCAGGCACAGCAGCTTATGGTCCGCAGGCCGTGACTTATACTCCGGCAGACTTTCCGCACTGCTGCGGACTCCCGTTTTTGCACTGCTTCAAACTATTGCCGGCTATACTCCGGCGGTCTTTCCACGGTATTCCAGGCAGAGCATCGTCAGGTCGTCAAACTGTGCCGCACCGGCTACGAAAGCATCCACATCAGCTCTCACAGTGGTCAGTATCTCTTCCGGCGTACCGTTCCCCGCGCGGTTAAGCGCTTCTTCAAGCCGCTCCATACCATAGAATTCTCCGTCAGCATTGTTAGCCTCAGGCACTCCGTCAGTGTAGACGAATACCTCGTCCCCCGGATTCAGCTTAACTTCATAGTCTTTATACTTTATTCCGGACATCCCTCCGATCACCAGTCCGTGCTTGTCCTTGTATACCTCAAACTTACCTTCCCTTCTTATCACCGGATATTCATGTCCCGCGTTGGTGCAGGTCATAACTCCGTCTTCAAGGTTCAGTATTCCCATCCATACAGTGACAAACATCTGGGTAAGCCTGTCGGTGCATATCTGCTCATTTACCTCCGTCAGGATCTGAGCAGGTGTTCCGCCTAACTTCGTGCGGTAATTGATAAGGTTCTTGGCCGACATCATAAACAGCGCGGCGGGGACTCCCTTGTCAGACACATCCGCTATAAGAAGCGCCAGATGATTCTCATCTATCAGGAAGAAGTCGTAGAAGTCCCCTCCGACCGCCTTCGCCGGATCCATTCTCGCGAAGAGGTCAAAGTCAGTACGGTCAGGGAATGCCGGGAAAGTATCAGGCAGGGCCGCCTCCTGGATCTGGGCAGCCGTTCTGAGCTCGGTACTGACTCTTTCATTGTCAGCAGCCATTCTTGCCACCTCCTCGGTATACCGCTTCATCTCCTTCGTAAGAGAGGTGAATTCCCTGGCAAGCACACCGATCTCATTTCGCGAACGGATCATCTTGAGGTTTTCGCTGGTTTTCTCAGAATTCTTATCATAATGATATTCCGACACAATCCTTGTCACATAGCGAAGAGGTCTCAATACAGTAAAGAACAGAAGCACAAGAATAAGTGTGGCAGCGATTGTCAGTATAAATATCGTATGGCGCCTCAGCCCGGAGATAAATGTAAGCTTCTCGGAAATCTCCTCGCTGCTCACAGTCATACAGAACATCAGGCGGCTGTTAACGCCTTTAACCTCATAGTTCTCATAATATCCAAATGAGTCGCCTGCAGTAAACTCATCTAAAATCGGAACCAGAATCCCGGGCTCGGCAAGCTGCTCGTAATTATCCCAGGACTCTTCCAAAAGCTTTCTGTCAACCTCGTCTCCAAGACTGTAGCTATCTCTTACTTCTTTATTAGCATCAAATATTATCGTAAGCTTTCCCGACGCGTCCTCAGCCACAAGCCGCATGTCATCCAGGGAATACGCGTCGGCGTCATATTCAAATGATAACCTGTCCACGGAATAATAGAAAGACGCAAACAAAAGCTGATCCTCATCCGACATCTTACTGAGATCTTCGGCGGTTATGAGAGAAGCCATCTCTTTCCCGGACTCATTTACCAGCCTGGTTAACCTGTCGAAAGACCCGTCGTCCATCCCGTCCTGCTCATTGTCGATCCTGGTGTTTATCTCATCCGGATGCTCAATCCAGTAGTTGACCAGCCATGGGAACGATGCCATGTTTTCTAATGTTTTTCTTACATTAACGAGGTTCTTTCCGTCAGTTTCTCTGGCAACCGCCAGATAGAAGGATGAGACCGACCGCATCGTATAGTTCCCTATCATGAGCGTAGCTCCGATAAAGAGAAGGATAATGACACTTCCGATCTGAAACAGGCTGCCGCGGCTGTGTACACTGAAGTAAGCGTACACGAGCCCAAGCGCGAGAACAGCGGACAGCGAGAAGGATTCCGCCAGCATGAATCCCAGATACATTCTCATGATCAGCAGAAACACAAACACTGACAGCAGAGATTTATTACGTTTCCATAACGAAATTATGCAGACTATGATTCCGATCAGGACAGGCGCCGCAGCCAGAATAAAGAGAAGTTCTTCCCGAAAGACTAAATGATTGTTTCCTGACGCCCAGAAGAGAAAGCCCGTCGGGATGCTTACGGCAAACAGAATGCATACGGCATACGTGGGAATTCTGACCAGATTAAGCCTGACAGGCGAGCCGGATTCCTTCCCGCCCGCTGTAAGCAGATACCTTATCAGGCAGAAATACCCAAGCTCCATCAGTATTAATTCAAGTCCAAATAACACATTCGCCGCAGGGTCTGTAATATGCTCCGGGTGCAGGATGAATATCATCCTCACACAGTTCGTCACAGTAGCGAGCAGTGTCAGCAATACCGCCCTCATGAACAGTTTATTCCATAAGGCTCTGCGTCTATTGCCCGGAATAAAGATAACCAGGCCCATCACGGCAAGTATGGCCGCCGCGCCGACGTCGCTCATTATTGTAATCTGACAGACCTCTTTGAAATTGCCGCTGAACATATACTCCTCCGGTTAATTCTCTGCCGCCAGAGCCTGTTCAAGATCCGCTATTAGGTCTTCCTTGTCCTCAAGTCCGCAGGAAATGCGTATAAGTCCCGCAGGCACTCCTGCCCTTTCAAGTTCCTCATCGTTCATCTGGCGGTGGGTGCTGGTAGCGGGATTCAGACAGCAGGTTCTGGCGTCCGCGACATGAGTCTCGATCGCCGCAAGGCGAAGACGCTTCATAAAGCTTTCAGCCATAGCGCGGCCGCCTGACAGCTCGAAGGAGACGACTCCGCACCCTCCGTTCGGCATGTATTTCCGCGCTCTCTCATAATACGGGCTAGACTTCAGTCCGGAATACTGAACCTTCGTTACAAGCGGGTGCGATTCGAGAAACTCCGCGACAGCCAGCGCATTCTCCACATGCCTTGCCATGCGCACATGCAATGATTCCAGTCCCATATTAAGATAAAATGCACTCTGCGGCGACTGCACGCAGCCGAAGTCACGCATAAGCTGCGAGGTTGCCTTGGTGATAAATGCTCCTTCCATACCGAACCGCTCAGCGTACACGATTCCGTGATAGGACTCGTCAGGGGTAGTCAGTCCCGGAAACTTATCACTGTGAGCCATCCAGTCGAACTTCCCGCTGTCGACTATAGCGCCTCCGATCGCGGCCCCATGTCCGTCCATGTATTTTGTCGTGGAATGCGTGACGATATCCGCTCCCCATTCGATAGGACGCAGGTTTACCGGCGTCGGAAAAGTATTGTCAACGATCAGCGGAACGCCATGCCTGTGCGCCGCGGCGGCAAATCTCTCGATATCAAGTACAGTCAGCGCGGGATTGGCAATCGACTCTCCGAACATGACCCTGGTATTCGGTCTGAAGGCGGCGTCAAGCTCCTCATCCGTCGCGTCCGGAGATACGAAGGTAGACTCAATGCCCATCTTCGCCAGTGTGACCTTGATAAGGTTGTATGTGCCTCCGTATATGGTCGAGGATGAAACAATGTGGTCTCCGCATTCACAGATATTGAAGATGGCGAAGAAATTTGCCGCCTGCCCTGAAGATGTCAGCATGCCTGCGCTTCCTCCCTCCATCGCGGCGATCTTTGCCGCGACATGGTCGCAGGTCGGATTCTGGAGACGTGAATAGAAGTATCCTGAAGCCTCCAGATCAAACAGCTTTCCCATATCCTCGCTGGTGTCATACTTGAATGTCGTGGACTGAATGATCGGGATCTGACGCGGCCCGCCATTCTCAGGCGTATAGCCTGCCTGCACACATTTTGTTCCAATTCCCTGCTGTCCCATAATTATCTCCATTCTGTAATCAACTTTTGACCTTTATGTTACATTATATCCCAAAGCATGATGATATGGAATCAGGAAATGTCAGTACCCTACCGCTGCCGCAGGAATCGCATCATGACTGTTCCTGAACATGTCAGTCGTCAGGTAGCGTCCTGTATCTGCAGGAATTACTGGTACCGGCCCTGCAAGAACATGATCTTTCGGGCTGTCGTCCTGTATCTGAAGAAATAACTGTATAATACGCATGAATATAAAAAGCGGCCACGGCATCATAGCTGATGCCGCGTCCGCCGCTGATTCAATCCATGTATCATTAGCTGATAATTCCTGAAGAGACATCATCCGAACCGGATGATCCGGAATGGCTTAAGACCCATCAGAAATATCCAAGCAGGCTTCCTGCCATCCATCCGTACATCGGATAGTTGATCTCATACCAGGTTCTGCCGTCCTGCGGATTGTAGGAGGTGTTTCCGGTGGTATTGGCCTGAGTGCCGTTCTTCAGAGAGCCGACCTGCGGATAAGACATACCCGGGCCGCTTCTTACGACAGCGTCCATGTTCTTGCGGGTATCAACCGTCCTCATAACTCCTCCGGAGACTGAGTCGAGTTCCTGATTGTTCAGAGCTTTCTTTTCTTCCATGTTTGTTTTCCTCCCCTAAAAAGCCTGTTGTAATACCGGCGGTTCTTTTGTACCGTCTGAATCATTATACGAACAAACCTTCGCAATGGCCAATGCTTTAAAATAGTTATTTCTTCTTCCCCTTATCCTTGCCTTCCTTACCTTTTCCGGGCTTGCTCTTGCCGGCCTCCTTTTCGAGAACCTCCCTGAAGCCCTCGAACTGCTGCAGACGTTCTTTTGTAACCTTCGGATACTTCGGGTTCATGTCCTCAAGGGTATGAAGGATAATCTCGCTGACGACCAGGCGCATGTACCACTTATGATCCGCCGGAACTACATACCATGGAGCTTCTTCTGTAGCCGTCCTGTTGATTGCGGTCTCAAACGCCTCCTGATAATCGTCCCAGAACTTGCGCTCTTCAAAGTCAGATCCGGAGAACTTCCAGTTCTTCTCAGGCTCCTCAATTCTTGACAGGAAGCGGCGCGCCTGCTCTTTCCTGGAAACATTCAGGAATATCTTGACTGTCCGGATATTGTTGTGATACAGATACTTCTCATAATTGCAGATGTCCTCATAGCGGTAATCCATAATCTTGTCAGGATCGATCCGCTCCGCGTTCGCCTGTGTCTTCCACAGCTTCTTCACACGGTAGATCAGGACCTCCTCATAATGAGAGCGGTTGAAGATCGCGATCTCGCCCTTCATGGGAGCCTCCTGCTCGATTCTCCACAGAAAATCATGCGCAAGCTCATTTGACGACGGAGACTTGAAAGCGGATTCCTTGACGCCGTGCGGTGACAGGCATGTCAGAACAGCGGCAATTGTTCCGTCCTTGCCGGCGGCGTCCATAGCCTGAAACAGGAAGATGACCCCCTCCTTCTTGTCGGCGTACAGCCGCCTCTGGAGTTCACCTATCTTCGCGAAGTTCTTCAGCATCTTCTCCTCGGCCTTCTCCCGCACTTTCTCAATAGAAGTCTCATCGGTAGAAACCTTGTTCAGCTTAAACTTCCTGCTTCCGTCGTACCTGTACTTTTTCAGCATAGTTTTTACTCTTACCCTTCCTCCTACAGTTTGTTCTCAGCAAGTATCCATTCCATGTATTCCGCGTGATCCAGGCGGATCTGCTTCTCATTCGCTATCACATCAATCAGTGTCTCTACCGCGACAAATTCGCTCAGGTATGAGAACCCTCTTCTGCGCTCCTCCAGATTAAGGCTCATCCCTCCGCCTGAATCAAGCACATAATCGGCAAGCCGGGCGGCCGGCGACTCGGGATCCGAGGATATAACTATTATCTTAAGCCCTTTCTGTATCCCAAGCCGCATCGCGTCCATAATCCTTCTCGATGATCCCGACTTGGAAATGACCAGCAGAATATCGTCCTCACGCGCAAGAGATATATGATTGATGAAGTACTCCGGCATCCTTGATCCCGTACAGCGCACGCCCAGCCTTTCCAGACGGAACTGAAGGTATGACGCGATATTGCTGGTATTGCCGACGGCAGCAATATGTACGCACCCGGCGCCTGATATCAGGCCGGCACAGTCAAGAAGACGCTGAGGCTCCATACCACGCCTGACCGCCTCAACCACAGCGGTATAGTGTTCGAATATAGGTTCAAGGACATCCCTCACCGGTTCATGGTCCGCCGCGTCCTGCTGCTTCTTCCCCAGATCTCTCGACAGCGCAAGTCGGAACTGGTAGTATCCGCTGAAGCCCAGATGATGCGCAAAACGGATGATCGTCGCGTCGCTCACACCGCTCGCCTGGGCCAGAGCCGACACATTCAGCTGAACAGCCTCATCCGTATGAGCCAGCACATAGTCAGCGGTCTTGCGTTCAGCCGGAAAGAGTTCATCATACTTTTCCCGTATCGCACTCAGTACCTCTATGTCAATGCATCCCACATCCTTCATAGCGTACACCACTTTCCTATCATTTATAGGAAACGCCCAAAACGTCTGCGTTTTAGGAGTTTCCTGCGCAGGATTTTGTCCGCTGAAAGCGGCATAATTCCTTACAAAACCCGTGCGCATCCCCGCGGAGCGTTTATCGTAAACGAATTAGCTTAATTCGTTTACGATAAGACCGGAAATGCGGCGCACTTCCGGTCTTATCAAATACTTATCCGGCTGAATTAATCATACTATATTTTACTTATATAGTGAAGCCTTCCCCGTCGTCTGGAACAGATCCAGCTTATGCTTCGCGACAACCTTCATCGCCTCGATGCAGGGCGGCTCGATCTCGTTCGGCTCTCTCAGCCCCTTGTCCTGAAGGACCTCACGCATCTTCTCAAAGTACGCGACCTTTATATCCGACGAGATGTTGATCTTGTTGATTCCGAGGGTGACAGACTCGCCGATCTCCTTGTCAGGATTGTTTGATCCGCCGTGAAGAACGAGCGGGCAGCTGACCTTCGCTTCGATGGCCTTCAGGATATCAAGCTTCAGCTCCGGCTTCATGCCCGCCGGATACAGTCCGTGGCAGGTTCCGATCGCGACCGCCAGCGTATCGACGCCTGTCTCCCTGACAAACCTTGCCGCGTCATCAGGATCCGTGTAAATGATCTGCGCGGCGCCGCCCTCAAGGTCAGCCGGATTAGTGCTGCCGATGGTTCCAAGCTCAGCCTCGACAGAGACATTTGCCGGATGAGCCGCTTCAACGACCTTCTTCGCGCCGGCGATATTCTCCTCAAACGGAAGATGAGCGCCGTCAAACATGACAGAGGTAAAACCGCTCTGAATCGCGTAAATAATCTTTCCAAAGTCGCTGCAGTGATCAAGATGGATGCATACCGGAACCGGGGACTTCATGGCCCTCTCTCTGATCCCGCACACGAAGTCAGGTCCCGTGAAGCTCAGCTCGTCAGGGTGGATCTCCAGAATCACCGGAGAGTTCGTCTCCTCGCACAGATCCATAACGCCGAGGAACATGGACCAGTCACTCATATTGAACGCAGGTATCGCAAACCTGTGCTCCTTGGCGACCGCGAGAATATCCTTCATATTCATTAACATGGCAAAATACCTCCTAAGATTTAATATTATTTATGATGCAAACAGCTGTTAAAGCACAGCTGAACGCCTCCGGTAAAAGAATCGCCCAGGCCGATGGTGTATTTCGGCTTATCAAGGTAGAATGTCGGGACCACACACACGCGCTCATCCAGCCCGTGTGATGAGGCTGTCTCCATGGCGCTGATCCCTCTCCCGCTCAGCTCGCCGTCCAGAATGCTGCGGATCTGTTCATCGCTTCCGTAACTCCCGAACGCGGCCTTCGCCGTCGCGAGAAGTGCGCCGTACACCATTCCCCGTTCTATATCAAGTCCTGTTCTGTCCCCGGAATACATAGCATAGTCTTTAGTATGGACGATCACGCCTTTTCTTATCCCGCAGGTTTTTCTCAGATAGTCGACGCCCTCCACGCACGACAATATATCGTCGATATCAACCGGCTTGCCGAACATATCCAGCGTATACTTAAGCTCCTCTTCGTTCATGCTCATGATGTCCACATGCGGATAGAGTGTTTCTATACACAGCCGGCGCACCGTCCTGTCATGATAATGCGCGTCCTCGAAGTACACTATGCCATCGGGGTTGGCAGCCCGGTAGGCATCGACATGTGACTTGACTCTCTCCAGCCGCTCTCTCAGGACATCAGGGTCAAGGATACAGTTGAAGCTTGACAGAACATTGCTGCTGACGCACTCCGCATGCTTCTCAATCCACCCAAGATAGTTCTCGTCCAGAGGAAGCGTAACATTTACCGTATTCTTTGTGAGAATGAGCCTGTTGGAAACAGGAATTGTCACCTCCCCGGAACCGAGCCGGATCACGCCTCCCTTCTGGAACTGAAGTATGACATGGACCTCCTGCGGGTTTCTCTGTCTGACATCCATAGCGCCGCCAAGGGTATCCGCAGACAGGGGAACCCTTATGCACGGGTAGTCAAGCTGTGACCTGACCTCTTCTGAATCGTCTGACAGATGCACAACAGACTGCGCTCCGAGCCGCTCCAGGGCAAGCGCCGCCTGGACAGCCGTCCCGCCCATTCCGTTTTTGCATGGAAAGCTGTTCCTTATGAGATCAGGATCCGAAATATCAGCCTCGCCGCCGATACCGTTGCTGCAGTAGTAAACAATTGTCTCCAGCAGCTCCCTGTGAGAGGATATCAGCGCGGCAGGCCTCATATCCTCGAGAACGCCGTCCGGCACGTACCTCCCGAGGAGTTCATTTAACGTATCAACATCGAAGTCCAGCAGTATGTCGAGATTGCTGGAATATCCCATGGCCGTATAGAGTCCCGCGGAATTTCTCCGCGATATCACATCAGCCAGTTCATTATATATCTCAATTGCCCTCTTAACCGTCATCATTTAACCGCACCCGCTGTCATGCCTGCGATGAAGTACTTCTGGAAGAACAGGAACAATACCAGGATCGGAAGTGATCCAAGCACGCTCATTGCCATCATCTGATTCCACTCATACGCGTGCTGGCCCATCAGGAGGTTGATTCCGACCGGAACCGTACGCATGTCATTTGTCTTCGTCAGAGTAAGAGCGAACAGGTACTCGTTCCATGCCTGCATGAAGGTGTACATACCGACAGAGATCAGTCCCGGGATGGCTGACGGAATGAGGATCTTCCACAGCGCGGTCCACCTTGACCCGCCGTCGATCATGACAGCCTCGTCAAGTGCCCTCGGCATCGTATTCAGGTAGCCCGTAACCATAAGGATACAGTACGGAAGCGTAAAAACCAGGTATGTCAGAACCAGAGCCCAGTATGTGTTGAACAGCTTCAGCGTGACGATCAGGCTAAGGTACGGGATGAGCAGCGTGATAGGCGGAACCGCCTGAACCGCCACGATGACCGTATTGATCAGGGCCTTTCCCCTGAATTCAAACCGGCTGAAAGCATATGAAGCCATAATTCCGATGAACAGTGTAAGCACGACAACTATTCCCGATATGGCGTAGCTGTTCAGGAAGAAACGCACCTGCTCCGGGTTCTGGAATATCTTCGCGTATGCCGTGAAGCTGAAGTTCTCAGTTATCAGTTTGGGCGGAAACTCGAAGATCTCGGCATTGGTCTTAAAGGAATTGGACAGCATCCACAGGACAGGGAAGCCCGCCCATATGGCCCCCAGAATCAGGAGGATAATTATCAGTACCTTAACAGGTTTTTTCTGTTTTCCGATCATGGCTTATTCCTCCGCTTTCTGGTGCCTTACATAGAAGATTCCTATTATCGTACAGACAATCAGCAGGATAACGGCGCCTGTCGATGCCATCGAATACTGGAACTTCGTAAAGCCCTGTTTATAGATCCAGGTACTGACGGTCTCGGTCGCGTTGACAGGCCCGCCTCCCGTGGTCATCCAGATCAGGGCGAACTGCTGCAGCGTCCAGACGAAGTCAAGCATAATCAGACTGATAAGTATGGGACGCAGCTGCGGTATTGTCACTCCAGTAAATGAGTGAACCGCGTCAGCTCCGTCAAGCGCGGCCGCCTCATACAGATCCGGGGATATTCCCTGAAGGCCGGCGAGAATACTGATCATATAGAACGGATAGCCGGACCATATATTAATCAGCGTCACCGACTGGAGCGCGATGTCGCGCGAAGCCAGGAATGTCACCTTCTCCGAAGAGATGTGGAAGAACTGGATAAAGAAGTTCAGGACACCGTTCGGATCCAGCAGCATGCGCCATGTTATGGCAATAACTGAGGCGGTGAACATCCATGGAAGCGCATAGATCGCCCGGAAGATGCCCTTTGTCCTGGTTCCCAGATACCGGGTATTGAGAATGAGCGCAAATACCATCCCGATGATCATGTGAGCGACAATGCTTACAATCACAAAAAACAAGGTATGTCCGACCGCTGTCCAGAAATCAGAGTTAGTCAGAACCTTCTGGTAATTTGAGAGTCCTACGAACACGGGATTCTTGTTCGCGATCACATTATCATACAGAGAGTAGCCGATCACCATCACGATTGGTATCACCAGAAGGATCAACATCAGGATGATGGTCGGAAGCAGATACCCGTAAGGCGTCAGCTTCTTTTTTAATTTTGCATTCATAGCCAGGCGTTACCTCCTTGCATTACGGCATTCAAGTACGCCGCCGGCGTACCTGCGCCAGGCCGCGCGGCCGCTCAGGCAGTCTTTTCCCATTGCGCTGCCGCGGCATCCGTCAGCGTCTTTTACAAAAAGGGGGCGTACATTAAGTGCGCCCCCTCCGTCATGCTTCTGTCATACAACAGCTGTCATGCGATCCATTCTACGTTTATACAGGGACTCCTGTGAAACCAGAGCGGATCGCTTTAGTTGTAGGCCTCTTCCCAGGCTTCCTGGGTAGCCGCCAGCATATCCTCAGCACTGTCGGTATCGCCGTCGAAGTAGAGGATCAGCTGCTCGTTCATGCTTCTCATCAGATCCTCAGCAGTCGGGGCTCCGGTGAACTCGTTGATCGCATAGCCTTCCTGGAAGATATCGAAAGCCTTCAGGAACAGCTCATCGTTCTCAGAGTAATCCGGCTCAGCAGTGGAGTTTCCGGGGAACGCGTTCGCAAGCTGAGAAAGCTTTGCGTTGACTTCCGGGCTCATCATGTACTCGATGAATGCCATAGCCTCTTCCTTGTGCTCGCAGTTCTCGGCGATGCCGATTCCCCAGCAGGCAACATCCAGGCCGCTCGGTCCGTCATAGTCGTCAGCCTTCGGCATCGGAGCATAGGTGAAGTTGAGATCCGGGCTCTCATTCTTGATCGTGGTCAGATGGGAGATTCCGTCGACCATGAATGCAAGGCGGCCGTTCTCGAACTCATTTACCATATCCTGCTCATGCATTGCCTCAACGCCGTCAGAGAGGTATCCGCTCTCCTTCATGACCTTGAAGTAGTCTACAAGAGAAGTAAGAAGTTCATTGTCGGTCAGGGCCGGCTTTCCATCCTCAAGCAGGGATCCGCCTGATGCCCACAGCCAGCTGCTGAACTGGTTCTGGATTCCGTTCGGAGCCTCGGTGTTCAGCGGGATGCAGTACGCCGCGTAGTCTGTATTCTCCGCGATCTTGTCACATGCCTCAAGGAACTCCGTCCAGTTTGTCGGGATCTCTTCCACGCCTGCCTCTTCCAGGATGTCAAGGTTGACATACAGCGGATAAGCGAAGTTGACAACCGGGATCATGTATGTGCTTCCCTCGTACTTGATCTGGTCGGAAAGCTGTGAATCATCATAGCCGTCGGCTTCCATCAGCTCAGACAGGTTGGCGATCGCTTCCTGCTGCGCGAAGTCATATACCCATGATCCGTCAAGACCGACGACATCAGCCATTGTTCCGGTAGCCGCGCCGGCAGCAACCTGTGTCTTGGTATCAGCGTACGGATTGCTGAGAAGCTCAATTCCGACACCGGTCTCTTCCGTGAATCCGTCAACGATTTCCTGCAGTGCTCCGTCAGGAAGCTCAACTCCCCACCACTGCTGGAACTCAAGAGTGACATCCTCGGCCGACGCAATTGCGGTCATACCGACAGTCATCGCAGCCGCGGCTGCTACAACAAGACTTTTCTTCATCCAACCTGTCATGTTTCTACCTCCATAAAATAATATTTCGTTAGACTCGGGGATATTGTCAATAAAATGATGGCTTTTCGCCATATCATTCGGCATTATCCCCTTGTTCAAATGACAATTTCAGTATAGTTATGAAATATTATTTTGTCAAGCATTGGTTCAATAATATGGTGACTATTCAGCACCCCCTGTAAACTGTCAAAATCCGGAACGGCAGGCTTGCCTGCCGGGCGGTTTCTGACGGTTTACAGTGGGCGGGGAAGGCGCGAAGCGCCTCTGACCGCCCACAGCGAAGAACACAAAGTGTTCTTCGCTGTGAGGGTGGCGAATAGAAATAAAAATTGCGGCAGCTGCTATGGCAGCTGCCGCAAACAAAGGTCTTAATATACTCTTGCATGGATCAGGTCTTCAGACAACTGTGTGACGTCATATGCCTTGCCATTCACCGTAACCTCACTGATCTCCTCTATGCTGCTGAACTGTTTCTCTTCATAGTAATTACGCTTGGGCAGGTCGGTTCCCTGTTCCAGAGCCATGATGATCCGGCTGAGTATCGGGGCATACAGCGGATTGCATTCCGTATCTACGGCAATCTTTCCGCTCAGCGTATCCTCCAGCCCCTGCCTTGCCGCGTCGAAAGAGATCACAAGCACTTCACCGGCCGCAATATCCGCGCCGGCAGTCATGCCCGCGCTTTCCAGGGCTTCCAGGGCTCCATATGCCATGTTGTCATTCTCACAGTAGACCACCTGGATCGCGGAGCCATGCTCTTCGATCATGCTCTCCATGACCTCACGGCCTTTCGCCTGTACGAAATCACCGCATTCCACATCCAGCAGTTTCCAGTTGTCATGCTGCTTCACGGCATCCTCCAGCGCCTTGCTGCGGCCGATCTGGGCGGAAGCATCCAATGTGCCCTGCAGGTGAACGATGCCGATCTCACGGTCCTTCAGCTGCGGCTGGCTGTCCAGCCAGGCCGCCAGCCAGGCACAGGCCCTGTCGCCTTCCAGTCTGAAATCCGATCCGACCCAGACCGAATAGAGATCTTCATCTTCTACCCTGACCTCACGGTCCACAATAATCACGGGGATCTGTGCGTCTTTTGCTTCCTGCAGGGAGGATTCCCAGCCGGTTTCCGTCAGGGGATCCAGAATGATGTAATCCACATCCTGGCTGATGAACTCCCGGATGGCCTTGATCTGGTTCTCCTGCTTCTGCTGTCCGTTGCTGAAGATCAGATTATAGCCATTGTCCGAGGTGAAGACCTGCTCCATGGACGCGCTGCTTGCCAGCCTCCAGTCTGATTCCGCACCGATCTGTGAGAATCCGATCGTGAGCTGGTCTCCCTTATTGATCGCAACCGGCTCCTCTGTCAGATAAAACTCAGTGCGCGGTCTGCCCTGATATCCCTCCGATTCCGGCATGGAGGCAGAGTATCCGGATTGGGCGTATTCATTTGTGCCGGGCTGCGGCACGGAATTCCTGCCGCACCCGCAGGCAAGGAGCGCCGCTGCCGCCGCCAGGACTGCCGCACCGCTGTGCATTGCCCGCAGCCGGGGAGATCCCCCGGCCGATGCTATACAACTCAACTTCATCCTACTCTCCGAACCGGTCTGTGATGCGTTTACTTTCTTCTGTTTCTCACTGCGGCAAATATACTCTGAATGACAATGAAGACAAACAGCAGGATAGCTGTCAGGATATTCGGCCATGAACTGGCGAGTTTTCCGTTCGTCTTGACAATGGATGAGATCGTTCCGTTGATCAGAACTCCGAAGAACGATCCAAATACATTGCCGACGCCGCCTGTCAGAAGCGTACCTCCGATAACCGCGGAGGAGATCGCGTCCATCTCAAGGCCCAGCGCCTGTGATACGGATCCTGCCATGGTGTTCAGGCAGTAGCAAATACCGCCGATGGAAGCCAGAACTGAGCACAGCATGTGCGCGCGCATCCGGATGGACTTGACGTTAAGTCCCATCATGGCTGCCGACTGTGCGTTGCCGCCTACCGCATACAGGGAGCGGCCGAACTTGGTGTAGCGGAGCATCAGATAGACGATCACCAGCACCAGCAGCGCAACAACTACCGTGACGCGGATGTACGGTGTCATGTACATTCCCTTCTTGTTCGTATAGCCGCCGAAGGGAATATTGATCTTCATATTTGCCAGGTTGTAAAAGGTCTCGTTGATCTCCTTCGTGATCGATACCTGGTCGGTACAGATCACAGCCGTCATGCCCCGGCAGAAGAACATGCCGGCCATAGTCACGATGAAGGGCTGGATGCCCAGATAGCCGATCATGAATCCCTGGAACGTTCCGAATGCGATTCCTGTCAGAAGGACCAGCAGCATCATGGGAACCGCGCCGATGCCGCTGCGCATTCCGACCGCAAGCATCATGCAGTCCATCGCGATCAGGGCGCCGACCGAGATATCGATGCCGGCGGTCAGCATGACCACTGTGAGGCCACAGGCAACACAGATCAGGCCTGCATTGGTGATCAGGATATTCAGGAAGGTCTGCAGATGGGTGAATCCATTGCTTCCGTAAGCAATGCATCCGCCCGCGTACAGAACGATAAACAGACCGATCGTGATTAACAGAAGGATCGTATGTCCATTTAAACCGTTTCTCTTCTTCATACGGCGCCTCCTTCCTTTGCTGTCCTCGCAAGTCTTCTCTTCTTCATGTAAGACTTGACCGGCTCAGACTGCATGGCAACGATCAGGATGACGATAACTGCCTTGAATACCGGTGCCTGGGTGGTAGAAACGCCCAGTGCGTACAGGGTCGTGGTGATCGCCTGGATCGTGTACGCTCCGATGATGGATCCGGCCAGATTGAAACGGCCGCCTCCCAGGCTGTTTCCGCCAAGAGCTACTGCCAGGATGGCATCCATCTCCAGATACAGGCCGATATTATTCGAGTCTGCCGATGTGATCCTGGAAGACGCGACAATACCTGCAATGCCTGCGAACAGTCCGCATATAACATAGGTGATGAATATGATCCGCCTGGAATTCAGGCCGGAGATACGGCTTGCGCGCGGATTGATGCCGACCGACTGAATATACATTCCCAGCGCTGACTTGCGCAGCAGGAGCGACATGACAACGATGCAGACCGCCGTGATCACGATCGGCGTCGGGATCGGCCCGAGGAAGCTTCCGAAGAATGCAAAGGAACCGTTGCGTATATAGACGATCAGGTCGTTACACAGAAGCAGACCGATGGCTCTGGCAGCCGAATACAGGATCAGTGTCGCTACCATAGGCTGGATGCCGAAGTAGGCAACCAGAGTCCCGTTAAATGTTCCGCAGAGCGCGCCCATCAGGATGCCGCCCAGCACACCGACGATCAGCGGCACGGCCAGCGTACTCGTCGAAGAGACGCCATATCCTGCCAGAAGCATGCAGCAGAAGCTTGCGCACAGGCTCATCACGGATCCGACAGAGATGTCAGTACCGGCTGAGGAAGATACGACCAGCGTCATGCCAATGGCCAGAATCGCTGCTTCACTGCCGCGGTTCAGGACATCAATGATACGTCCGTACAGGACATTTCCGTTGGACGTGGTGTGCTGCAGTGTAACCATGAAGAAGTTGAACGGATTGTTGCCCGATACAATATCAAACACGATGTTCACTGCCATGACGAGAAGCAGTGACACGATGGGGAGAAGCAGGCCGCTGTCAGCCAGCCGTCTCCAGAGGGATTTCTTAGTCATTGTTCTGCTCACCTCCCGCGATCGCCTTCATAACACTCTCCTGTGTCAGATCGTGATCCAGTTCATCGACCTTCTCTCCGTCGCGCATGATCGCCATGCGGCTGCAGGTACGAAGCATCTCTGATATCTCAGATGAAATGAACAGAATACTCTTGCCTTCCGCCGCCAGCTTCAGGATCAGTTTCTGAATCTCCGCCTTGGTTCCTACGTCGATACCGCGGGTGGGCTCGTCCAGGATCAGGAAGTCAGGCTGTGTGATCAGCCATCTTCCGAGAATGACCTTCTGCTGGTTGCCGCCGGAGAGCTGTTTGATCAGCGTCTCCTTGCCTGCCGTCTTAACCTGGAGGAGTTTGATATACTCATCCACCAATTCTTCCTGCTTTGCTCTGGAGAGAGGCTTGAACATTCCCTGCTTTGCCTGCAGGGCAAGGATCATGTTCTCACGGACCGAC
Organism: Lachnospiraceae bacterium UBA3711; assembly: GCA_002371345.1. Classification (GTDB taxonomy): domain Bacteria; phylum Bacillota; class Clostridia; order Lachnospirales; family Lachnospiraceae; genus Porcincola. Next base: position 25,476 of record DFHY01000129.1, read on the forward strand.
AGGTCGCCGATGATCCCCTCTGCCTTACGGTCGTCAGGAAGCATGCCCATGCCAAGATGCATTGCGTCGATGGGCTGATTGATCTTCGCCGTCTTGCCGTCGACCTGAAGCGTTCCGGTGCTGGCCTTGTCCGCGCCGTAGATCGCCCTTGCGAGTTCCGAGCGTCCCGAACCCAGAAGGCCGGCCACTCCGACCACTTCGCCCTTGTGGATATCAAGATCAAAGGGCTTCACCGTTCCCGTATGGCTCAGTCCCCTGGCGCTGATCTCCAGTTCCTTCGAGGCTGCATTGTCAGTATGATCCTTGCCGATCTCTTCCAGATCATCCAGATTCTTGCCCATCATCGCCGCAACCAGTTTGACACGCGGCAGCTCCGCGATGGGGTACTCACCCACAAAATGTCCGTCCCGAAGTACGGTGATGCGGTCGCATACGGTATATACCTGCTCCAGGAAATGGGTGACAAAGATAATTCCGACGCCCTGGTCCCTGAGCCTTCGCATCAGCACAAACAGCTTCTCGACCTCTTCGTCATCAAGAGATGAAGTCGGCTCATCCAGGATCAGTACCTTACAGTCCATATCTACGGCTCTTGCGATCGCTACCATCTGCTGGATCGCGAGAGAATAATTTTCCAGATTCTGTGTTACATCTACCGAGATCCCGAGATCGTCCATGATCTTCTGGGAACGCTTGTTGTAGGCTTTCCTGTCAATGGTATGAAAAGCCGTCATCGGCTCTCTTCCGATAAACAAATTCTCCGCAACCGAGAGGTTCGGGCAGAGATTGACCTCCTGATACACAGTCGATATGCCGACGCTCTGTGCGTCTCTTGTGGAATGGTTTTTCACGGGTCCGTCGATCCCTGCGATGTGTATCTCTCCCGCTTCAAAGTCGTTGATACCGGTCAGGCATTTGATCAGAGTCGACTTGCCTGCTCCGTTTTCACCCATCAGCGCATGGATCTCTCCCCGGCGGAGCGTAAAGTCAACGTTCTCCAGGGCCCTCACTCCGGGAAATGTCATGGTGATGCCTCTGGCAGTCAGTACAACATTTTCCTCCATACATCTGCTCCTTTCCAGATTCTCATACATCCCTTCATGGCGTCTTCCGGCTGCCATCCTGTAAACAGAAATCAGGGGGACGGCCCTTCTGTGTTGACTCATGAAACACAAAAGAACCGTCCCCCGTGTCCTGTCCTATTCAGCACCTCGTCCAGACCAGATGGTCCGGACGGGGGGAACTGTTCGTTTCGGTTCACAAAAGAACTTCAGTCTGAATTAATACTGAGCTTCAATGACATCGTCAGTTACAACGGTCATCTCCTGCGGCTCGCCGTCGACCTCGAAATCAACAACAGCGTCGTCCAGCGCATACCAGTGCTCAACCATGTAAACTTCCTTCTCAGGCTCTTCTCCAGCCTCAAGCTGCTGGATAACTTCCTCTACGAACGGAGCCGCAAGCGGGTTGCACTCGAAGTCAGCTGTGATCTTCTCAGCCTTGACATCTTCCAGGCCGGCTGTGCAGGCGTCGAAGGAGATGAGGATGACATCGCCGTTCGGGCCATAGGAAACACCAGCGTTGTCCATAGCGGTCATAGCGCCGAATGCTTCGTTATCATTCTGGCAGACAACAACATTGAACTGTCCTTCATAGGACTTGCAGTAAGACTCCATGACTTCCTGGCCGCCGGCCTCGGTGAAGTCACCGGTCTGCTCGTCAAGGATATTCCAGCCATTGGCCTCAGCAACCTCAGCAAAACCGTCTGAACGGCCGATCTGAGCGGATGCGCCGGTGGAACCGGAGATAACCAGGGCGTTGATCTCATCGATGCCCTTCTTCTCAGCATAAGCCTTCAGCCATTCGCCGGCCGCAAGACCTTCTGTCTTGAAGTTGGAGCCTACCCATGATACATACTTGTCGGAGTCATCGATGGTACGGTCGATTACGATAACCGGAATGCCGGCTTCTTCGCACTCGGTAAGAACGGTATCCCAACCGGTAGCAATGATCGGGTCGATGATGATGTAGTCAACTTCCTGCTCGATGAAGGAGCGGACTGCTTCCTTCTGCGCGGCTTCGTCATTGTCACAGTCAACAAAGCTCAGATTGTAGCCGTTCTCCTCAGAGAAGACATCCTGGCATGACTTGGTGGAGGCGGTACGCCAGTCAGACTCATGTCCAACCTGTGCAAATCCGACGTTGATCAGCTCATCAGCTGAAGCGGTCATACAACCTGCAAACATTGCACCGGCTACTGCGAACGTTAATACTAAACCTTTCCTCATAAGATCCTCCTTTTTTCTTCCGGCGGTCGGTCTTCCCCGCCGCTTCCTATAGTTGGTAACCACATTGTAGGTCCGCTTTCGCGGGGCAGCCATGGAATCATTTCCCGAAAAAGTTCGATTTTGATAAAAAAGTTTGTTTTCATCCAGAAAAAGTTGATTTTCATTCACCCGGGGTGTGAACCGTGATGGTCGTCCCCTCCCCGTAAGTGCTCTCAATGTCCAGTCCGTACCGGTCTCCGAAGTTCAGCTTGAGACGCTGTACCACATTGGCAACCCCGAAGCCGTTGTTGTCGGAGGATGTCTTCTGCTTTCCGTCCGCAAGGGCCTGAAGGTGCTCCAGTTCTTCCGGTTTCATACCGATTCCGTTGTCGGAGACCATGATTAAGGCATCCTCGCCGTCTCTTCTGGCTGTGATGCGGATCTCCCCCATCCCGCGCTTATTCTTGATTCCGTGGTACAGCGCATTTTCCACAAGTGGCTGAAGCGTCATCTTGATGACCGGGACCTGCCGGACTTCTTCCGGAAGTTCGATCCGGTAGGACAGGATGTCCCGGTAACGGAACTGCTGGATCTGTAAGTAGGCCTCCACGTGGGAGATCTCCTCGCTGAGGGTGATGATATCCCTGCCGCCGGACAGAGTCGTGCGGAAGAACTGCGACAGGGACATGACGATGGATACGACATCCTCCTTGCGGTCCGCCTCAGTCAGCCAGATGATATTGTCCAGTGTGTTGTACAGGAAATGCGGGTTGATCTGGGCCTGGAGCAGTTTCAGTTCCATGTTCCGGTTGTATATCTGCTCGGTCTGGATGTCTTCGATGAGAACTGTGATCTGCTCTGCCATATGGTTAAAGCTGTCTCCCAGAAGGGCAAGCTCATTTTTTGCCGCGATATGAACTCTGGTCTCGAAATGGCCCTGTCCGATCTTCTCCGCAGCGTCACACAAGGCCCTGATCGGGTGGGTGATGCTTCTTGTGATCATCATCGCCATCAGGCTTACCACTGCAATGATCAGCAGCAGGAAGATCACGGCGGTACGGATCAGATGGTTTCTTGATGCGGCCATCTCCTGCCGGACCTGTTCCATGCCTACGGTCTCATAGGACAGATACTCTGCGATACGCTCCTGGATCAGTTCGGTAATGATCCGTATATCGGTATCCAGCTTCACCATATTCTGCTCGTAGCTGCCGGTCACCTTGACCTGGCTGTCGATCTCCGTAACGTGTTTGCGAAGAGTCTCCAGCAGCTTCAGGATATGCCCGCTGACCTGCGAGGCCTGTGGGGAAGTCGAAGTGATCTCCAGCCGGCTGAAGCTGTCATAGGCTTCATCGATCATGCGGTCCGGATTCTTCACCCCGATGACGTCCTCGACCTCCTCCTTGCTCAGCGATCTTGCGACCATCTGGTACATAACAGAGTCCATATCCTCCTTGAAGCGGATATTGTACACGTTGACGAGCGTGACGTTCTGCACGATCCCGTCATAGGAGTTGCCATACCGGTCGAACATGACCAGCAGGAACAGAATGACCGCCACAAAGGGAACGATGATCACGCCGCTGATGATCGACAGCTTCCGCTGCAGATCCATGTTCTCGATCCTCTGGTTGATGTTCGATAAACCTCTTCGTACCATCCTCATTTCTTCTCCGATTCCTGCCCGGCCGCTTATTCTTCGATCTGCCTGGCGCGCTTCGCGCGGTATTCCTTCGGGGGCATCCCCTGAGTCTTCTTAAACATAAAACTGAAATAATGCGGATCTCTGTAACCCACCTGATAAGCGATCTCAGAGCTTCGCAGTGTGGTGGTTCTAAGCAGCTGTTTGGCACGCTCCATCCTCTTCTGGATCAGATACTCTATGAACGTCATACCCATCTCCTGCGAGAAGATGGAAGAAAAATGATTCGGGCTGATGTTCGCCGCTTCCGCCACCACATTTCGGGAGATGTCCTCATTGTCATAATTCTCATCAATGTAACGGACTGCCTCTCGGATCATGCGGCTGTAGCGCTTCTCCGTATGGCTGTCACGGATCCGTATCAGTTCCTTCAGATAAGAGCAGAGATACTGTCTTGCCTGGGCCACCGTGACCTGCCCCTTCAGAAAGGTGTTGATGTCCCCGCAGATCTGATCGATCTCATCTGCCGGATGATCCATTTCCTTCAGAAAGCGGACCATTGAGAAATACATATCCATGACCTGATAATTCAGGAAGATTCGGGATCGGAGGTTGTTCTCCCCGATCGAATTGAAAATCTCTTCTATAAACGGCTCGATCTCCTCATAGGTTCCGGTATGCATGAACTCATCCAGCACTTCCCTGGAATTCTCGTTGGTGACCGCTCCTTCCACATCCAGCCCCGGAGTCTCCTGGCGCAAATGATCGGAGGACAGTTCGCTGGAGTGCACAACCTTGTTCATGCCATAGATAAACCGGTATGAAAATGCTCGGTTTGCCTCATAGAACGATCTGCCGATGTCGCTGATCCGGTTGACTATCTCTCCCTCTCCGATGAAATAAGAACGGCACTCATCGGCCCGGATCCTGTCAGTCAGACGCTCAATCATCCGGCTGCTCAGCGCCTGCAGCTCCCGGGCGTCGTTCCCTCCTCCGAGAAGTGCGAAGCCATCCTCTCCGCGGTCAAAAAAGTACCACCCTTCGACCTGATCGACCAGCCCGGCAAGTTCCTCCCGGAAGCTGAACGTAAGCCGGCCGGTCCCTCCTTCGCGCACCGTCAGAAGAAGCATCTGGTAGTAGCGGGCAGTTATGTTCATATGCAGTTCTTCCGCCATCTTGAGAAGGTCCGGCAGCTGTTTGTCTCCAAGGACAAGCGCCCGGAACAGCATCTGTTTCTGGTACTCGCTCTGCTCCTTGCGGATCTCCTCCCGCCAGTCCTGTTCTGCCGTGCTCCGGTTCTCCTCGATCTTTTTCTTCACCTTCCGGATGCACTCCAGAAGCTTTCCGGGCGGAAGCGGTTTGAGCAGATACTCTGTAACGCCCAGTGAGACTGCCTTCTGTGCGTAGGAGAACTCATCGTATCCGGACAGGATGATGATATATGTCTCCGGAAGTTCCTTCTTCACAAGTTCGGACAGTTCCAGCCCGTCTATAAACGGCATCTTGATATCCGTCAGAAGGATATCCGGCTTCGTCTCCAGGATCATGGGCCACGCCAGCTCCCCGTCGCTTGCCTCTCCTACAAATTCAATGTCTTCCTTCTTCCAGTCGATCTGTTTTTTGATGCCGTCGCGCATCACGATCTCATCTTCCGCCAGAAACAGTTTGATCATGCGAATCCCTCTCTCATTTATACCTGCCGGCCGCGGTCTGTCATGTCCTCATTCTAACAGGAAATGAAAGCATAAAAACGCCTGCGGGCGGCTGCCTGCAAGCGTCCTCTTTTTTACAACTCCTTCTCCATTCTCACACACCGGAATGTGCCGCCGTCCGCCGCATCGCCGCAGACCTCATACCCCAGCTGCTCATAGAATTCGACCTTGTTGTCGCGGCTGTCCACTGCTGCCTTGGAATAGTGCAGTTCCTCAGCCCATCCCTCGCACTCATCGACTACCATCCTTCCGATCCCTTTGTGCCGGTATTCCGGAAGCACCACCACTCTGCCGATCATCATGCTATCATTATCAAGAGGAAACATCCGCGCTGTCGCTACCGGAAAGCCTCCATCTGTCACAACGATATACTTTGTATCAGGTCCGTCGTGATCATCAAACTCCTGGCGCAGTGTAATATGATGCTTCTTAGCCATCGCCTGGATACGGACATAATATGCTCCCGCTATCTGCCAGGTCTGTTCCGCCCGTATAACAGACAGCTCAGGCCTCTCCTCGATATCTGCGATATCTCCGGCGTATATCAGCACTCCGCTGATAAAGACTCCTGTCTCGTCCTCTCCATACTCGTGAAACATGAATTCAGCACACTCAACCCGTGCTGTTCCGGTATAGATATGCCCCCACCGGTCCGTGGCACGAACCATACGGCCATCATATTTCTCGAACATATCACACAACCTCCGGACTCTTACCCGGCAGACAGCCCTCCAGCCACAGCTTCAGGACTCCTGGCTCTGTCATCATCACATCTCACTGTAATATCCGCATATTCTGTACGGGTTGTCCTTTACACGGTCCGCGGCGATACCCGCGCAGATGAATCTTTCTTCAATGTTTGATCCCTGATCCGCGTATGAATATACGCCGAACCTTATACTAGCCTTGCAGTCCTTGTCCTTCCCGCCGAATACATCGAACACAAACTCCCTGAGATACTGTTCATAGTCCTCCTGGTGAGGACAGTACAGCAGGAACGTGTCCCCATCCTGCCTGCAGCCGATCCCGCCGGTTTTCTGAGCCAGTTTCTTAACGCTGAAGCCTATGCTGCGCAGAAGATGATCCCCCATCTTCCGTCCATGCTGTTTATTGAACGCGTGGAACCGGTTCACATCACAGGAAAATGCATCGAGCCCCGTCTCTTTGTAAATATG
>DFHY01000129.1:32385-34923 GCA_002371345.1 Lachnospiraceae bacterium UBA3711
TCGCGTTCAGTATGTCTTATAAGATCGCGGTTCTCAGACAGCTCTATACACTTGGCTATGCGTGCCTTGACTATCTCAATATCCGGATATGGCTTCGGTATAAAGTCCATCGCTCCGATCTTCAGGCAGTCGAGCTCAGCGTCCTGATCGACTGTCAGAAATATTACCGGAATCGTCATGAGATCATCATCGACCTGCATCTCGGTTATCACCTCGCGTCCGTTCATGCCCGGCATGTACAGATCGAGAATTACAAGGTCAATCTCTCCTTTATTGCCGCGGAGTACTTTGAGGGCTTCCTCGCCGTCAGAGGCATACAGTATGTCGTACTCTTTCTCCAGAAGATCACCAAGGATCTCGCGGTTGCTCTCTATATCATCGGCAATCAGTATACGTTTGCGGATATTGATAACAGGAATCTCGTCATCGACCGGATCATCCTCCGGCATGGCATCCTCAGACGACAAGGTCTGTTTGATAAACTGCTTTCTCTCATACATAGCCTTGTCGGCCTCTTCAAAAACACCTACAAGAGAGTCATGACGTGTATTGTCGTATTCGACCATTCCGGCTGCTATGGTTCCGCCCATAACCGCCCTCGACGGGTCCTCCGGAATGGCACTGACCTGTTCCATCAGTTTTTCCCGCTGTTCATAATCCTCTCCGGTCAGAATAACCACGAACTCATCGCCGCCGATTCTGAATACAGGACTGTTGCCGAAGATACCGCATATCTTAGCGCATGCTCTCCTGATGCACTCGTCACCTTCTTTATGTCCGTACAGGTCATTTACCGCCTTAAGGTTATTGACATCGCATACTACTACCGCGAACGGTCCCTGCACGCCGTTCTTTATCTCCGCGTCAATCGTTTCTTCCCACTGAACATAGGCATGTTTGTTCTTCGCGCCTGTCAGAGAATCGATGGTAGCCATAGTCCTTGCGGCCGTAAGCTTGCGCGCGTATTCCTGTTCCTGGCGTATCTGAACATCCTCGTCCATCAGTCCTATGATCAGCATAGGCTTCCCGTCTTCTTCTATCCTCGCCGCTTTCAGCCTGACATATGTCGGAAGGCCGCCGCTCAGCAGCCGGTAGTCCATCACGAACATACCGTCCCTCTCTATCGCCGCAAGAATATTCTCCTTCGTGATCTGGGAATGAAACAGAGCCTGATCCTCCGGATGGACAGTCCTGAAGCTGTTCTCAAAGGTTGACCTGAAGAAATCCACGCCCTGTTTGGCGAGGCCCAGGTCTTCATAACTCCTGGAAGAGCTGAACTCTACATAATGATCGTTTTCAAGGTCGATAAAATACAGGACGATAATATCACCGTTCAGCGCGCTGATCCGCTGATAAGCCTTCCTCTCCTCCATCGCGCGCTCAGCGGCCATACGATCCTTCGTCTGAGCATCTACATTGCTGATGCCGATGATAATGTGTCTGTCATCATCGGGGATCCTTGCAGCCTTCAGGCTGACATAGGTCGGAACAGCATCTATAAGCAGACGGTAGTGGAAGACATACGTGCCATGCTTCCCGGTGAGTTCCATCAGATTCTTCTTATCGATAACCGACATAAAACCGGCCTGGTCATTCTCATAGATCAGGTGTCTGGCATTCTCCATGCTCTCCCTGAAGAAATCGGTCCCGTACTTCTTTGCCGACTTCTGGCCCTTGCTGGTCCTTGAACCGTATTCAATGTACTCGTCGGTCTCCACATTCACATAATACAGATTGAAATAATCCTCAGCCAGCGCATTGACGATATTCTCGTAAGCCGCGCTTGTGTCCAGGGCTTCCTTATAGGCGGCCTTCAGTTCTTCGATCTTCTTCCCGTCATGTTCTCTCTCAGAATCAGTCCGGGCAAGACCATCAGATACTACCTGAGTATTCTCGTCAAAACCGTATCTATTCATGCCTTTATCCATCTACCAATAACTGCCGGACAACATTTGCAAAAAACAATGAGACATTGATATGTTCAATGTCTCATTATTATAGCATATATCCGGCACATACTCACTATAAACAATCAGATTCTTCTTTGAATCGCCTCATGATCCAGGTTTTCCCCGATCACGATCCATATCTCCTGTCCTGCTCCGCACTCTTTCACCGTAACGCCCGACCTGGACGCGTTCAGCTCATACCATTTCCCGTCTTCAAAGTGAAATCCCTTAATACGAAGGATCCCTCCAAGGGAACCGTCCTGAAACAGCTCCGCGGCCTTTTCCTTCATCTCCGCCACTGACAGGGACATATTCATAAAATACAGGGAAGAGAAGCCGTGCCCATCCTCAAGCGGCAGCTTGATGTGGTCGGAAAGCCGGCGCCCGCAGGAGCAGATACCCTCGAAGTCTTTATCCGTGAGCCTGTCCCAGTCCTTTTCCAGAATATCCTCAGCAGCATACCGGCGGTCACATTCAAACTCCTCCATAATGCCGTTCAGATATTCAGCCGCGTACCCACGCTCTGGCTGCGCCGCTTCCTGCAGATGGCTCAGGACAAGAATACCTGCCTGGGAGGCCTGTGACATGA
>DFHY01000025.1 GCA_002371345.1 Lachnospiraceae bacterium UBA3711
TGCCATATCTGATAATTGCTTTCCCAGTAAAAGGAGACCTCATTTTTCGGGTCGAGCTCGGCCAGGTGTATGCTGTCCTTTTGGATGGCGTTCTCTGCTTCCTGCACCAGCACCATGCGCTCCTTAAGCACCGGCTCCACGATTATGTTCTTGAAATGGAGCAGGTGGAACACGAATCCTATGTCAATGGCATGCTGTTCCAGGAGGTCGTATATGTTATATGAATAATGGGTCGACAATTTGAGCCTGAGGTTCAGCTCGGGTTCATTCATGATCTGCCTGTAAAAAGGGAGCATGACAGTGCTGTTAAGGGTGTTGGGACATCCTATCCTCAGATATACTTCATCCTCCTGATTCCGCAGAGTCGTGGTTTCTGATATGAGGGCAAGCCATCTTTCTGCGATCGAAACGAATTCCTCACCCTTTTGCGTAAGTTCTATCCTGCGCTGACCCTTGCCGCGCATAAGAAGCTGTATCCCGAGCTCTTCCTCGAGATCTTTCAGCCTATGGCTTACGGTCGGCTGGGACACATAAAGAATGTCCGCGGCCTTGGTAAGGCTGCCGGTTTTGTTGAGGGTCAGAAAGGTCTCAATATCTATCTGTTTCATACACTTTGTCTCCGTGCCGCAAGGGGCTTTTATGCGTATTTGTCCCGCTAAAATTGTACCACAGATAAATATGCAATTTTCTTATAAATTAAAGAAATATCATTCATTTTACTTATTATTGCCCGTGTGATATCTATACATTAAGAAATACAGATACCAGAGAGAGTAGAAGGAGTGTATCGAATATGTTTGATGTAATTAAGCATTACGACAAGGTGCCGGCTGAATTGGTAGCAAAGTTTGCAGAGTTTGAGGAAAGCGCTTCCATTCACGAGAGCATGGGCAGAAAAAACGCTTTCGGCGGCAAGGTCCATCCGGTATGGCCGGGATCAAGGATCTGCGGAGTAGCTTTCACAGCTGAAGCCCGCCCGGGAGACAACGTGATCCTCCACAAGGCGATCTCAATGCTTAAGCCGGGAGATGTGCTCATGGTCTCTTACCAGGGAGATACAAGGACCGGCGGAATGTGGGGCGGAATGATGAGCGCCTCGGCCAAGATGCAGGGCTGCGCTGGCCTTATAACAGACGGCTCCGTGAGAGACACCATGCTGATGAAGGAACTCGACTTTCCGGTCTTCTCATCGGGAATAAACGTAGTCGGTACTACAAAGGCCTTCCCGGGAACCATCAATCACCCGATAGTGATGTGCGGAGTTACGATCCATCCGGGAGATCTGGTATTCGCAGATAATGACGACGTCGTAGTAGTACCGAAGGAGATAGCTCAGGAAGTCTACGACAAGACGCTGGCAAGAGAGGAGAAGGAAGCGAAACTCCTGCAGCGCATCCTTAACGGCGAGGGAACGACATACGATCTTAGCGGATTCAACAAGATCGTTGAAACGCTGGAGCTGACTGAAGAACCTGACTGATAAGTAAGGAGCAGACACATGGAAGATATCAGGATACTCATTTCGGGAGACAAGGCGGTTTCCGTACAGATGGGATCTGAGATAAGCCTGGAGGTAAACCACAGAGTGCTGATGCTTCAGGCGGAGCTCGAGAAGAACCCTATAGAAGGCGTCACCGAGATGCTTCCGACATATGCCAGCCTGATGGTTCATTACAGACCTGAAGTAATACGGTTCAGGGAGCTGTCAGAAGAAATAATGAAAAGAACTCAGACGATGAAGGAGATCTCCGGGAGCAAAAAGCGGATAGTGGAAGTCCCTATCTGCTACGGCGGGGAATTCGGACCCGATCTCGAGTACTGTGCCGAGCTTGAGCACACCACACCGGAGGAGATCATACGTAAGCACTCGCAGCATGACTATTACGTATACATGCTGGGATTTGCGCCGGGCCACCCGTACGCGGCGAGGTTCGAGGAGCCGTTCAGCTTCAAGCGCAGGGAGACCGCAAGGGTGATGATACCTGCAAGGTCGGTCGTTGTGCAGCAGAACCTCTCAGACCTTATACCGTTCGATCAGCCATGCGGCTGGAACATCATCGGGCAGACACCTTGTGAGATCTGTGATTACTCCCGCAAGGATCCGTTCCTGGTGCACGCGGGCGAGTGGACAAGATACATCCCGGTAACGCCTGAGGAGTTCCGCAAGATCCGCAAACAGGTGGAAGCCGGCAAGTGGAAGCCAAGGATCATAGAGTAAAGGAGGATGCGATGGGAATACAGGTTATTGACCCGGGGATCTTTACGACGGTACAGGACGGCGGGCGTACTGGCTATCAGCAATACGGAGTGACTCCTTCAGGCCCTATGGATGAAAGAGCATTTGCTCAGGCGAATCTGCTGACAGGCAACCCTGCAGGCACCGAAGAACTCGAGATGACCTTTCAGGGTGGAAGATACTGCTTCGACACAGACGCAGTGATCGCGATCACCGGAGCAGACATGAAGCCTCAGCTGAACGGAGAGCCGATACCGATGTATCAGGCGGTAAGCGTAGAGGCGGGCAGTGAGCTGGTGCTGGGATTCGCCGCAAACGGATGCCGCGCGTATCTGTCAGTCGCCGGAGGAATGGACATACCGCTGGTGATGGAATCCAGATCCACACTGACAGGCAAGCATCTGGGCGGGATCGACGGAAGAAAGCTCGAGAAGGGCGACAGGATAGAATTCACCGCAACTGTATCGGAGGTGGCGAACCAGGAATCAAGGGTGCTGGCTCAGCCGGAGTACTCCGAAAAAGAGATAACACTGAGAGTAGTAGCGGGCCCTCAGGACGACGGCTTCTCAAGAGAGGAATTCAGAAAGTTCTTCTGGTATGGAGCAGTCATCACCAACGAGGCAGACCGCCAGGGAATAAGGCTTAAAAGAGAAATACCGGTAAAGCATGTTGGAGACGGCAACATCATAAGCGACGGGATCGCATTCGGATCCATACAGGTGCCGCCGAACGGGCAGCCGATAGTCATGATGGCAGACCGTCAGACGGTCGGAGGATATCCGAAGATAGGCACGGTGATAACCGTGGATCTTCCGCTTCTGGCACAGGCGAAACCGGGTACTCAGGTGAGATTTATAGAAGTCAGCATAGAACTTGCTCAGGAGCTTTACCTGAGAGAGCTCAGCTCAAGAAAAGAAATTGAATCGCAGTGGAATAAATAAGGAGGAGCACATGTATTCAGTAGATTTGAACAGTGACATCGGTGAAGGCTTCGGCTCATATACGATGGGAGATGACAACGAGATCCTGAAGTATATAACAGCTGCTCAGGTAGCATGCGGCTGGCACGCAGGCGATCCGATGATCATGGACAAAGTGGTCCGCACGGCTGCTGAACGCGGCGTCGCAGTCGGAGCACATCCGAGTTTTCCTGATCTGATGGGATTCGGCCGCAGAAGAATGAACATATCCTTCGATGAGGCCAAGAATTATGTCAAGTATCAGGTAGGAGCGCTTTCGGCATTCACAAAGACCTATGGAGTAAAGATCCATCATCTGGCTCCTCACGGCGCAATGGGCAACATGTGCCAGGATGACAGACAGCTTGCAAGAGCGATCTGCGAAGCGACCTACGATATAGATCCGGAGATCATTATTTATTACTGCGCCGGAGCGGTCCTCGGCGAAGAAGCCGAGAAGCTGGGATTAAGAACGGCATGCGAGATCTTCGCTGACAGGGCATACGAAGATGACCTGTCGCTCAGATCGAGAAAGCTGCCGGGAGCAATGATCACCGATGAAGAGGAGTCGATAAAGCGCTGCATCCGCATGGTAAAGGAAGGCAAGGTCACAGCGTATTCCGGCAAGGAGCTGGATATAAAGGGGGACACACTCTGTGTACACGGCGACGGCCCTAAAGCGATAGCATTCGTTAAGCGCATACGCGAAGAGTTCGAAAAAGAAGGTATTGAGATCTGCACCTTCCGCTAGGCAAGGCATAAATAACTTATCAATTTAAAGCAACCGGAATACAGAAAAGGAGTAAAACAATGAATCAGAAGAAAGGCGGAATGAGCATTTCCAAAAAGATGCTGATTGCCCTGGTAGGAGGTCTTGTAGTAGGTATTATCTTCATGATGATCCATCAGAACCTTGTAAAGGCCGGCAACGAAGAAGCATGGCTCACCATCAACAAGCTGCTGTTCCAGGACATCACAGTTCCTGAAGGCGTAGGCGCCATCGGACTGTTTTACATAATCGGTCAGATCTTCATGAAAGGTCTGCAGGCTGCGGTAGTTCCGCTCGTACTCGTATCGCTGAGTCTGGCGCTCTGCAGCATCTCAAACTCAACTAAACTCGGCCGTATCGCAGGCAAGTCGCTTGCAGGATTCTTAGGATTCTATGTATGCGGCGCAGCGATCGCCTGCACGGTAGCCTACCTGATCAAGTCGCTCGGACTCTTCAACGTAGAGATCGCAGGCGACGGACTCGGAGAGGCAGCAACTATCGAAGCATTCAACCCGCTCGCGGTAATCGTAAATGCTGTTCCTAACAACATCACGGCAGCATTCAGCACAAACAACAGCATCCTCGCAGTGGTATTCACTGCTGTAGTCATCGGAATCTGCATGAACGCACTCGGCGAGAAGGCGGAGCCGCTCAAGAAGGTGTTTGAAAGCGCAAATGAGATCATCCAGATGTATCTCAACTTCCTGATCGAGAAGGTTGGCCCTATAGCGATCTTCTGCCTGGTAACACGCACATTCGCTATCTACGGAGTTGAGTACCTCGCACCTGCAGCTACATACGTAGCATCGGCAATGATCACACTGCTCATCACATGCGTAGTTCTCTATCCGCTGGGAATCATGCTTATCACAAAGCTGAATCCTGTACAGTTCATCAAGAAGATGGCCAAGGTAGGTCTGTTCGGATTCTCCGTGAATTCATCGGCAGCCACACTTCCGCTCAACACAAGAACAAACTTGCAGGAGCTCGGATGCGGCGAAGAGATCACAAGCTTCGTTCTCCCTACAGGAATGACGATCAACATGAACGGTACCACAATGATGCACATGTTCGCTGTAACATTCATCGCTACAGCGGCAGGAATCAACGTTACACCTGGAAACATGGTCGTAATGGCACTGCTCTCGATCTGCGCAGCGGCAGGTACACCGGCGATCCCTATCGCAGGAACAACAATGATCTTCACAGTTCTCTCCGGAATGGGCTGGACTACAGACGCATGCCTCCTCGGTTACGCACTCGTAGTTGCGATCAACAGGCCGGTTGAGATGGCTCTGCTCCCGCTCAACGTAATCGGCGACGCAGCAGTAAATGTCATAGTAAACGCAAGCGAAGGCGAACTTGATAAAGAAGTATACAATTCGTAAAGAACCAACATATAGACCGGGGGACTGTTCAGACGAGGCGGTCCCCCAAACCTCCTATATGTAAAGAAAGGAATCAACAATGAGTTTTGATACAGCAGCAAGGATGGAATCGCTTCCTTTTTCGGGCATCAGAGTGATGATGGAACGGGCAAACAGGATGCAGAGAGAAGGCATGGACATAATCCACATGGAGATAGGCCGCCCGGACTTTGACACACCGGAAGTGATCAAGAGAGCGGCGTATCGCAGCCTCGACAAGGGCAATGTCTTCTACACATCCAATTACGGGACACCTGAGCTGAGGGCTGCCATTGCGGAAAAGCTGGCCCGCGACAATGGCATCGAATACTCGCCATCCGAGATACTTGTCACTATCGGAGTCGGAGAAGGCACATACGCAGCGATCGCGGCATTCTGCGACGAGGGCGACGAGATACTCGTTCCGAATCCTGTATGGCTGAATTACATACACGTACCGCACTTCTTCAAGGCAGTGCCGGTGGCATATGATCTGAAGGAAGAGCTTGATTACCAGATCGATGCCGACGAGATAGAAAGCAAGATCACCGACAGGACCCGCATGATGGTAATCAACAGCCCGGGCAACCCTACGGGAGCAGTTCAGACCCGCGAGACACTTGAGAAGCTGGCAGCCATCGCCGAGAAGCACGATCTGATCGTTATCTCGGATGAGATCTACGAGAAGCTGGTATACGGCGACACAAAGCACGTAAGCTTCGCATCGCTGCCGGGAATGAAGGAGCGTACCATCACGCTCAACGGCTTCTCTAAGTGCTACTCAATGACAGGCTGGAGACTTGGATACGCTGCCGCTCCGGAGTCGATGATACAGGGAATGGTGCGCGTGCATCAGTATGTAAATACCTGCGCCTCATCATTCGTGCAGGAGGCAGGCATCACAGCCCTGCGTGAGGCAGAGCCTGATGTGCAGATAATGGTAAAAGAGTACGAAAGACGCCGCAATTACGCAGTCAGAGAGCTGAATTCCATGGATGGGATCAGCTGCAGGATGCCGGGCGGAGCGTTCTATATCTTCGTCAATATAAAGAGTCTTGGAAAGACATCCGCTGAAGTCGCGGACTACCTGCTCGATCACGCCCATGTAGCTACAGTACCGGGAACAGCGTTCGGAGAAGGCGGCGAAGGATACATAAGACTGTCATACGCAACAGCCTACGATCAGATAGCAGAAGCCATGGCGCGCATGCGCAAGGCATTCGCCGAGCTGAAAGAGCAATAAAAAAGGGCACTCAGGAAGGGAGACAGAAATGAAAATTGTAGTTTTAGACGGTTATACAGAGAATCCGGGAGATCTCAGCTGGGACGCCCTGAAAGAATTCGGCGAGCTTACGGTGTATGATAGAGTCTCTTATGAAGAATCACCTGCCATCGCTGAAGCGATAGGCGACGCAGACATCGCCATAACAAACAAGACACCTATTTCAAAGGAAACGATCGACAAGTGCCCGAATCTTAAGTTCATAACAGTACTGGCGACAGGATACAATGTTGTAGACATTGCGTACGCAAAGGAGAAGGGCATCCCGGTGTCAAATGTTCCTGTATACGGAACACGCTCGGTAAGCCAGTTTGCCATCGCGCTCCTGCTCGAGGCATGCCATCACATCGGTCACCACAGTGACAGTGTTTACAGGGGCGAATGGGAAAACAACGATGACTGGTGCTATTGGGATTACCCGCTTATAGAGCTCGCAGGCATGACTTACGGACTCCTCGGCTGCGGCAATATAGGAATACATACGGCAGAGATCGCGACTGCGCTGGGAATGCACGTCATTACATATGACGGCAGACAGACAGAGGCTGCAAAGGCGCTGGGAGTAGAATATGTTGAACTTGATGAGCTGTTTGCACGCTCAGACGTTCTCGGCCTTCAGATGCCGCTATTCCCGTTCAACACGGGCATAATCAACAAAGAGAACATCGCCAAAATGAAAGACGGCGTAATCATCATCAACAACAGCCGCGGACAGATGGTAGTAGAGCAGGATCTCGCAGACGCTCTTAACAGCGGCAAGGTGGCATGTGCCGCACTCGATGTGGTATCGACAGAGCCTATACGCGGTGACAATCCTTTGCTCAAGGCAAAGAACTGCATCATCACACCGCACATTTCATGGGCATCAAAAGGAAGCCGTCAGCGCATCATGGACACAACTGTTGCAAATGTGAAAGCATTTACTGTAGGATTACCTGAGAATGTTGTCAACAAGTGATAAACAAAGCAGGATATATGGAGCAGCTTAGAAAAGATGCTGACGCAATAGTCAGCGCAGGCATAAAGGCAGT
>DFHY01000113.1 GCA_002371345.1 Lachnospiraceae bacterium UBA3711
AGGAGCAGCTTGTCCTCTTTCTGATGGCGGTGTACTTCCGTGCTGTAGAAATGCACGTGCTTCAGGTAGTCTCCCTTAATCTGCGACAGCGCTCCGAGAGCCCGGTCGTACAGGGTGATCATGGTCTCTCTGCGGTCATCAGACAGGTATACTCCCATCGCCGGCGAGAAGCCGTCAGGGAACTTGAGATTACCGTAAATGCTCTCGACGAATGTCTTGAGTTCTGCGCGTTCTTTGGTCTTTACCGGGAGGATCATGCAGAAATTGTCGCCTCCGATATATCCGCAGATTCCATGGTTGGCCCCGGCGTGCTCCTCCAGGGCGTCAGCCACATTTTCCAGAAAGATATTTCCGGCGCTGCGGCCGAATATGTCATTGTACAGATTGAAATAATTGATGTCCGTGACGATAGCAAGGATGCAGTCGCCATAATCCGCAGCGAGGAATTCATCGGCAAGCCGGAAGAATTCATCTCCTCTGGGCAGTGTTATAGCAGCCTTGCGGAAGTTTTCGCCTTCATGAGAGTTCATGACGATCTGCTCACGGTGCTGAAGCAGCGTCCTTCTCTCCTCATCCGCTTTCTTTTGCACAGCGTGTATCAGCTCGTCGACCGGCCTGTCGATTCTCTCTGCCCATATTCCCGCAGCGCCTGCCAGAAGATTGTGCTCCCTGAACAGGACACGCAGGCTGCCGATATGCGCGTCGAACAGTTCATTTGCCACACATTTCTCGAGTATGATGAATTCACCCGACGCCATGCGGAATACCTGGTCTTTTTCAAACAGATCCATCAGGATGTCTCCGGCGCGCAGAAGTGTCTGCTCCTTCTCAAGATGCGGCAGCTTTCCTGTACGGTTGTCCCAGCCGATGATATCCACGCAGAGAACGCCGAGGCTCTCGGCAGGATCCAGCTTTTCCATGCTCTCCTGGAGGTAAACTCTGTTTCCGGCTCCTGTGAGGGAGTCGGTATATCCAAGGCGCCTCAGTCTTGCCACGAGATTGCGGCTGTATATCATCGACGAGAGGATGTAGCGGATGCCGGGAATAATCAGCGCTTCATCGCGCATCACATTTTCTGACGGATTCTCGAGGATGCAGAAGCCGAAATTGCTCCCGTGAAACGCCAGTAGTACGACAATGGCGGACTGTATTCCCTGCTCGAGAAACGCCCTGTACACATCAGGATCGTGCTCTCTTATCTCTTCCGGATCGTGGATGACTATGATCTCGTTGTTGTTTACAAGCCTGTCGTGCCAGGTGTCAAATCCGGATACCGCGATGCGCTGGAGAAGTATCTGTTCATGCACCACTCCAATCCTGCACCATTCGTACGTATTGTCGCAGGTGCCATCCTCATTCTCCTCAAAGATGCTGATGCGGTCACAGCCCAGCTCCTCTCCCATGCATATAAGAAGCTCCTCTATCGAATCGTCCTCGCTGCTGTGCGCAAATGCTTTGTCAAATGCCCTGTTCAACGCTTCCATATATTCCCGCATCCTCTGTCACCATTCGGTCATATTCAAGTCCCGCAGTACTGCCTGTATCCCGGCTCGTGCAGTGCTCAGTTTGTATCAGTGCTCCCGCAGTACTGCCTGTATCCAGGCTCGTGCAGTACCCAGTTTGTCCGTGCTCCCTTGCTTTACTCGTACAGCATAAATATCCAGATAAGAGCCGAGCCCGGCAGAAACTATCATAGTCAGTATATACTTACTAAAGACTCTTTGACAAGTACTCTGGAAAACAGAAAAACTCCGCTGAATTAGCGGAGTTTAAAGCCTGCCGGTGGTGGGACTCGAACCCACACGTAGTCGCCTACAAAAGATTTTGAGTCTTCCTCGTCTGCCATTCCGACACACCGGCTAAACACGAAGAATAATATCACAAATGTCATTTGAGAACAAGCCTGAGTTATAGCCGGCCTCCTCTCTCGTCTTCCTGTAATAATGGAAAGAACTCTATGGTAGTCCATGCATCGGCATCAGTCAAAGAGAAAGTGCTCGAGCTTCTCTCTGCCATTGTTCAGAATCAGCTCTTCCGGAAACCGGTTCTCCTCGATAAACCTGACTGCCCTGCGGAACAGACCGACTTCACTCGGGTCATGAGCATCAGAGTTAATTATAATCGGCGTATTCTGTTCCCTGCACAGCCTGAGCATCGTGCGGTAATTGTCAAGGCAATTAAGACGCCGGTCATATTTTCTGAGAGAACTCTCATTTAACTCAAGGGCAGTGTGAGTCTCCTTCGCGGCGCGAACCAGCCGTTCATAGTTAAGAGGAGTCCTGTCATCATCGGGGTGAGAAACGATCCTGATCTTTGGATGCCGCATGCATGAGATAAGATTGTCAGTGTTCTTTTCCCTGCCGGCATTGTCATAGCATAGCGTATGGATACCGGCGATGCCATAATCCAGCCTTTGGATCCATCTTTCTTCAAGTGAAAGAGTTCCGTCATTCAGCACATTTATCTCACAGCCATGATAAACCCTGACACCGTAGAGTTCCTTTGGTATCACCTCGAAGTTGCAGAAGTAGAACGGATCACAGGTACCGGGAATGCCCGGGCCGTGTTCGGTTATTCCTATCAGTTCCATCTGGTGAGCGGCAGCGGACTGAGCCATCTCACGGATGGTGCCGTACGCATGTCCGCTTGCAATAGTATGCATGTGCATGTCACCTGTCATTGGTTTCATAATCTGCTGATCTCCAGGTTGTTTTTCATTAAGTGTTTCCTGTTAATTCTAACACATCTTCACAGAACCGACACCTTAAGTCTGGAACAAACAGCGGGCTTGTGATACTATCAGAAACGGAATAACTGCACTTGTATGGAGAATTATTATGAGCAATAAGAAATACGAAATATGTGTTTTCCTCCTCCTGTCAGACCGTTTCTTTTAAGGATAAGCCGCATACTACATACATAGCTTCATGCGGTTAAACGCTTCTTCAATCCGTGAACGCGGCGACGCAAGGTTCAGACGGATGTTCGTCCCGCCCTCGAAGAATCGCCCGTCCTGCCAGCCGATACCATACCTCCAGCCTGAATGTATAACCTCGTCCAGAGTTCTTCCTGTACGGTCCATGTAATTCTTGAGATCCAGCCACATCATGTATGTTCCCTGAGGCATTGATACCGTCACTCCGGGAAGGTTCCGGCGGATAAACTCCACCGCGAACTCCGCGTTTCCCTCAAGAGTCTGGTTAAGTTCTCCAAGCCATTCACGTCCGGTTTTCGAATAGCCGCCGATCAGAGCATGCATTGAAAGCACGTTCATCTCGTTGTAGTTGGTAAGATCGCCTTCTCTTGTGATCTTCTCCCGGAGTTCGTCATTATAAATTATGTGATAGCTTCCGACAAGACCTGCTATGTTGAAGGTTTTGCTTGGCGCGTACGCGGCAAGTACATGATCTCTTGCATATGTGCTTACATCCTGAAGCGGCGTATGTACATACCCCGGGAATACCAGGTCAGCCCAGATCTCGTCGCAGATTACTGTAACATGATGAGATTCAAGCATATCCATCATTGCTTCAAGCTCCCATCTTTCCCATACTCTTCCCGATGGGTTCTGAGGGGAGCAGAATATCATGAGTGAGATGTTATGTTTCTCGATTCTTCCGGCCATGTCATCAAGGTCCATACGCCATATGCCGTCCTCATCCATTCTTAAAGGACTGTATACGCACTCGCGGCCCTGTCCAAGTGTGTCGCCGCGGAAGCCTACATAGTTAGGACTGTGCAGAAGAATGCTGTCTCCGGGCTTTGTGAGCACTCTGACAGCACTGGTTATGAATCCATGAACACCATTCTCATAGCCTATATGTTCACGCTTCAGATACGGATGTGCAGTATGAGCGCATGCTGCGGGTGAATCCTTGTCGGTATCCTGTCCGGAACCTGATGCTATTCCCTGTTCCTGCCCTCTGCCCGGTTCTCTTTCAAGATCCTGCCCGCACCCTGACTCTCTTCCCTGCCTCCAGTTTATTATCGCGTCAAAATACTTGTCAGGAGCGCTGAAATAGCCAAATGCCGGGTGTTTTACTCTATCCATGATAGCTTCCGTTACAGAAGGGCAGGTTGGAAAATTCATATCCGCAACCCACATTGGAATAAAGTCATAACCGTCCTGCGGAGGGGCAGGCTCTGTCCCCCATCTCTGTAATCCTACACCATCCACCGCGTAAGCATCCCTTCCGCGGCGGTCAAGGATTGTCGTGAAGTCATATTTGCTCATATGGATACCTGCTTTCTTTACGGTGTTTATACCTGCCCCTCCTTATCTCTCCTGCTCTGCCGCTCACTCATCTCCTGCTCAGCTGCCTGCTCACATACACTCCTTCAGCTTCTCATAGACTGGGAAGCAGTCGAAGGTCGAGAAATAGTCCTCCGGCTTTTGAGCGCGCCGGATCAGCTGTACGCTGCCGTCCTCTCTCTTCAGAAGCTCCGCGCTCCACAGCCTGCCGTTATAGTTGTAGCCCATCGAGAATCCGTGAGCACCGGTGTCGTGTATGACGAGATAGTCGCCCATCTCAATCTTCGGCAGTTTCCTGTCAATGGCAAACTTATCGTTGTTTTCACACAGTGAGCCTGTCACATCATACTCACACACACACGGTTCATTCTCCTTGCCGAGTACTGTGATGTGATGGTAAGCACCGTACATCGCGGGCCGCATTAGATTCGCGGCGCACGCGTCAACGCCGATGTACTCCTTATAGATGTGCTTCTCATTGATAGCCTTTGTCACAAGACAGCCGTAAGGCCCCATCATGAAGCGGCCCATCTCGGTGAAGATGCGGACATCTCCCATGCCGTGTGCGGCAAGAATCCGGTCGTACACCTTATGAACTCCATGTCCGATCTTCGCGATATCCGCGGCCTCCTCATCCGGCCGGTAAGGTATTCCGACGCCGCCTGAGAGGTTGATAAATGAAATATGCGCTCCGGTTTCATCCTTCAGACGCACTGCAAGCTTGAACAGAGTTGCCGCAAGCGTTGGATAGTAATCATTTCCGACCGTGTTTGATACAAGAAACGCATGGATGCCGAAATGTTTTACACCCTTACTCTTGAGAATCCTGAATGCCTCGAAGATCTGCTCATCCGTCATCCCATACTTGGAATCTCCGGGGTTGTCCATGATGCCGTTGGAGAGCTTATAGAAGCCGCCGGGATTGAACCTGCAGCTCATGGTCTCGGGGAGATGTCCGAGCTCACGCTCGACTATGTCGATATGAGTTATGTCATCAAGATTGATGATCGCTCCGAGCTGAGCAGCCTTCTTGAATTCCTCCGGCGGAGTATCATTTGAAGAGAACATGATCTCCTCTCCGGTGACTCCGATAGCCTCGCTGAGCTGCAGCTCAGTCATGGACGAGCAGTCGCATCCGCAGCCCTCCTCATGCAGGATCTGCATCAGAAATGGATTCGGCGTCGCCTTCACAGCAAAGTATTCCCTGAACCCCGGATTCCAGGAGAAAGCCTCATAGACTCTTCTCGCATTTTCACGAATGCCCTTCTCATCATAGATGTGGAAAGGAGTCGGATAGGTTCTTGTAATATTCTTAACTTCATCGAGTGTCAAAAATGGCTTTTTCATACTGCTTCTCCATTTCTTAAGGAATAACTGCTCAACACTCTCCCGCCAGCTTCACGGCTTAGTGTTCGTCGCCCGCCCGCTCATCAGCTGCGAAGCTTTTTTTATATTACTGAGCCGCGGCGGGCTCAAGGAACACGGAATCTACGCGGTTTCTGGTATCGATCAGATGATTGTACTCCAGAATATTATAATCATTGATCAGCGAACCGTTCGCCTCGTCCTTATCTCTTCCGACCCAGCTGTGATATGTTCCGTCCGCGTCCATGTACGCGCCGGCCGCAAGAGCAGGGATCTGCTTCTGCTGGTTCAGCAGGAAGCTATGGAACGGACTCAGCGGAAGATTCCCCTCGTCCATAAGCATCGCGCTTAGATAATTCACTGAGGTCAGGTCGATGGACTCATCCTTCGGAACGTCAAAGTTATTCCAGATCACGAAGGGAACCTGATAGTGCTTCTCAACATCCTCCAGCGATTCCTCTGTTCCGTCAGCGGCGCCGCTGTTGTCGGAAGCTGTCACAAAGCTCGCGTTTCCGACAAGGTCATCAATAACCTCGGTAACATAATCATTCGGCTCGTGATCGCCGAACATGACGATCATCGTCGGCTCGGTTACATTGTTCTCAAAATAGTCGATCAGCTCGCCAAATGCACTGTCGGAATACTTGATCAGTGTCAGATAGCGTTCCGCCGCGACTACCGCAGGAGTCTGAATGGGAGCGTCGGTCAGCATGACCTCCTCCTTGAAGCCGTTGTCGGTGTCCTTGGGCGAGTAGCCTGAATGGTTCTGCATCGTCACAAGGAACTGGAACTGGCTCTTACCCTCCTCCTTGTTCTCAAACAGCTCGATCACCTTGTCAAACGCGCCTTTGTCGCTGACATAATTGCGAAGCTTGTCCGCTCCTGAAAATGCGCTCTGATCGAGGAACCGGTCAAATCCCATCAGCGGATATACTCTGTCTCTCTCCCATCCGCTGCCCTGATAAGGATGCATGCCTATCGTCTCATAACCAAGCCCTTTCAGGTACGAAGCGATCGTCGGGATCTCTGCATTGATATACTGCTGGAATACAACACAGCCCTCCGGCAGGAAAGCCATGGTATCACCGCTCAGGAATTCGAATTCCGTGTTGGCCGTATTACCTCCCTTGACCGACACCAGCAGGTGTCCGGAGGTGTAATCCTCCATCAGCGAGCGGAAGTTCGGCATGTAATCTTCATTGGTATTGAAGTCGCCGAGCACCGCAAGATCAGAGAACGCCTCATTCATGATAACTATTATATTTGGATTCATGTTGGAGACAGCAGAATTTGTCTCCGCGTATCCTGCTGCTTCGCTCTCGTTCGAGTTTGTCCCCGCGCTTCCTGCTGCTTCAGCCCTGTTCTTCACCGCTTCATCCGCGATCTCCTCTACCCTGTCAGTACTGTAGCCGTCAGGCTTCTCGATATGGAGTAACGACAGATTAGACAGAAATGCCGGCCAGAACCCGTTCTTGGCATACCGGACATTCGGCGTGAACAGCGTGGTGTCTATACCCCAGAAGGTCTTCGCGTCATCCTTCTGCAGGCTGCTCACTGTTAATACAAGCACCGCAATCAGTATCGCACATCCCGCGATCCGAGCCGGCAGAA
>DFHY01000119.1 GCA_002371345.1 Lachnospiraceae bacterium UBA3711
ATTAATCAAGACTAACGTCTTGGCTGTGGTTCATCTTACTTCGCGTAATCAACAACTCTTGATTCACGAATCAGACTCACCTTTACCTGACCTGGATATTCCAGTTCAGACTCGATCTGCCTGGCCACATCACGAGCCAGGAAGGTCATATCAGCATCGCTGATCTGCTCAGGAACTACCATCACACGAATCTCTCTGCCTGCCTGAATGGCAAATGATTTGTCAACTCCCTTGAAGGAATTGGCGATATCTTCTAACTGTTTTAGTCTGTTGGTGTAAGTTTCAAGCGTCTCTCTCCTCGCTCCCGGACGGGCTGCCGATATCGTATCAGCCGCCTGCACAAGACAAGCAATTAAAGACTCCGCCTCTACGTCGCCATGGTGAGACTCCACGGCGTTGATAACAATATTGGATTCCTTATACTTCCGGCACAGCTGGGCACCTATCTGGACATGTGTGCCTTCAACTTCGTGGTCGATCGATTTGCCGATATCATGCAGAAGTCCTGCACGCTTCGCAGTACGTACGTCAACTCCGCATTCAGAAGCCAGCAGGCCGGCCAGATGTGCTACTTCAATTGAATGATTCAACGCATTCTGACCATAGCTGGTACGGAACTTCATCCTTCCGAGAAGCTTAACCAGTTCCGGATGGATGCCGTGAACGCCGACCTGCATGCAGGCCTCATCACCGGCTTCCCGGATGCTGTTCTCAACTTCCTTCCTGGCCTTTTCAACCGTCTCTTCGATTCTTGCCGGATGTATGCGGCCATCTACTATCAGCTTCTCAAGAGCGACCCTCGCCACCTCCCGGCGGATCGGATCAAAGCTTGACAGCACAACCGCTTCAGGCGTGTCATCAATGATGAGGTCTACACCGGTCAGCGTCTCAATTGCCCGGATATTACG
Organism: Lachnospiraceae bacterium UBA3711; assembly: GCA_002371345.1. GTDB lineage: Bacteria > Bacillota > Clostridia > Lachnospirales > Lachnospiraceae > Porcincola. The sequence continues at coordinate 909 of DFHY01000119.1, forward strand.
GCCCTCTCTGCCGATTATACGGCCCTTCATCTCATCACTTGGGAGCTGAACCACTGATATGGCTGCCTCAGCGATGTTATCTGCCGCGCAGCGCTGAATGGCGGTCACAACGAACTCCTGGGCTTTCTTTGCCGCGGACTCCTTTGCCTCGCTCTCCAGCTCCTTGTAGAGCTTCGCAGCATCGGTCTTCACTTCGTCTTCAACAGATTTTAAAAGATATTCCTTTGCCTGTTCGGAGGTTAAACCAGAGATTCGTTCAAGTTCCTGCTGCCGCTGTCCGAGCAGTTTATCCGCCGCGGACTGCTTCTTACGGAGTTCCTCATCCTTCTGCGCTGCACTTGCCTCCCGGCGTTCCAGAGCCTCGAGCTTCTTGTCGGCGGTTTCTTCCTTCTGCATAACCCGCTTCTCAAGACGCGCCACTTCCGCACGGCGTTCTTTGGCTTCTCTCTCAGACTCATTCTTGATCTTGAGAGCTTCCTCCTTCGCCTCCAGAAGAGCTTCACGCTTCCTCGTCTCTGCGCTTTTCAGTGCGTCATCGATGATCTGTCTGGCTTTCTCCTCAGCGCTGCCGATCTTCGCCTGGTCTTCCCTTACGCGGCGATCAACTGCGACCTTGGATGTAACCGGGATCGCGATAACCAGTGCAGCTGCAACAGCAATCAGAACCGCAATTACTGTAGTAACCACAACAGGAGCACCTCCTTAAAAACAGTATGTAGTTGTCATGCTGCAAGATTGAATACATGCCGCTGCCGGATTAATACCGGTTTCTGGCTTTGCAGTCAAAAATACAACGGAACTATCATAATTAAAAACTGCTTTTCTGTCAATCCAAATATTCTCTTCCGGCTGAGCTTCCCACCGCTGTATGTATGGCTGGCAGATCGAATCCCTTTCCCAGAAGATAGCGGATAAACTTCATCGTCTCCTCTCTTCCGGCATGCTCTGAATCATATCCCCTCTTCCTTGCAAGAGACATAATCGCCTGCGTCTGCGCATCCCCTATCTGATCTTCATCCTCCGACAGAGCGGCGCGGATCAGATTCCGGTCCACGCCCTTTCTCAGAAGTTCATACTCTATCTGCCTGCCGCTCTTTCTCCCGGACATCAGACGTACATAATTGCACGCATAGCGAAAGTCATCTGTATAGTGATAGGACGCAACATAATCGAGTGCCTGGCTTATCGTCTCCTCCGGGTATCCGTCCATCGCCAGACGTTCCCTCAGCTGCTTTACGGTCCTGTCCGATGTCTTCAGCAGATTGAGGCAGCGAAGACGCGACCGCTTCCTCAGGATATCGTCAAGAATATACCTGACAGTATCATCTGATATATCTTCACCGGCGCGTATCCCCAGCTTCCCGGCTTCAGCTCTGTACAGGACAAGAGATAACCCGTCCTCAAACAGGACTCTCACCTTGCGGTCAGATATCTTCCTTACTTCCGTCGTCAGCATCCGGCATCTCTCCCGCAGCAGCCACGTTCGCTTCCTGAGCTTCCGCTGCCGCCTCATCATCCCTGTCGAGTCCATAGTGAACCCTCACCTGATGGACTATTGTGTCAAAGACCTCCGGATGCTCCGCGAGATACTGCTTCGCGTTCTCCCGGCCCTGACCGATCTTCTCTCCCTCGTACGCGTACCAGGCACCGCTCTTCTGGACAATATTGAGGTTTGCCGCCAGGTCTATGACGTCGCCCTCACGGGAGATTCCCTTTCCGAACATGATATCGAACTCAGCTTCACGGAACGGAGGCGCCACCTTATTCTTGACTACCTTGATCCGAGTGCGGTTGCCGATAACCTCTCCCTGCTGTCTGATGGACTCAATTCTCCTGACATCCATACGGACCGACGAGTAAAACTTAAGAGCCCTTCCGCCGGTCGTCGTCTCAGGATTGCCGAACATAACTCCCACCTTCTCGCGAAGCTGGTTAATGAAGATAACAACACAGTTCGACTTGCTGATAACACCTGTGAGCTTCCTCAGGGCCTGGCTCATAAGCCTCGCCTGCAGCCCTACATGGGAATCGCCCATGTCCCCGTCGATCTCCGCCTTCGGGACAAGTGCCGCGACGGAGTCAACTATGATGATATCCACAGCCCCTGACCTCACCATGGTCTCGCAGATCTCAAGAGCCTGCTCCCCGTTGTCCGGCTGTGAGATATACAGGTTGTCGATATCAACTCCGATATTCCTGGCGTATACGGGATCCAGAGCGTGCTCGGCATCGATAAACCCTGCAATGCCTCCTCGCTTCTGTGTCTCCGCGACCATGTGGAGGGCTACCGTCGTCTTACCGGATGACTCCGGCCCGTATATCTCGACAATCCTTCCCTTGGGGATGCCGCCGAGCCCGAGAGCGATATCCAGGCTCAGAGAGCCTGTCGGAACAGTCTCGACATTCATATTCGCAGTACTCTCTCCCAGGCGCATGACCGCGCCCTTTCCATACTGCTTCTCAATCTGCGACAGTGCGGCGTCAAGGGCGCGCATCTTGTCCTGATTATGGGTATCTGACGCGGCAGGTGCCGCCAGAGCCGCTTTTCTGGCCATATCCTATTCTCCTCTTATCAATGCGGGCCGCATGCGCAGCCCGAAAACATGTTCACGAACTAACGTTCGGTGTTAATAGTACAGGAATCCTTCTTCCGTGTCAAGCGGTTTTCTATTACAAAAGTGAAATCGTCTTCCGAACGGAAATGAACACTGCCCGGGTGAAATATCCTTATGTCTATGATATAAGCATTTTCCGTGACACTGTCAACTCATATTTAAAATATGACATATATATGTGTGCTGTTGTCAAATCAGTTTTCTTATGTCATTGAACATGACAAGCACCATGACGCACATCAGGACCGCGAATCCGGCAAGATTGATATAAGCTTCTATATTCTCTCCCAGCTTCTTCTTCCTGATCCCCTCAATAATGAGCAGCAGTATGCGTCCGCCGTCAAGCGCCGGAAATGGTATCAGGTTCATAACGCCCAGATTTGCCGACAGAAGAATAGCCATATTCAGCATATTCATGATCAGCATGAGGGTTCCCTCACTCCTGGTCTCCTTATATGTGTCGCTGATCGCGCCGACTATCCCCACCGGTCCTGAAACGTCATCGATTGAGACCCTTCCCATGCCGATCATCTTCAGGCTGCTCAGGGTTGTCACGATCCAGTACTTGACCTCATAAAGAGAATACCTGAGGATCAGCGGGACATCTCCGTGCGCGCTGAAACGGCCTCCTCCGTATATGCCGAGAGTCCCGGCGGGATTCAGGCTCACGTCCGAGCTCATCGTTTTTCCTTCGTGCTTCCATTCGACAGGGACAGTAACCGGCTGTTTTTTCACGGACAAGTCAAAAGTGACATAGTTCACTATGTCACGATATACGGTGATCTTCTTCCCGTCTATGGAGGTGATCTCGTCTCCGGCCGCAACTCCGGCCTCCGCCAGAGGAGATTGGTCGGTCAGAAGCTCCGCGACCGGAGCGTCGTAGCCCACGGATGAGATAATGATAACCGCGAACAGGAAAGCAAGAATGAAGTTGAACAGCGGCCCTGCCGCAACGATTATGATTCTCTGCCAGATTTTTTTGCTGCCGAATGAATTCTCGCCCAGATCATCGTCGTCTTCGCCCTTCATCATACAGCTTCCGCCGAACGGAAGAATCTTGACGCTGTACCGGGTGCCGCTGCCTCTGCTGACATGCGAAATAAGCCTGGGCCCCATGCCAAGCGAAAACTCAAGAACCTGCACCTTATTGAGGCGCGCCGCGATAAAGTGCCCGAATTCATGGAATAATACTATAACGCTGAAAATAATGACCGCTGCTATAATACTCATTACATTACCGGCCGGGCTCAGCCGATCCTCCTGTAAACCTCCTTCTCCGTCTCCAGAATTGTCTCCAGGTCCGGTTCAGGCAGAACCTTATGTTCATCCATACAGGATTCTATAATACGGTAGATATCCAAAAAACCGATCTCATGACGCAGGAACTTTGCTACCGCCCTCTCGTTTGCCGCGTTAAAAACCGTCGGCATCGTGCCGCCCCGTCTCATAGCCCGAAGCGCAAGCGGCAGCCCCCTGAACACCTCTGTGTCCGGCCTCTGGAATGTAAGACTCCTGAGAGAGAACAGATCCAGCCGGTCTGTGCGCATCGGCCTTCTGTCTGGCCAGAACAGGGCATACTGGATCGGAAGCCGCATATCCGGAGTTCCCATCTGCGCTATCACCGCCCCGTCTATAAACTGAACCGCCGAATGGATAACGCTCTGCGGCTGTACCACGACCTCGATATGATCCGCGTCCACGCCGAACAGCCAGCCTGCCTCCATCACCTCCAGGCCTTTGTTGACCAGCGTCGCGCTGTCGACGGTTATCTTCGGACCCATATTCCAGTTGGGATGCCTGAGAGCGTCTTCTACAGTCACGTGCTTCAGTTCACGTCCGCTTCTGCCGCGGAACGGCCCTCCCGAGCATGTCAGCAGAATCTTCTCTATCCTCTCATAGTTCTCTCCATTCAGGGACTGGAAAATCGCCGAGTGCTCCGAGTCAACCGGCAGTATCCTGACCCCGCACTCCTTTGCGAGGGGCATAATCAGGTGGCCCGCCGTCACAAGCGTCTCCTTGTTCGCCAGAGCAATATCCTTGCCGGCGCGTATCGCGGCAATGGTCGGACGTATCCCTATCATGCCGACGATCGCGGTTACAGTAATATCAGCCTCCTCAATTGTGGCCGCCTCAATAAGGCCGTCCATGCCGCTGACCACCCGTACATCAAGATCTCTGACCCGCCCCCGCAGGTCCATGGCGGACTCTTCATCAGCCAGAGCAGCGACACGCGGTCTGAATTCCCTGATCTGTTCCTCCAGCTTTAAGACGTTTTTCCCGGCTGAAAGAGCCGCGGCCCTGGCATCCGGATTGTGTCTCACAACGTCAAGCGTCTGCGTTCCTATCGAGCCTGTACTGCCTAATACAGAGATTGTCCTCATAATCCGCCTTCCTGAAAGAACCGTTAAAAGCTGACACTGATGATGTACGGACCGCTTCGTACATCATAGTTGGGGGGCAAAAGGTACTTTTGACCCCAACATCATCATATCGATGTAAGAACCGCAAGCAGATAAATGATAGGAGCCGTAATTATGACCGAATCAAAACGGTCCAGTATTCCGCCGTGTCCGGGGATCAGCTTCCCGTAATCCTTGATCTCATGGTTTCGTTTTATAGCCGACGCCGCCAGATCTCCCACCATCGAGACGAGAGCTCCGACAGCACTGATCATCGCGTAGATAAAGATCATGCTTATGCCGGCGTGCGTAAAGATACGTACAACTGCGGCATATATCGCGCCGATAACCGCGGCTCCGATAACGCCTCCGACCGCGCCTTCGACCGTCTTCTTCGGGCTCAGCACCGGAGCCATCTTACGCTTTCCGAAGAGTCTTCCGGCAACATATGCCATGGTGTCGCATCCCCACGCGCATATGAAGATAAGCCATACCGTGAACTCTCCTCCCGGCAGCCTGCGCGTCTGGTAGATGAAGCTCAGGTTTACGGCGACATACACTATACCGAAGAAAGCTGTCATCACCTGGTCGGCGTGATACTTCGGAAATGTAAAAACATACACGAACAGAAGAGCGATCATGACGGCCGATATTCCGGCCAGGTAATAGTCTTTCGTTCCCAGCCATACAAGCGCATAAAACGCGGCGGCGCCTGCATATGATATGGCTGTCAGGAGGTTCTCAGAGTCCTTCCTGACTCCTGCTGCGCGGTAGAGTTCGAACATTCCTATCAGAGAAATCGCGAGCAGGAAAAAGAACAGAAGCGGCCCGCCGACACAGATCGTGCAGATCATAATTGCAAGCAGGATCACTCCACTGATCAATCTTGTGACAAACATGCCTCTCTCAATCCTCCTCACCCTTTTTCAGACCGCCGAAGCGGCGGGTACGCCGGTTATATTCCTCTATGGCCAGCTCAAGGTCATGTTTTGAAAACGCCGGCCACGGTGTATCAGTAAAATACAGCTCCGCATATGACAGCTGCCACATGAGATAATTGCTGAGCCTCATCTCTCCGCTTGTACGGATAAGAAGATCAGGATCCGGAATATCGGCGGTATCCAGATTCGAGGAAATAGTTTCCTCCGTGATCATGGATGGATCGCTGATCCTCCCTTCCTTCACATCGGAGGCCACCTTTCTTACAGCCCGCACAATCTCATCCCGGCTTCCGTAATTAATCGCAAGCTGAAAGTTCAGTCCCGTATTGTCTTTTGAGCTTTCCGCAAGCTCGCGGAGATTCTTCTGCAGTGTATCATCAAGCTCTTCCTGCCTGCCGAGTATCCGGCAGCGCATATTGTTCTCGCGGGCCTGGCGGATCGCCGTCCTCGTATAGCTGTGAAAAAGCTTCATCAAAGCTTTTACTTCGTCCTGGCTGCGCCGCCAGTTCTCCGTGGAGAACATATAGACGGTCAGATATTTGATACCGAGCTCATCCGCCGCGCGGCAAATAACCTCTACGTTGGCAGCCCCCTTCACATGCCCGTAATTTCTAGGCATGTTTCTCGACTTGGCCCAGCGTCCGTTTCCGTCCAGTATAATAGCTACATGACGCGGTATCTCCATATCCGCCCCTCTCTGTGCTCAGTCAGTCCCCAGGCAGGCTTCTGAAGCCTCCTCACCGGGAATATACGCATGTAAAACCTGTCAATATCAGACCGTCAGGATATCCTTCGACTTCTCATCAACCATCTTGTCGATCTCTTTGATCTTGGCGTCAGTCTCCTTCTGGAGCTCATCCTGAAGGTCAGCCACCTCATCCTCCGAGATCTCGTCCTTCAGCTTCTTAAACGCCTTGTCCGCGTCGCGCCTGATATTGCGCACCGCCACCTTGGCGCCCTCTCCCTTCTTCTTGACGTCCTTTGTCAGATCTTTTCTGCGTTCCTCGGTGAGCTCCGGAAATACAAGGCGTATAACTTTACCGTCGGTAGTCGGATTGATACCGATGTCAGCCATGTTGATCGCCTTGATGACTTCCTTGATCATGTTCGGCTCCCACGGAGCAATCTGGAGAATCCTGGCTTCCGGAACCGTCACATTTCCAACCTGGGAAACCGGAACAGGCGAACCGTAATAGTCAACCCTGACCTTGCTGATTACAGCCGGGTTCGCGCGTCCGGCACGGATCGTCTTGAATTCCTCCTCCAGGTTCGAGAGTGTCTTCCCCATCTTTTCCACATAAGGATTAAGTCTGCTGTCCATTGTCTTTCCCCTTTCTGTACCTGCT
>DFHY01000014.1:0-803 GCA_002371345.1 Lachnospiraceae bacterium UBA3711
TGTAAATAAATAATGCTGATTGTCAAATAAGTCAAATTGGTATATAAGGGCTATTTGCGGTAAAATAAGAGAAATTGTGAAGATCTTTTTGTGATATATGCACGAAAAGGCTGAGAGAGGAAGTGTCTCATGGCTGAAGAAAAGATAACCTTCTGCAGAGGCGGGGGATGTACGGCTAAGCTTGGAGCGCAGGCTCTTAACCGTGTGCTGAGCCTCCTTCCGAGGGGGGACAGAGATCCTGACCTTCTGGTAGGATACTCAAGCAAGGATGACGCGGCGGTTTACAGGCTGACGGATGATATCGCTTTTGTTCAGACGCTGGATTTCTTTCCGCCGATGGTACAGGATCCATATACATTCGGACGGATCGCGGCCGCGAATGCGCTGAGCGATATTTACGCCATGGGCGGCGAGGTGAAGACGGCGCTCAATATTGTATGCTTCCCCGAGAAGTGGGATCTCAATATTCTTGGCGAGATCCTGCGCGGAGGCTCTGAGATGGTTATAGAAGCAGGCGCGAGCCTTGCGGGAGGTCATTCTATAGCAGACTCTGATGTGAAGTACGGTCTGTCGGTGACGGGGATAGTTCATCCGGACCAGATATGGCAGAACAACACAGGGCGTCCGGGAGATGTGCTGATCCTGACCAAGGCGCTCGGAGTCGGCCTTCTGTGTACCGCGGACCGTGTGGGCGAAGCGCCACCGGATGGCATGGAAGCGGCTGTGAGGTCGATGACAACACTGAACAGAGGCGCCGCGGCATGCTGCCACAGGTATGAGATCCACGCATGTACGGATGTTAC
>DFHY01000014.1:966-9013 GCA_002371345.1 Lachnospiraceae bacterium UBA3711
GAGGAATTTCTGCTGACAGCCGCCGCGCAGAGAAACCGCAACCATGTAGGTGCATGTGTGCGCTTTGACAATATCCCGTTCGCTATGGAAGAGGTACTCTTTGATCCGCAGACATCAGGCGGACTGCTTGTAGCCGTGGCTCCGGAGCAGGCGTCCGCTCTTCTTGAGGATCTCAGGAGTGAAGGCCTTCCTGCAGCGATTGTCGGAGAGATATATGACAGAACGGATCCGGAGATCCGCGTATGTTGATTAGGAGCTGTTCATAGATAACTTTTTTTCTGACGCAGAACGAATCAGCATAGCCAAGGCGGAGGGAGGAGTCGCAGCGGGCTACGGTGGCAGACGACAACGCAGGATATGCTGATTCGGGCAAGTCAGATTGAAAGATTATTAATGAACAGATCCTCAGAGAAGAACAGGAGGAAATCATAAGATGACAACAAAAGTAAATGCGCTGGGCGATGCCTGCCCGATCCCGGTGGTAAAGACTAAGAGCGCGATCAAGGAGCTGAACGGTCCCGGAACTGTTGAGACTCTGGTGGACAATGAGATTGCTGTCCAGAATCTTACAAAGATGGCAAATCAGAAGGGCTACGGCGTCAAGTCAGAGAAGCTTTCCGACAATGAATTCCGTGTGACTATGGATATTTCCGCGGATCAGACAGCGCAGGCCGGGGAAGGCACGGCTGCCGGGGCGGATGATGAGAGCTGCCTTGTAACTCCCGGAGCGCATAAGAAGAGGATCGTAGTCGCTGTCACCTCATCGGTGATGGGTACGGGAAATGACGAGCTCGGCGCTGTCCTGATCAAAGGCTTTCTGTACGCGCTGACACAGCAGGAAACCCTTCCGTCGGCTATCCTGTTCTACAACGGCGGCGCGTCACTCACCTGTGAGGGGTCGGCTTCCATAGAGGACCTCAAGAGCCTCGAGGCGCTCGGAGTGCAGATTCTGACATGCGGGACGTGCCTTAACTACTATAAGCTCTCCGATAAGCTTGCGGTCGGCGGCGTGACAAACATGTATGAGATCGCGGAGCAGCTGACGGGCGCTGACCTTGTTATACGTCCATGAGAGAGAAGAAGATATTTCTGGTTATCACATTTTCGGAGACCTCTGACGCCATCGCGGCTGAGAAGCTGTTTGAGAGCAGGCACATTCCGGGCAGGATCATACCGATTCCGAGCCAGCTCAGCGCCGGATGCGGACTGTCATGGAAAACGGAAACAGAGCAGGAGAAAGAGGTGAAGACGGCGCTTGTGGAGGCCGGAATTCACTGGGAGGACATGGAGCGGGTCTGCTTATGGGTATAAAGTATTATGTGGGGATCGATATCGGTTCTACATGTTCCAAAACTGTCGTCACAGACTGCAGCGGTGAGATCATTCACAGGCTTTTGAGGCCGACAGGATGGAGCAGCGTGGATACCGCGTGTTCTATCAGGGATGAACTGAATGCTCTTGGAATCCTGCCTGATGAATCGAGGGCCGTCTCAACTGGGTACGGCAGAGCCGCCGTTCCATATGCGGATAAAAATGTGACTGAGATCACCTGCCATGCCAGAGGAGCGTGCCATATCTACGGGACCGGCGATCTGACCGTGATCGACATCGGCGGACAGGATACGAAGCTCATAGTAGTCCAGGGAGGGCAGGTTACCGACTTCCTGATGAATGACAAGTGCTCGGCGGGTACAGGACGGTTTCTTGAGGTGATGGCAAACACGCTCTCCGTGAGACTGGAGGAGCTCTGCAGCCTGGCCGCGAGCGGGGGCGGAGTCTCGATCAGCTCCATGTGCACGGTCTTTGCCGAGTCGGAGGTGATCGGACTCATAGGAAAGGGCGAGAAGCGCGAGAACATAGCGTACGCGGTAGTCAATTCAATTGTGCAGAAGGTTGCGTCACAGGCGGGGCGGCTGAAACTCGACCAGACAGTATGTATGACCGGCGGCCTGTGCGAGCTGGACTATCTGAAGGAACAGCTTGGACGGGCGCTGCACTGTGAGGTGGTCTCGTGTGCTGACGGCAGGTATGCCGGGGCCGTGGGGGCGGCAATGAGCGCTATGCGGCAGCCTGAATAGTGACGTAATTGATAGAAAAACGGAGAATCCATGATATATCTTGATAATGCGGCAACGACAATTCATAAACCACAGTCCGTGATCGATGCCGTCACAAGGGCTATGACATCTATGGGAAATGCCTCGCGCGGAGCTCACGAGGGTGCGCTGAGCGCCTCGCGTACGGTATATGAGACGCGTTGCAAGGCCGCGAGGCTGTTCAGATGCGCAAGGCCGGACCATGTGGTATTCACGGCGAATTCAACCGAGGCTCTGAATATCGCGATTCAGGGCGGCATCGCTCCCGGGAGCCATGTGATAACGACCGACCTGGAACACAATTCAGTACTGCGGCCGCTTTACAGGCTGAGCGACGAGGCGGGAGCCGAACTGGAATTCGTCAGGGCAGACCGGATGGGCAGGCTTGATATGGCTCAGCTTGAGAGCATGATCCGGCCTGATACGAAGGCGGTTGTATGTACACACGCGTCCAACCTTACGGGTGAAGTGGTCGACATCGCTAGAATCGGACATATAACCCGTGAGAGGGGCATACTGTTTATCGTCGACGCGTCGCAGAGTGCCGGCAGCATACCGATTGACATGGAGAGTATGGGGATAGATGTCCTCTGCTTTACCGGACACAAGGGGCTGATGGGGCCGCAGGGAACAGGAGGACTCTGTATCAGGGAAGGCGTTGATATCAGGCCTCTCCTTGAGGGCGGCTCAGGTGTTCAGTCCTTCAGGACACGACAGCCTGAAGAGTATCCCACAAGGCTCGAGGCGGGGACGCTTAACGGGCATGGCCTCGCGGGACTGTCGGCGGCGCTGGACTTCGTGCTTGAAACAGGAGTGGAGACAATAGGGGACAAGGAACGTTCCCTGGCACGTCATTTCTATGAGGGTATATGCGGAATCGACGGTGTGAAAGTGTACGGTGACTTCTCCGAAACTCTTCGCGGGCCGGTTGTTGCGCTGAATATCAGGGACTATGACTCCGGCGAGGTATCAGACGTGCTCAGCGTGGATTACGGCATCGCTACCCGTCCGGGCGCGCATTGCGCACCGAGGATGCATCAGGCGCTCGGAACGACGGGTCAGGGGGCGGTGAGATTCAGTTTCTCATGGTTCAATACTTTTGACGAAGTGGATGAGGCGGTCCGCGCGGTAAGAGAGATCGCTGAATAGTACATCATAAAGGTACTTCTGACCGCAGCGTTTCAATATATGTATAGAAAGCGCGGCCGGCAGGCCCGTTTTCGGATATAAAAGCAACTTACAGTAAACTAATTCATGGAAACAGGAGGATAAAGCTATGGCTGACTACAGACAGATGTGGAGTGACCTTGGTATGGATATGGAGAATCATGATAATCTGTGCCAGGTTCTTCCGACAGCTGTGGGAGATGTATTTCTGTCGCAGGAAAACCGTCCGAAGGCAATGGATTTCTGGGATCTGGTTATATCCGAGGTTCACGGTATCCGTCCGGCTGAGCTGATCGAGGAGCAGAAGAAGGGGAGAAAGGTATTCGGAACCTTCTGCGTATACGTCCCGGATGAGGTGGTTATCGCGGCAAATGGCATAGTGACAGGTCTGTGCGGAGGATCTCAGTTCTGGGTGCCGGACGGCGAGAAGGTTCTCCCGAAGAGTACATGTCCTCTGGTGAAGGCATCCGTCGGCGCGAGACTCGGGCGCACATGTCCGTTCTTCAGGATTGCTGATATGTACGTAGGCGAGACGACCTGCGACGCAAAGAAGAAGGCATATGAGATTCTCGGTGAGGATGTCCCGATGTACGTCATGGACGTTCCGCAGATGAAGCGTGAGAAGGATATACTGAAGTGGAAGGATGAGATCGCGGAATTTGCGAAGAAGGTCGAGGAGTTCACCGGGAATACCATTACGCCAGAGAAGCTCGGAGAGGCCATCCATCTCATCAACGAGAAGAGAAAGGCCATGCAGAGAGTCTATGACTGCCGTAAGTCAAAGGTTCTTCCGATCTCAGGACGTGACACGCTGCTCATGACACAGATATCCTTCTTCGACGATCCTGCCCGCTGCGCGCAGATGTGCAACAGGCTGGCGGATGAGCTGGAGCAGCGCATCAGGGACGGCGTGAGCGTAGTCAGCCAGGATACCAAACGTATACTGGTGACGGGAACTCCTCTGGCTGTACCGAACTGGAAGCTTCACAATATCATCGAAACTTCAGGCGCGGCTGTCGTCTGCGAGGAGATGTGCACCGGAACACGCTACTTTGAGAATCTGGTCGATGAGACGCAGACGACTCTTGACGGGCAGTTCATGGCTCTGTCTGAGCGCTATATGAAGACCAACTGCGCATGCTTCACACCGAATACCGGAAGAATCGACGATCTGCTTCGTATGGTGAAGGAGTACAACGTTGACGGTGTCATCGACTGCAGCCTGAAGTTCTGCTGCCTGTACGACACTGAGAAGTATTCTGTGTCACGCGCTCTTAAGGACGCGGGAGTGCCGGTACTCAGCCTTGAGACAGATTATGAGGATGCTGATGCCGGACAGCTTCGCACCAGGATCGGGGCGTTTATCGAGATGCTTTCCTGAAGCTAAGAACTGAAACGGACATATGGAGCTGGCGCGCCAAAGAGCGTCAGCTCCATTTTTTTACCGCATCTGCCTCTTATGACGGAGGCATCCCGCAAACACGTCGCCTGCCTTTGCCCGCCTGCGATGCAATTGCACGCGCTTCGCTCTCCCATAGAAGAGTTGGTCGGCTGCGCGCGTGCACGCATCTGGCCGGGCTCAGTCGGCTCCTATGGTTTGCTGAGGATGCCATCCGTCATTTCGAGGCGCGATTTGTTTTTTTTATGTACAGCCTGTAAGAGCCAAAACGAGGCGCGATTTGTTTTTTATGTACAGCCTGTAAGAGCCAAAACGAGGCGCGATATGTTTTTTCATGTACAGCCTGTAAGAGTCAAAACGAGCCCGAAAAAAGTTGGGACGGTCAGGCCCATTTTTCTTGCGTATTCAGAAGGAGTGGGCTATAATTGGGATTGAAGATCCCAAAAATGATTATTACACCTCCGGAGGTGCGGTATTTGAACGATTACACAGCAGGAAAAACATGGAAGATTGAGAAGTACCAGCATATACTGGAGACCGCTTTCCGGCTCTTTTCTGAAAGGGGGATCGAGGGAGTGACCATGCCTGAGGTCGCGAAAGCCAGCGGGATCGGGAGATCAACGCTTTATCGCTATTTTGCTTCCAAGCTGGATCTTGTCGTGGCGATCGGAACATGGACCTGGAAGGAATATATATCGGCACATAACACATCCGTACCAAAGGAAGAGCTTGACGCAATGTCAGGCGCGGAGCGCTTTCGCTTTTATATGGATGCCTTTCTCGATCTATACCGGAATCACAACGATCTGCTGCGTTTCAATTACAATTTCAACAGCTTCCTCCGGTATGAGGCCGGAACATCCAGGCAGAAGGAGCCATATACGAAAGTAGTTGACCGGTTGAGCGAGATGTTTCATGAGGTATATGAGCGTGGTATGAAAGACGGGACATTGAGGCCGGACATCTCTGAGGAGATCATGTTTTCCAGCTCATTTCATATAATGCTGGCTGCGGCTACACGCTATGCGGTCGGCCTGGTTTATATCGTGGAAGGATGTGATCCGGAGAAGGAGCTTGCCATGCTTGAAGAGGCACTTCTGAGAATGTATATCCGGGAGCAGTGACCCGGAGAAGGAGCTTACTATGTTGGAAGAGGCACTACTTGGGATGTATATATCAGATCATTGATCCGGATAAAGAACCAGTCATGCTCGAAGCGACGATTTCCGGGGTGTATAGTTCCGGAACCGTGATCTGGTCACAATAGTGATTTCAGCCGGCGGGCGAAAAGACTTAAGTGAATGACGCTGCGGAGGGAAGTCTATGCTGGATGAATATATAAGCACCGTTTACAGTTTTTACAGGGAGGTACACAATGAAAAAACGTATCGCGATGATTACAGCAGCCATGATGGTCATAGCAGCTCTTTCCGCTCCGGCAGCATGGGCGGATGAAACGGAAGCTGCGGTTGGCAGTACGCCTGACAACCCGATCCCCTTCGACTTCCACGATGTAGATGATACTGTCTTTGAGGGTCAGTGGTGGGATACCGGCCTCGGATTTGACATCTGTGTCCCGGCGGACTGGGTCGACGCTGACCTGACAGAGGAGATGGCGGAAGCCGGAGTCGTCCATATCTACGGCGAAGACGGCGGCGGCGCTAACTGCACGATTGTATCCACGGAGCTCCCGGCGGAGGCCGCGGGTACCTATGATATCGAGACGCTGGGGACTGACCTTGCAGCATCCGCCACTACAGTGGCGTTCGCGGATCTGAGCGGAATTCCTGCGGTTATCTTTGAGAATGATGAATCCTGCGTCAACGGCTTTTCGATGCTTAGTGACGACGGTTATTTGATTCAGGGCGTGATCAGTGCTCCGAGTGATGAAGAGTATGAGGAGTATGGCCCGGTATTTGCCAATATCATCACATCCATCAGCCCGACGTTGAACGAAGAGGAGTCCACAGAAGAGTAAAGCGGCTGTGAGCACTTAATTGAACAGATGATTCAAACAGACCGGCATAGCGAGTGAGGCTATGCCGGTCTGTTAATACGATGAGATATTCCTGCGTATGCCTTCGAGAGTGGGGAGGCGAGGCTATGCCGGTCTGTTCTTACTCTATGAGTTATCCGGAATCAGCGGCGGTGCAGACTCTTTGGTGCCAAATCAAACCTGCCTGGTTTACATAGTCACCGGATATCGTTATTATTAGAGATATCGGGATTAATACAGGAGAACTGCTGTTATTTCTGCGTCCGCGATGTCTTATGTTAAAAAATCAATGGATAGCGGTACATTAAATCAGAATCAAATGCTGGTTATGGCATCGTATTATAATTATTATGCCGCTGCTTCAGAATACTAAGACTAGATACTCTTTCATGACTATTTGTCCCGCCGGCCAAAGGCGGCGGAGTGGAGATTAATATGAAGATAACATGGATTGGACATGCTTGTTTCAAGATCGAGAGCAGCGAATACAGGCTCATACTGGATCCTTATGAGGATGGATATGTCCCGGGACTGAAGCCGCTCAGAGAAAGCGCGGATATGGTTCTTTGCAGCCATGATCACGGTGATCATAACGCGAAGAATCTGGTGGAGATAACGGAAGGACAAAGCTGTCCGTTCACCATAACGACGATAGCCACCTTCCATGACGAGGTTCAGGGCGCAAAGCGCGGGCCGAATACTATTCATATTATAGATGATGGGAGCTTCCGTATCGCGCATCTCGGAGACCTGGGATGTGAACTGGAGGAAGAACAGATCAATATGCTTAAGCATCTCGATGTGTGCATGATCCCGGTGGGCGGACATTTTACGATTGAGGGGAAGCAGGCTGCGGAACTGGTGCATCTTATCCAGCCCAGGATCGTTATTCCCATGCATTACCGGGATGACAAGGCAGGGTTCGGTTTTGATGTGATCTCAACGGTGGATGATTTTGCCGAAAGCATGGATTCGGTAACGCGTCCTGACCAAAGCTTCATTTCCATGGATGACCTGCCGGATGCGCAGGTGGTCATTTTGTCGCCAAGGGATATCGCATGAACCGGAAATTGGTACTATTGTGAGCGAAGGAAACTATCATGAGCGAGGGAAACAATCGGTATTACATACTGTTCGCCAACTACGAGCAGGGGCTGGCACTGAGGGATATACTTCTGAATGACGGGGTTGAGAACCGCATAGCGCCGGCTCCCAGAGCCATTCAGGGAGATCTGTCATGCGGTATGAGCCTGCTGATAGAGCCTGAGTACATAGACGCGGCGAAGCGTTCTATAGAAGCGCACGGCGCTCAGTATCACAGGATAGCCTCTCTTGAGGGTCAGATAAGGCCGGGCAGAGACAGATATTGCTGAAGCGGAAGATCAGGGG
>DFHY01000009.1 GCA_002371345.1 Lachnospiraceae bacterium UBA3711
GACATAAATATACAGGAGAGATAAGTTGAAAACGAAAGTACGCGTCACACTTATGACAGACGAGAATGAAAGATTCTACGGTCCCGGCGTCCAGGATCTTCTACTGGGCATCCGTGAGCACGGCTCCGTCAAGGACGCATGCGCGGCTATGGATCTGTCATACTCAAAGGGCCGCAGGATTCTGAAGCACGCCGAGGCGGTTCTGGGATACCCGCTGGTCGTCCGCCGGCAGGGCGGAGAAAAAGGCGGGTCAGCCACTCTCACGCCTGAGGCTGAAGACTTCATGGAACGATATCGCCATCTGTCGGAGTCCGTTTCAGAATATGCCATGAACCGGCGCAGGCAGCTGTTTGATCCCGGCGAAACGTTGGTTTAATCCAGTGTCACCGTGGTTAAATCAGTGCTTTCCTGGCCTTGGCGGCTTCGGTCCAATAAACTGATACAGGTATGTCTTGATCATGCCGTTGTATATCTTTCTGTTCTTATCAGCCTTCCGCCCTATATACTTCTCCGCCTGGTCATATGACGTTATGACGTATTCCGACCAGCCGTCGAGCCGTCTGAACGCCTCCCCTATCTCCCTGTACAGCGAAGGCAGCTCCTTCTTCTCCTCAAGCCTCTCTCCATACGGCGGATTCGTAATCACAAACCCGTACTTCTTCGGATGGCTGAGTTCCGATACCGGCCTTCTCTGAAAATGAATCAGGTGATCGACGCCCGCCATCCTCGCGTTTTCCCGGGCGGCCTTCACGATCTCATCATCGATGTCATAGCCCTGGATATCCGTCTCAATCCGGTCATCGACCCTGCTCTGCGCGTCGTCGATCACGTCGTACCACATGCGCTTCGGGATGAGATTCTCCCAGGACTCAGACAGGAACTCCCTGTTCATGCCCGGCGCTATGTTCGCCGCTATCATGGCGGCTTCTATCGGAAATGTCCCTGATCCGCAGAACGGGTCCACCAGTATCCTGTCCTTCTTCCACGGAGTCAGAAGTATCAGCGCCGAAGCCAGCGTCTCCGAGATCGGGGCCTTCGCGGTGAGAAGCCGGTATCCCCTCTTGTGCAGAGATAATCCGCTGGTATCTATCCCGACCGTAACCTCGTCCTTCATAAGCGTGACCCTGATCGGGAACTGCGCCCCCGTCTCAGGAAATGAGATCAGACGGTACTTCTGAGACATCCTCTCAACCATAGCTTTCTTCATGACAGCCTGAATGTCCCGCGGAGAAAACAGCTTGCTCCTGACGCTGGCGGCCTTAGCGACCCAGAACTTCGCGTCCCTCGGAAGATATCTCTCCCACTCGATCGCCTTTGTCCCCTGAAACAGCTCTTCGAAGGTTTCGGCGTGAAATGATCCCGCCTTGACCAGGACACGTTCGGCTGAACGCAGGAAAACGTTCGCGTAGCACACCGCCTGCCAGTCTCCTTCGAAGGAAACCTTGCCGTCCTCAACCTTCAGGACATCGTATCCCAGATCCGAGATCTCTCTCTTCAGCACGCTTTCCAGGCCGAAATGGCACGGGCAGATCAATATGATCCGGTCGTTCAAAAAAGTAGTTGATTTTTCTTTAGTCATATAATATAATCCTCTTGTAAAAAATATTACCCTTAATAGTATTTTTTACAACCCCTTATTAATTATTTATACTCCCCTTGAAAAGCCGGCAGCTCCCCTGCCGGCTTTTCTCCATTCTGCAGGTTCTTAGTGCATCTCATCGGTCAGGTAATGCCCCTTGGTTTTGAATATATTCGACAGGATTCCGCACAGTTCCTCATTGTCCCGCCTGGTATGCACGGATACTCTGTAGTATCCCTGCCCGAGCCCCCGGTAATTTCTGCAGTCGCGTATCAGGATTCCCTTCTTCGCACACTGCTCGAACAGGTTGTCAGGGCCCTCGAAGAACAGAAAGTTTGCCTCAGAATCATAACAGCGTATTCCAATTCTCTCGAACATCTGCCTGAGATAACGAAGCTCTCTTCCGATAATATCCCTCGATTCCTTCAGATACTCAGCCTCTCCCAGGGCTGCCTCTCCGGCCATCTGAGCCGGAATAGAGACAGGCCACGGCTGAACGCTGTCACGTATCCGGTCTGTAAGTTTGCGGTTGGACGTAGCGCAGAAACCAAGCCTCACGCCCGGCATCGCGAATGTCTTGGTGAAGCTCCTGAGAATAAGCAGATTAGGGCTGTCCGCGATATATCCTAACATGGTATGCTCTGCCGGCCTGGCAGTCAGCTCAAGGAAGCATTCATCCACTACAAGCACGACGTGATTATCCCTGCATTTCTCAAGGATGCGCACCATCAGCGCCGGATCTGTAAGTATTCCGGTCGGGTTCGCGGGATTGCTCAGATACATCATGTCGATATCTTCCGTGATCTGGCCCAGTATGTCCTCTCCTATCCTGAACCCATCCTTCCTGGGGCACAGATAGAAACGGATATCTTCGCAGGCTGCCGAGCGGAGAGCTTTCTCATACTCCGAAAATCCCGGGCAGATCAGCAGAGCGCACTTTGGATGAACAGCATGCGCTGCCGCGAATATCAGCTCCGCGGCGCCATTTCCGCAGGTGATCCAGTGGGCCGGAATATGAAGCTTATCCGACAGCTTCCTGCACAGATCCCGGCATTGAACGTCCGGATACTGCTCCAGGCTCCCTGTTGAGCGTATAACGGCGTGTCTGACGCTGTGCGGGGTTCCCAGAGGATTAACACTGACAGAGAAATCGAGTCTGTAAGAGGCGGAATATACATCGCCGCCATGTTCCTGAGCCTTCATGTCACTTCCCTCCCCTAAAGTCCTTCCCGAGTCTTCATGTTGCTTTCCTTCCGGAAGTTCTTCCTGAATTCTCACGTCACTTCCCTTCCGGAAGTTCTTCCTGAATTCTCACGTCACTTCCCTCCCGGAAGTTCTTCCTGAATTCTCACGTCACTTCCCTCCCAGGAGTTCTTCCTGGTTCTTAACATTCACCCTGGAATTCGGAGCAATGGACGCGGTGATGAAGCAGTTGCCTCCGATTACGACATCGTGACCGATCACAGTCTCCCCGCCCAGTATGGACGCGCCAGAATAAATAGTCACATTGTCCTCAATAGTCGGATGGCGCTTCTTCCCCTGCAGGCTGTGTCCCGCTCTGGTTGACAGCGCTCCGATCGTCACTCCCTGATATATCTTAACGTGTTCTCCGATTACCGTCGTCTCACCGACGACGATTCCCGTCGCGTGGTCGATCATAAAATACTTGCCTATCGTGGCGCCCGGATGAATATCCACGCCGGTCTTGCTGTGAGCGTGTTCAGTCATGATGCGTGGAATCATCGGCACCTTGAGCAGATGCAGCTCGTGAGCCAGCCTGAATACGGTGATAGCGTATAGTCCCGGATAACTCAGGATGATCTCACTCTTAGAGTAAGCCGCCGGATCTCCGTCAAGGATCGCCTGAATGTCCGTATCCAGGAACTCCCTCACCCTCGGGATGCGGCGGACGAACTCGATTGCGATCTTCTGTGAGGCTTCCCGGACATCGTCAGCAGACTTCATGTGGAACGCGTCAGTGTAGCGCAGCGCGATCTCTATCTGCTCCGCCAGGTTGATCAGTATATCATCCGTGATCGTACTGATCGCCGCGTCTATATTGAATACCCGCTGCGTCGCGTTAGGGTCCCTGTAGTATCCCGGATACACGATCTGGAACAGCTCGTGAATCACCCTCACTATCGCGTCACGGTCGGGCTCCCGGTAGGACGCTATCTTGTCAATCTCCCGTCCTCCCTGATAATCCCTTAAAAGCTGCTGGACGACCAGCCCCGCCTCGTCTTTAAAGTCAAATCTTCTGTTTTGTCCGTCCATACGCTGTGGCACCTCTCACACTGAAATCGCTATGTCACTTATTTATAGCAAACGACAAAGTCCTCTTTATCATAGCTTAAGATATTTCCTGACATAATGCCCTGTGTATGACTCCGGAATACGGGCGACTTCCTCAGGCGTACCCTCGGCAACCACCGTTCCGCCGCCTTCTCCGCCCTCAGGGCCGAGGTCGATAATGTAGTCCGCATTCTTAATCACATCGAGATTATGCTCGATCACAATCACCGTATTGCCGCCGTCAGTGAGCCTCTGCAGGATATCCGTCAGCTTGTGCACATCGGCAAAATGGAGTCCTGTAGTCGGTTCGTCCAGAATGTATACTGTGCGCCCCGTACTGCGCCGGGACAGCTCCGTCGCAAGCTTGATGCGCTGCGCCTCGCCGCCGGAGAGCTGTGTCGAGGGCTGTCCGAGGCGGATATACCCCAGGCCCACATCATACAGAGTCTGGATCTTGGTCCTGATTGACGGCATGTGATCGAAGAACTTAAGCGCCTCCTCCACCGTCATATCCAGAACTTCAAATATGTTCTTCCCCTTGTAATGTACATCCAGAGTCTCGCGGTTATAACGCCTGCCGTGGCAGACCTCGCACGGAACATAGACATCCGGCAGGAAGTTCATCTCTATCTTTATGATACCATCTCCGGAGCAGGCTTCACAACGTCCTCCCTTCACATTGAAGGAAAAACGGCCTTTCTTGTAGCCTCTGGCCTTCGCGTCGCCGGTTGAGGCAAACAGATCACGGATCAGGTCAAATACACCCGTGTACGTTGCTGGATTCGAACGGGGGGTGCGTCCTATCGGGCTCTGGTCTATCTGAATTACCTTATCCAGCTTCCCGTCCCACTCAACCGATTTCCTCTTTCCGGTTACCTGATGAGCGTGATTCAGACGGTTCGCCAGATCCCTGTACAAAACCTCATTTACCAAGGAACTCTTTCCGGATCCCGACACTCCTGTAACGCAGGTGAATACTCCGAGCGGGAACCTGACATCTATGTGCTTCAGGTTGTTCTCATAAGCTCCGCGAACCGTAAGCCATCCTGTCGGCGTTCTCCGTGTATCCGGCACAGGAATCTTCATCTCTCCCGAGAGGTACTTTCCCGTTATCGATCTCTCACAGCTCTGAATCTCATCGGCCGTTCCGATCGCGACAACCTCGCCGCCGTGGTCTCCCGCCCCGGGTCCTATATCAACCACCAGGTCAGCCGCGCGCATAGTATCCTCATCATGCTCCACAACAACCACTGTGTTGCCGAGATCCCTCAGATGGAACAGCGTGCTGAGCAGCTTGTCGTTGTCCCGCTGGTGCAGCCCGATCGAAGGCTCGTCAAGAATGTACGCGACTCCCACAAGCCCCGATCCTATCTGCGTCGCAAGCCGGATACGCTGCGCCTCCCCGCCTGACAGGGTCGCGGTCCCCCTCGCAAGGGAGAGGTAATCAAGGCCGACGTCATTTAAAAATGCTATCCTCGCGCGGATCTCCTTCAGTATCTGGGCTCCGATCTTCAGCTGCTGATCCGACATACGCTGATCGATAGTCTCAAGCTCCGACTGCAGGTCCCCGACAGACATCGCCGTCATCTCATATATGTTCCTGTCGTCAATCGTAACCGCAAGAGCGCCTTTCTTCAGCCTCTGTCCGCCGCAGGCAATACATGGGGTGATGCGCATGAACGTCTCGTACATCGCTTTCGTTGATTCTCCGAAAGTCTCGCGGTATCTGCGCTGCACATTTCTGATCAGGCCCTCGAAAGCAACGTCGTAGCTTCCGACGCCTCTCTGGCTCCTGTAATGAACCTTCACCTCATGGCCGCCGGTTCCGTAGATCAGGATATCATGTATCTTCTTCGGATAGTCACCGAACGGCGTATCAAGGCTGAAGCCGTACTCCTCCGCCAGCGCGTCCAGCAGCGCCCGTGTAAATGAGCCTTCCTGACGGCTCGACTGCCACCCGAGGACAACGATCGCCCCGTCGTTGATGGACAGGCTTTTGTCCGGTATCATCAGGTCCTCGTCGAACTCCATCTTGTAGCCTAAGCCTGTGCATTCCGGGCACGCGCCGAACGGGTTGTTGAACGAAAATGACCTCGGTTCGATCTCTTCTATGCTGGTTCCGTCATACGGGCACGCATAGTTCTCCGAGAATGTAAGTATCTCCGTTCCCTTATGTGTGTCAGTCTCCCCGTTATCATTTATCTCCGGAGATACGCTGTTCTGCCCGCCCTCCGGGCTCTTACCGCTGCGCAGCATATCCTCGCGGCCGAGTTCATCAGGGTGCATGTCCTTCCAGGTCTTCGGCCGCTGTACCTCCACATATACGAGTCCGTCCGACTGCTGCAGAGCCTGCTCCAGCGATTCGCTCAGGCGCTTCTCAATCCCGTCCTTCACGACGAGTCTGTCCACCAGGATCTCTATGTTGTGCTTTATGTTCTTGTCGAGCCGGATCTCCTCGGAGAGCTCGTAGAGGCTCCCGTCGATCCTGATACGCACATACCCCGACTTTCTCGCATGTGAAATGACCTTCTCGTGCTGTCCCTTGCGTCCTCTCACGACAGGGGCGAACAGCTGAAGTCTGGTCTTCTCCGGAAGCGCCATCAGAGTGTCGACCATCTGGTCAACCGTCTGCCGCCGGATCTCCCTGCCGCATTCCGGGCAGTGCACAATGCCGCAGCGTGCGTACAGAAGACGGAAATAGTCATATATCTCCGTCACGGTTCCGACCGTTGACCTCGGGTTGTGGTTTGTCGACTTCTGATCTATGGAAATGGCCGGCGGAAGGCCTTCTATGCTCTCCACCTTCGGCTTCTCCATCTGTCCGAGGAACTGCCTCGCGTAGCTGGACAGCGATTCCATATAGCGGCGCTGCCCCTCCGCGTAGATCGTATCAAATGCAAGACTGCTCTTTCCTGAACCGGAAAGGCCGGTCATAACGATAAACTGGTTGCGTGGAATGTCCAGGTCTACATTCTTAAGATTATGTTCCGCTGCGCCACGGATCCGGATATACCGGCTTATGTCCCTGTTTGGCGCAGGACTGCGTTTTGGCATATGATGTCTCCTGTATAGTTCTCTGTTAAAGCCGCCCGTGTGGATATTCATCTGCACAATGTTATCAATCCATCCCTTTCAGCCGGCAATGTCAGCTTACTTCTGCAGTTTCAGCTGAATCTATATGATACGTTTCAGCTGACTGCAGACATATACTTCCTCAGTTCGAGCATACGGTCACGCAGCTGCGCGGCAGCTTCAAAGTTCAGATCCGCGGCAGCCTTCTTCATCTGCTTCTCGATATCCTTCACAAGCTTCCGGAGTTCCTTCTCACTCATGGACTCAGGATCCTTCTCCACCTTCTCCTCTGTCCTGGCTATATCCTTCGATATCGCTATAAGATCCCTGACCTTCTTGCGGATCGTAGTCGGCGTGATTCCATGAGCCTCATTGTAAGCCTGCTGGGCCGCGCGGCGGCGGTTGGTCTCGTCAATAGCGGCCTTCATGGACTGAGTGACCGTATCCGCGTACATGACCACATGTCCCTCGGAGTTTCTTGCTGCTCTTCCTATTGTCTGTATCAATGAGGTCTCTGATCTGAGAAAGCCTTCCTTGTCGGCGTCAAGAATCGCCACCAGCGTGATCTCAGGTATATCCAGCCCCTCTCTCAGCAGGTTGATGCCGACCAGAACGTCAAACACATCCAGCCTCATATCACGGATGATCTTTGTCCTCTCAAGTGTATCTATATCAGAGTGGAGATAGTTGACCCTGATGCCGGCTTCCTTCAGGTATTCTGTCAGATCCTCCGCCATACGCTTGGTAAGTGTGGTGACAAG
>DFHY01000037.1:0-16208 GCA_002371345.1 Lachnospiraceae bacterium UBA3711
CCGCAGAACATCAGCAGCACCAGCACCCATTTCGAGAACGACGGCCACAGGTTGAAGTCAGCAGTCGAATAACCTGTCGTCGTGATGATCGATCCGACCTGGAACGCCGCGTCCTTCAGCGCCAGAAGCGTGCTTGGGTACATATGGTTGATCGACACCGTAATCAGGGCAATCGCTACTCCTATGATCGAGAAGTACGCCATCGCCTCCGAAACCTTCGGCACATCCTTGATATGCCCTGTGATAATCAGATAATAAACCGAGAAGTTCGTGCCGAACATGATCATGAAGATCGTAATGACAACCTGCTGCGCGATCGTATAGTTCGCAAGTCCTGAGTTCAGAACGGCGAAGCCTCCGGTACCGGCCGTGCCGAAGGTCAGGCACAGGTTGTCGAACAGCGGCATGCCGAGAGCCATCAGGATCACAACCTCCATGGCTGTAAGGGCAAAATACATCTTGTAGAGTATCCCCGCGGTCTGTCCCGCCTTAGGGACCATCTTCTTCACGCTGGGGCCGGGGCTCTCCGCCTTCATCAGATACATCGTGCTCCCGCCGGCAGCCAGCGGAATGACCGCCATGACAAACACCAGGATGCCCATGCCGCCTACCCAGTGTGTAAATGACCTCCAGAACAGCAGCCAATGAGGCAGTGCCTCCACATCTGAGAGTATCGACGCTCCGGTCGTCGTGAATCCTGAGGAAGTCTCGAACACCGCGTCGAACATATTCGGAATATACCCGGACAGGCGGAACGGGAGAGCTCCGAAAATACTGTACAGAAACCATACCGTGGCGCAGATAACGCTGCCCTCACGGGCATAGATGCGCTTGTTCTTCGGACGGCTGACAAGCACCATGACAGAGCCAGCCGCAAGGCATATTCCCATGGAAATGATAAGCCAGACAACATCTCCCTCGCGGTATAATGCCGCCACAACCCCGGACGGGGCCATAAACGCAGCCTCAAACATCAGCATCCAGCCGAGGATGCGGAAAATCATCGCATAATTCATATTCCGCGCCCCCGTTAAGCCAAGACATCCGTAATGTCATTTAATCCCTTGATTGTCGTAATGATAAGAACCGTATCACCCCGCTTGATGACATCAGCGCCGCGCGGCAGGATAAACCGGCCGTTGCGGTAGATAGCTCCGACCAGCACGCCGGGCTTGAGCGACAGCTGGCTCAGCGGAATCTCGGTCTTGGTGAAGTTGTCGCGTATCTTAAACTCCAGCGCCTCCGCCTGATCATCCATCATGCGGTGGAGTGTCTCGACATTGCTTCCGAATGAGTTCTGCATCGCGCGGACATACTGCACGATCAGCTCTGCCGTGATATTCTTCGGAGAGATCATCGTATCAAGATTCAGGCTCTCAAACACTTCCTCGAAAGCGACACGGTTGACCTTGGTGATGATCTTGCGCACGCCGCAGTGCTTCGCGAACAGCGAGAGAACAACGTTCTCCTCATCTATGCCGGTCAGGCACACAACGCTCTCTGTATTGCTTATGCCCTCTTCCTCCAGCAGCTCCTTATCCGTGCCGTCGCCGTGAATGATCGTGGCCTTGGGAATAATCTCCGCAAGCTCCTCGCAGCGCTTAAGGTCTCTCTCGATGATCTTCACCTGAATGCCCGAATGGATAAGCATACGTCCAAGATACAGCGCGACGTCCCCGCCGCCTATTATCATGACGTTCCGAACGGCATGCGTCTCAAGGCCGATAGTGTTGAAGAAGCGCTCCTGCTCTTCAATCGGCGCCACGATAGAGATAACGTCGCCGGCGCGAAGAACGGTATTACCCTGAGGGATAACCATGCTGCCGTCCCGCTCAAGAGTACATACCAGAACGTTGCACCTAAGCTCTCCGTGCATGGAATACAGGTCCATCCCGTCAAGCACGGATCCCTGCGGAATCCGGAAATGCAGCAGTTCCACCTTCCCCTTGGCGAAGGTATTGATCTCAATGGCAGACGGGAAGCGAAGAACGCGTGCCGCCTCCTGCGCTGCCGCGAACTCCTGGTTGATTACCAGCGCAAGCCCGAGATCTTCCTTGATATAATTGACAGCCCTGTTGTACTCAGGATTATGCACCCTGGCTATTGTCTGGCAGTTTCCGGCCTTGCGCGCCAGCAGGCACACAAACAGATTGAGTTCATCATGACCGGTAGAAGCGATCACCAGATCGGCATGAGCGATGTCAGCCTCCTCGAGAACCGTATAGCTGGCGCCATTCCCGGTGAAGCCCATCACGTCGTAACGGTCGCAGATCTGGTCAACGATCTTATCATGGCGGTCGATCACAGTGATATCATGACCCTCTCTGCTGAGATTCGCCACAAGAGTTTCTCCGACTTTCCCCCCGCCAACAATAATTATCTTCATGCCCAATGTCCTCTGTATATTTAGTTGCTGATTGCAGAAAAAATCAACGTTTCTCTTAATATAACACTTTCATCTGCAAGTCGCAACGGACAGGAACACCGGGTTCCGGCACTCCAGCCGATGGAACCCTGCGGGAGTGTGCCGGAAGCGGGGCCGTGAATTGCAGCCGGCCGGATGAGCAGTCAAATACCGGGCATTTGGCCCGAGCTGTGCGCAGAAAGCGGCCGGCGGGTTGCTCCGCCGGCCGCTGTTATCTTATATATGAAATTGTAAATAAAAGATCGGAGTAACATTCCCTGCTTCTTTATATCTTAAGGTGCTGCCTTTCACAGCGCCGCTCTAAAATTAATAGTACCTATCATATATATAAATAGCAACTATGTACTTTTAGTATTTCAGATATCTTTCTTCCTGGATATCATATCCCGTTCCCCTTTCTCGTCAGGGACGGTGTCAGTATTCAGAAAACCTCGCTTTCATGAATGATTGTAAACGTTTTACGGGTTACAAACTTTTCACTTATCGAATCACTTCTCGGGCTTCCCTGAGCCCTGCGGCAGATAATCCGGTCAATATGACAAGCATCCGGTGTTTCCGGGATATCCAATACGCTCCGATCTGAATCAGTCTCGTCGATTCTTCAGGATGTCCAATCAGAAAACTTTCGTGCAGGGACCTTCTGCTCTGCCATTGTCATATTGACACATCTCAAACGGTTCTTTAAGAATTACCAACGGACCGGCCCCCCTTTCCTGATGACTGTTTGTCTTACTTGATGAAACAAGTTTAACAGAGGAAGGGGGGGCTGTCAATACCTTTTTTCTATTTTATTGCCTTTTTATTTAAAGTCAGCTTCTCTTCTGCGCCCTGTTATAGTTTATAAGGCACCCGTCCGCGATTATTCTGCGCTCGTGATCCGTCATATCCCCGAGCGTCATCCAGACTGTCTCCAGCTCATTTCCATGGAATACGAGCCCCTTGATCCTGTCGCTCTTTTCAAGGACCGCGGTTCTGATATCGGGGAGCAGGATCCAGTCACCGTTTCCAAACGGCAGCTCCCCCTTCTCTGTCACAAGCGGGAGCATTCCCCAGTTGATCAGGTTCGAGCGGTAGCGCTTGGTCGCGTACTGGAACGCGATATTCGCCCAGCCCCCAAGAACCTTCTGGCAGGACGCCGCCTGTTCGCGCGCGGAGCCGTCGCCCGGCTTAACCGCGAAGATCGTGGAACCGATTCCAAACTTCGATACGTCCGTCTTCGACCCCAGGAGTCCCGGCATCTTCTCGTCAATCAGGCTCAGCACAGCACTGAGCTGATCCGACAGCAGGGCTGTGTCACCACTGGCCTCGCCTCCCGCCGAAGCCTCGTCCGCCGCGGCTCCACGTTCCGCCTTCCTCAGCTCCTCAACAGGATCTGCCCCGTTCTCGACAGCCTTCTGCGCTCTCTGAACGGCTTTTGCCCTCGGAACATATTCCGGATCCTTTCTTGAGAGCGTGAACTCCGCAAGTCCCAGAGGATTGCTCCGGTAGGAGCTGGTCTCGCCTGACGGAATCAGCTCGTCAGTGGTAGTAACCGGATCGTGGATCTCGCTTACCACACGCAGCAGCAGATTCTCCGGGAGCGGGCTCATCGCCGGCCAGTCCTTGATGTTGGGGCCGAACACAAGCTCCTCCTCCGGGTGCGCCTCACCCTTCGAGTCGAATACACGATTATCGTATATCGCACGGTCGAAGAAATATCTCGGATGTGTAAACTCCGCGTCAACCTGAGTCGCGGCCGTAAGGAATCCCTTGTTCGCGGCTGTCGCGGCAATAGATCGCGCGTCCATGAGCGCGACGGAGGCAATCTGTCCGTTCTGAACCTTCGAGCCCTCACGGTTCGGGAAATTTCTGGTCGAGTGACGGATGGAAAATGCGCCGTTCGCAGGGGTATCGCCCGCCCCGAAGCATGGTCCGCAGAACGCCGTCTTCACTACTGCGCCCGCCTCAATGAGGTCTGCGAATCTCCCGTTCTTCACGAGCTCCATGTATACAGGCATTGAAGCAGGATATACGCTCAGCGTAAATGCATCCGCCCCGATGCCGGATCCCTTCAGGATGTCCGCCGCGGCGCAGATATTCTCAAATCCGCCGCCCGCGCATCCGGCGATTATGCCCTGGTCGCAGTACAGCTTTCCACCGCGGACTCTGCTGTGCAGGGAATAGTCAACCTTGTCGCCGAAGGATACCTTCGCTCTCTTCTCTACCTCGTTCAGCACATCGTCAAGGTTCTGCTGAACCTCTTCAATGGTGTAGACATTGCTGGGATGAAACGGCATCGCGATCATAGGCCGGATCTTTGAAAGATCCACCTCGATGCATCCTTCATAGTAAGCGCATCTTGCGGGAGCCAGCTCGTGATAGTCCCCGCCGCGTCCGTGGATCTCATAGAAATCGCGGATCTCGTCATCCGTCTGCCAGATCGAGCTCAGGCAGGTCGTCTCCGTTGTCATCACGTCCACGCCTATTCTGAAGTCAGCGCTGAGCTTCGCGACTCCGGGCCCGACGAATTCCATGACCTTGTTCTTGACATAGCCCTTGTCGAACACCGCGCCGATGATCGCCAGAGCCACATCCTGCGGGCCGACTCCGGGAACCGGCTCTCCGGACAGATACACAGCGACAACATCCGGCATATCGACATCCCAGGTCTGCCCGAGCAGCTGCTTAACCAGCTCTCCGCCGCCCTCGCCGACAGCCATGGTCCCCAGCGCTCCATAACGGGTGTGGGAATCCGAGCCAAGGATCATGCCGCCGCACTCCGCGAGCATCTCGCGGGCGAACTGATGGATGACCGCCTGATGCGGCGGGACATAGATACCGCCGTACTTCTTGGCGGCGGACAGGCCGAACATGTGATCATCCTCGTTGATCGTACCGCCGACCGCGCACAGAGAATTGTGGCAGTTTGTCAGCACATAGGGGATCGGGAACTTCTCAAGACCGGACGCGCGCGCGGTCTGGATGATTCCGACATAAGTAATGTCGTGGCTTGTCATTTTGTCAAAATGAATCCGCAGCTTTTCTTCATCTCCCGATTCGTTGTGGCTGTGAAGGATCGACCATGCGATGGTTCCCTTTCGCGCCTCGTATCCCGCGGCCGGCAGTCCCTCCGACGCCAGTCTGGCCGCGGCATCCTCATTGTCGGGAATCAGCGCCAGCCCGTCGATCAGATACACTCCGTCATCATGCAATTTCATTTCAAATACTGTCCTTTACTGTTTATAAAAAGAGGGGCATCCGCCATATGCCGGCCGGATGTCCCTCTGTCATGCCTTTGTGCTGTTGGATCTGAGCCTCTGCCGTGTCAGAAAATGTATCTGAGGCAGGTGCTCATCTTCTGGCCGGATCAGACGGCTTCTTATCTCTTCTCAAGAGTGGAAGCAGCGCCGTTGGAGCCAAGAACATCCTTGATCTTGTGAGCAACGATATCCTGAACGTTCTTGCGGCCGATCTTCAGATATCCGCGCGGATCGAAGATGGACGGATCCTTGCAGAAGGTCTCGCGGATGCCGGCGGTCATGCCGAGGCGAAGATCAGAGTCGATGTTGATCTTGCAGACCGCGCTGCGGGCAGCCTGGCGAAGCTGATCTTCCGGAACGCCGATCGCATCCTGCAGAGCGCCGCCGTTCGCGTTGATGATCTTGACATATTCCTGCGGTACGGAGGAAGCTCCGTGCAGAACGATCGGGAAGCCCGGAAGCCTCTTCGTGACTTCGTCGAGGATGTCGAAGCGAAGCTGCGGCTTTGTGCCCGGCTTGAACTTGTATGCGCCGTGGCTGGTTCCGATCGCGATAGCCAGAGAATCGACTCCGGTCTTGTTGACGAACTCTTCGACGTCGTCCGGGTTGGTGTAGGAAGAATCCTCTGCGGAGACATTGACGTCATCCTCAACGCCCGCCAGGGTTCCAAGCTCGGCCTCGACAACTACGCCGTACTTGTGAGCGTACTCGACGACCTTGCTGGTGATCTCGATATTCTTCTCGAATGCCTCTCCGGAAGCATCGATCATAACGGAAGTGAAGCCGCTGTCAATGCAGTCCTTGCAGGTCTCAAAGTCCGGGCCGTGATCCAGATGCAGCGCAATCGGAAGATCCGGATACAGAGCCAGAGCTCCCTCAACCAGCTTTACCAGATAGACGGAGTTCGCGTAAGCGCGGGCACCCTTGGATGCCTGAAGGATGATCGGAGAGTCGAGCTCGTGAGCCGCCTCTGTGATTCCCTGTACGATCTCCATGTTGTTGATGTTGAAAGCGCCGATCGCATAGCCGCCTTCGTATGCCTTCTTAAACATCTCAGTCGTGGTAACTAATGACATATCGTTTCCTTCCTTTCTGATCTTTTCTTTGGAAATGTGCCGGTATTCCGGCTGTTATGCCGGTATTTTCCGGCCGCTATGGGAAATTATAGCCTTTTTTATCTGTGGGCGCAATATGAAATCAATAATACAGTTACTCTACTCTGGTAAGCACCGCTCCCGGCATCCCGGCTTCACGCATCAGATCCCTCATGGCCTTCGCGTACATCTCTCCGTGGAATCCCTGATACCAGTCGATGTAGAACTGTCCTCCCACTTCGGTCACCTGAAGCATAACGCCTTTTTCCTGCATGACATGGAACGCGCTCATGCGGATACGTTTTCCATACTCCGCGCTGCGGAGTGTCCCCAGATAGCTTACGCTCAGGAGAACATCACCCGCCGCGCGCTGCTCAGTGATCAGTGTGTCAAGAGCACCTGAGGCGAATGCCTTCTCATAGCTCTCACAGATACCGCGGTATACGCCGCACATTCTCCTGATATTCTGTTCAGAAGTAAATCCTTTCAGGAATTCCCTGTACATATGGTTCAGGCTGGCATCATCCTTCTCAAGATCCTCATTTCGGAAAGTATACCTGGTATGTACTACCTGATGGAGAAGGGAATTGTGGTTCCCCATCACCTTGCGGATACTTACCGGCGACATCACATTGATCGGAAGATTGTTCTCAGGATGTACTCGCTGCGCAGCTCTTGCGAAGAATATTGCAAGCATGGACATGGGACTTCCGCCCACGGACTTCGCGTAGGTCATAAACTCATCACCCGGCACACTGATACAGTAGGCGCGGCAGTCATCCTTTGTCAGGAACAGTTCATCCCGGATGCCTTCTTTCGGGACGAAGACCTTCTCCTTATTCACCATAGCCATCATAGCTGAAGGATCGACCGCGTCCTCCATCAGATACGCGTCTGTTTCCTGGCCTTCCACGGCTCCGTCCTTCTCGGTATAAACACCGTCAGGGACAGCATACTCCTTGCCGTCCGCCAGGCAGTAATAATGATAGAAGAAGGTCTCCAGAACCGCCTGGAACCCTGTTCCGTCTATCGGGACATGATCCGCGTAGATCCACAGGACATTCTCGAGATAGCAGAAGGTTACTGTATGGAAATTGCCGGCTCTTTCAAACGGCTCCACCACTTCGCTGGTTTCGCTGAAAACAAAAGGAAGCGGGTTTTCCAGCAGAACAAGCCTGCCGTTCCTTGTCGAAACAGCATATCCCATATACGGATAAACCTTCAATGTCTTGTTCCATGCTTCCCTGACCGCGTCAGGATCAACCACATCCGCCAGATCAAACCTGTATGTTATGAAGAATGCCTTCGCCACAGGATAAACTCCTCTTGCGAACATTCCCGCTGTCACAGGACGGATCTCCTTCCATTCCTCTACCGCAGGATCTCCTTCCTTTGACACAAACAGCTTTCTCTCTCGTGTGAACTTACCGCCTCTTAATGCCCTTACCGTATCCCAGCCGTTGCACTGGCCGGAGCATAAGAAGGCGTCACATCTTGAGAGCAGGTACAGCGCGTAGAAATAATTAACCGTCGTATCCTCCAGGGCATCAGTGTAAGCCTGGCCTTCCCTGCTCTTCTGCTCGAATTCATAGATGAGCGAGGCACCTTTCTTCCTCATCTCCTTTACACTGGTGCGCTCCTGGGAGACCGCGATAACCTTCCCCGGAAACGCCGCTTTTATCTTGTCGAAATTATCCTGATCCTCCGTCGCGAGGAATATCTTCTCATAGCCGTCCTCTTCCATCCATTTCCTCATCACCGTGATCATCTGGTCCGCGGTCGCATGGATGCGGTCAGAACCGAGGTTCATAGTGATGTAGTCCGTCCCTCTGGCAAGAACACCAAGCGTCTTCTTTCCGCCGAGGACCGCGTCGGCATATTCCCTCAGCTCTCCTGCGAAGGTCTCATTCAGTATCTCCTCGCCAAAGCTGGCATTAAACTGGGAACAGTACCAGGAAATGCTTAACACAGTCAGGTCTTTCAGGGTTATGGTATTATCCTCCGTCGCGTCCTCAGGTTTTGGGGTGATATGAAAATATCTGCACAGAAGCGACTCCGGATATCTTGTACAGCCTGGCTGAAGGAAGGCTGACAGCCCGCTCTGTGCGCCCACCTTTGAGATCAGGGACATATATGACAGTATTGCTCCTATACCGCTTATAGGAGATAATACAAGCTCCATATATTTAAACGGACCCTTCTTCCCTTTTGTTAAATGCTGCCAGAAGAAAACATTCTGAAAGGCTGAAACGGACCCCAGCTTGCTGAAGTCACGCACGGTATATCCCAGATCAAATGGGCTGTTCGTTACACGAAGCGTTGTCTTCCCATGCTCTTCAGGCAGTCTTTCTACCTTGTGCATCTGTCCGGCGGACTCTATAAACCAGCTGTATCTCTCGTCTGTATAATAGACTGGTACATCTGTATGTCTGACCGCCACGCGTGCCAGCGCCACACTGTATTCATCCGCGGCTTCAAGTTCTATCTTCTCAAAGTGCCTGAGGAACTCAAGGCACAGATTCTCTTCATCATCTTCGTCATAGCTCAGAAATGGGGCATAGAGCAATCCGCCGTTTGTCATCTTCATTATCAGCCCGAGAGCCTGTTCCGGAAACAGCCTCATATTCAGCGTATAAACAAGGTCGTAATCCGGAACTCTCCCCGTTTCATCGGTTACGTGAAATCTTGTCTCTCCGCCTTTTACCAGAGCAAGCGCGTCATGAAATACATTTGCGCCTTGTTTTAAAGTGATAAGCTCCTCTTCGCTGCGTTCAGCTATATTCAGCATAAAGTTTTCCTCTCCTGTTTCTTCATTCTTCCGCCTTCAATTTGCATGTATTCTGCCATACATTTCAGTGAAGCCAATTCTATCATCATATCATTCATCACACAAGATATGTAGTTCAGGAGGTTATGGCATGGACCATACTGCACACATAATGTGATTTTCATCTAATGGACACATACAGGTCATGAATTTTTCAAAGTCTGTCTGCTATTATCACGGAACATTGAAATTCGATATTTGTTTTCAAAGCTTCATCAGCAGGAGGTAATATTCATGACGCTATCCAAAAGAACCACATCACTGATCCTTACGCCGGCTCTTTGTCTCAGCCTGTGTATGGCTTCTGCGGCCGCGGAGACTGAATCTGTCCCGGCTGTATCGTCTGAAGGGAAAGGTGGCTCTGCAGCCGTAGTATCTTCAGATGTGAAGGACGATTCTGCCTCAGCTGCAGAGGTTTCCGCCTCATCCAGGACTGAAGAAATGTCGGCTGTTGAAGACGCGCTCAATCTCTCCAATATGAACTCTGAGTGGACATACGATGATTCTTCGGATTCATGGACTCTGTCTGTCGTCACTGCAGTCACAAATCCTGAGATCGAGGATGAGCAGGGTGTTTCCGTATGTGTGCCCGGCGCTTATGTAAAGGGTATCGATACGGACGGCGACGGAGTTGAGGATGTCACATCCGGAACTGCTGCCGGTAATCTTGTCATCGATTACGATGCTTCTGTCACCAGTACTAACGGCCAGGTCTATACAGCCTCAACAGCGCCTGTGATAGTGAATACCGGCGCCGCGGGCTACAGCGAGCAGAGCAATCAAACCGCGGCTTCCACATATGCGGCTGAAGGATATATCAATGTTGCCTGCGGCAACCGCGGCAAGCAGAGCACTCTCTCAGACGGTACTTACACAGGGGATGCCCCAAGCTGTCTTGTCGACCAGAAGAACGCGGTCCGGTTTGTAAAGTACAACATTCTTCTCGGCAATATTCCCGGAAGTGTTGAGTACTTCGTGTCTACAGGCGGCTCAGGCGGAGGCGCTCACGCAACTATGCTCGCGGCCACTTCTGACAATCCTGATTTCTATGACTATGAGATCGCTGCCGGAGCAGTCGGTGTCTATAAGGATCCTGACGGCAATTATGTAACCAGCGTGATGATCAACGGTGAGGAGACTGAGCTTTCTGACGGTATGTGGGGCTGCATGGCGTACAGCGCCATCACATCTCTGGCGGAAGCCGACATGGCAATGGCATTTGAATACTTCCTTGATACGACGTACAGCTTCAATACTGATTTCCAGAAGAAGATGGCCGGGTATCTGGCCGCGGAGTACATGGATTATATCAACAGCAGAAACCTCTCGGTCAATGAGTCGGACGTCGGATTTGACCTGAATGGTGACGATGATACGGATGATGAGGTCGCGCTGACTATCAAATATGACGCCGATACACATGCTGACACCAATGGTTACTACGGCACTTATGTTGATCTTTATCTGGCGGAATTCGAGGACAGCCTGAACGACTATCTCGCCAGGCTCGACTACGCTGATGACTGGACATGGTTCGATTCGGAAGGAAATGCACTCTCCGATGAGGAGGTCGCCGCGATGACCTCTGAAGACAGGGCAAGAGCATTTATCGAGGGACGTTATGCCAAGGGCAGCACAGGCAGCGATTCAATGGGCGGCCCCGGGGGCATGGGCGGCTTCGGCGGCGGCATGAAAGGCAATGGCGGATCCGGAGGCATGGGCGGCAACGGCAGGCCTGAAGGACTTGGCAATGGCGGGCCCGATGATATGAACTTTG
This sequence comes from Lachnospiraceae bacterium UBA3711, assembly GCA_002371345.1. Lineage (GTDB taxonomy): Bacteria > Bacillota > Clostridia > Lachnospirales > Lachnospiraceae > Porcincola. Next base: position 11,363 of record DFHY01000037.1, read on the forward strand.
ACCAGACTGAGGGCGGCGGCATTCCTGACGGTATGAGCTCTGGCCAGACTGAGGGCGGCGGCATTCCTGACGGTATGAGCTCTGGCCAGACTGAGGGCGGCGGCATTCCTGATGGTATGAATGTGGAAGAAGTGGGTACCCCCGACGCGGGCACAACGCAGTCTGCGGGCAGCTCAACAAACTCCGCGAACTATTCATCCTTCGAAGAGATGCTTGAAGCATATAAGGAAGACATTGCGCAGATTGAGGAGGGCGATATGTACGGCAACAATATTGTCGAACTGTATGATCCGACTAATTATATCGGTGCGGAAGACACTAACGGTCCGACATGGGCGCGGCTCCTTATGGGTGCTTCGGAGGGTGATATCTCCATGTTCAACTCTCTGAATCTTCAGATAGCATGGCTCGCGGCCGGGACTGACGCGGAGATTGAATGGCAGTGGAACGGCGGCCACGTTCCGTCTGAGATTTTCGGAGATTCACTGCCGCTGTATGTGGATATGATGTACGGAAAATATGTTGACGGCGCGGCTGAGATTACAAAAGAAGCTCCAGCCGGCCAGACAGAGAATGGAACGGAAACGGAAGCCACAGGTACTGACCTGTCAGAATGGATCACCTACGATCCTGTGAACGGAGTATCCTTCTCCGTGGCGGATGCGGCCGCGTACCGTACGGCAGGCGCAAGCAAGGCAATCCCGGGATTTGACGTTATTGATTACGGACAGGAAGACTATGTATTCGGAAGTACATCAGAAGACGCCCGGCACTGGGACAGCCATGTACTGAGCGTCCTCGAGAAATACTCGGATGAACTGGCAGAGCTGTTCTCAGAATAACCAATTCTGAATAAGATACACGGTCATCTTACAGGATAATGCAATCTGACACATTCAGGCGCGGATGCGAAAGCACCGCGCCTGATCATTTCACTACAACGCTTTAATCATCAAATTACAATATTGCATTTTTCACTGCACCATGCTATGTTGAACACATAGCAAGTCAGATCATCTAATGGCTGCGATAGCATATGCAGCTGTCAACATGCGGTATTCTCCGCGATCACCCTTGCTTGTCACATGTTCATAGCAGGGGAAAGACACCATCCGCAGCGATAACGAAGAAGCTGGATGAGCTTGTCCAAAAAGCCAGACAGCACAAGGAATGGAGGCTGGAGTATATGACATTGCTCGAACGCGATGAACAGATGCGGGAAGAAGGGCGCAGGGAAGAGCACATTAACACTGAGAGGGAAGCCGCTCGAGCTGATGCCGCAGAAAAAGCTGTCAAAGACCTGCAAGAGAAAAACCGGCTGCTGGAGGAGAGACTTGCTTTGCTTACACACACATGAGCCATATTAACGTCATAAATCAGTTTCTTTATATCTGAAAAAGAGAAACGGAGATGTTGCACCCGGCATCCGGACTCATGAACCGGTATATGAATCCGAAAGTCAGATGCAACACCCCCGCTAACGCTCTTTGTCCCGCCACTCACTGCATCTTTATCACAAGGCTTGGCAGTGTCACTTCAAAGTCGACGCCGTAAGTGTCGGCTCCAACATGCCTGAAAGTGTAATCTATAGTCTCCTTCGTATAATCGCACGCGATCCGGAACGCCTCCGGCAGGCTCCTGCCCCTTGTCAGAGCACCAACAACCACCGAGGAGAAGATGTCGCCGGTTCCATGGTAGCTCACCGGCACATGCTCTGTATAATATTCAAAGTGCTCTCCGTTCACAGTATTCAGGCCCATGATGCCGATCTTTCCTTCCTCGAACGACACGCCGGTGAGCGTCACATACTTCGGCCCAAGCTGCGCAAGAGCGTCCAGCATATCAGTTATATACTTGCGGTCGTACTTAGTCTTATACGGAAGACCGGTCATAAATGAAGCTTCCGTCAGGTTCGGCACGATCAGATCGGCCTTCGCGCACAGCTTGGTGTTCTCCCTCGCATAAGCCTCATCAAAAGCAGGATACAGCTTCCCGTTATCAGCCATCACAGGATCCACCACAATCAGATTGGAATCCGTTTTAAACTCATCAAAGAACCTCGATACGATCTCTATCTGCTCGAAGGATCCAAGGTATCCGGTATAGATTGCGTCAAACGCAAACTTCTCCTTCTTCCAGTGCTCCGCGATCGGAACAATCTGATCCGTCAGATCCTTGCAGGTGAAGCCGCTGAACATGGTGTGCGTCGACAGCACCGCAGTCGGCAGGATAGCCGTTTCCACTCCCATTGCGGAAATGATCGGCAGCGCGACTGTCAGTGAACATTTTCCAACACATGAAATATCCTGGATCGTTATTATTCTCTTCATATCAACAGCACCTCCTTCAAATGATCTGAAGTGAAAACTCTTCCGTGCCCGTCTTAAGCTCAGTCAGGTTATACACGCTTCTACCGGTGCCGGGCAACAATATTTGTCCGGCTTCGGAAAGCGATCCCCTGCTGAGTGCAGGCTCCGAAATTCCTATCATCTTATATCGCGTAACATATGATGTCAATATCCCCTACCTGTTCGGTCGGTTATTGTCTGGCTGGTTATTTGCCTGATGGATAACTGATACTCCTTACAACTTCCGGACCAGACATTCTTTTCCCTGGAATGCGAAACCGTACTTCAGGATATTTTCTGCCGGGATGCCCCGGGCCAGCAGATCCGCCTCATACTGCTTCTCCTCGATTTGCCGCAGGGCGTTCTGAACCGTATCTTCCAGTCCTTTCTCATCATCCAGTGTGTCAAATACTTTAAATTCCAGAATAGCGGCAGGCTTTCCTTTCTCTTACGCTTTTCCGCTCATGGAAAGTATAGCTAAAATAAATTCCGATATCAACGCGGGCGGGGCAGGAAACTATTCCTCCTTAGTGAAATGACAGCACGGTCATCACCACGCATATCACGACGAAGCTTCCGAGGATAGCAGCCTGTTTTCTCTTATCCTCGGTGAGAAGGCCGACAAACTCGCGCACTGTTGCGTTCGGCCAGAACCACCACCTTGTCCTCTGGCCCATGCCGACCGCCTGCATCCCGACACGTCTCGCGTACAGCCCGCTCCGGAATACATGATAATTCGTCGTGGAAAAAGCAACCTTCGCCTCCGGTCTGACCTCCTGTATCTTCTTCTTTGAGAACAGCATATTCTGGTATGTATTTTCCGACTGGTTCTCCTCTATTATCTGCTCCCCGGAAAACCCCTTCTCCAGCAGGTAAGCTTTCATTGAGGCACTCTCCGATATCTTCTCATCCGTCCCCTGGCCGCCTGAGGTGATAAAGACAGGCATCTGCCCCGTTGTCTCTTTCTGACTATTTGAAAATGCAACCGCCCGGTCTATCCTTCCCCTCAGCAGCGGCGTCGGCGTTCCGTCCTTCCTGATACCACAGCCAAGTATAATGATAAAATCCCTGTCCGGCTCCGGCACCAGCCGGGCAGCCAGAAATACCGCCAGAAACGCTCCGATCAGCATGCACTGCAGATACAGATACATCACCGAGCACAGGTTAATGATCAGGTTCAGCACGAATCTATACTTTTCCGGAATCCAGCCCGGGTGCATCGCTCCGAAGTAGACCAGGAGCAGCAGTCCGCCTGACATCGCGAAGGCAAGCAGAATGCCGAGCACATTTACCAGACGCTTCCCCTCATGCCGGATAAGGCAGATATTGGAGACGCAAAGCCAGACAGAGAAAGCCACCACAGCCAGGATCGACCAGAACAGATATGTTACCGCGGAATCCGTCAGGAACCAGATGATGTCTCTTGCCGAAAAAGCTTCCGGTATCTGGAAGATGGCTCTGCAGTACTGAATCGTCAGAATCAGCAATGTCAGAAAAAACAGGAAAAAACCTCTGTAATATATGATATTGTAGGAATACGGGTTTGTCCGCGCCTGCCGGAAAGCAGCATAGCACTGCTGAGCCACGACTATCGCAAGATACACGATCAGACTGCCGCTGATCACATCCGCCCTTGCATTTTTATAGATCAGGATGCCAAAAACAACCGCCCAGATCAGTGTGATGATCTGAACAGTATAAAGGCTCGGCTCCTTCGCATCCGCACGCTGCCTGAATATCCTGCCTGCCATCAAATGTCACTCCTCCTGATCACAAGGAAATCCCCTTCCCTCTCCACTCGCAGCACAAAATCAAAACGGTTGACCGCCACACACAGCGGGTAGTCCTCCCTCGGGAAAATGTGCGCGAGAGCGGGATCAAAGAACTGCTCCCCGCCGTGATCCTTCAGATACTCAACCCTCGCATCGATATCAAACGATGTGTCGTCCTCAAGCAGCGCGCTCATGTACTCCGCCGCAAGCAGATCCTCCGGCACACTCTCCACGCCGGCCTTTCCCATAGCGACCAGAGAAACCGTCTCCGGATTACGTGACCGGATGTATCTGCAGACAGCCTCCGCGTTCACAAGGCTTCCTGTTATTATCTCAGAGGCATCCGCCTTCGACGCGTTGACTATTCCCTGGGTTCCCGCGCTGGTCGAATGAATCATCGTCTTCCCGGCAAAGTCATAATTCGAAGCGTCCCACGGAGAATTGCCCAGATCGCAGCCCTCAACCTTCGCGCCGCCCCTTTCGCCGAGAAGCACCCAGTCCGGGTGCAGCCGTTTCAGGTCAAATGCGTCTTCCATACTACCTATCGGATAGCTCCTGACAGCGCCTCTGTCAAAGCAATAGCACTCCGTCGTAAACGCCCGGAACACATCTATTATGACTGTCAGGCCTTCCGCCCTCTTAGCGCCCTCTATCAGTTCAAGAATCTGTATCTTCATTTGTCAGTATCACCTCATCCGGCTGTACATGCCGTGATATGATCGCCGA
>DFHY01000037.1:16404-27698 GCA_002371345.1 Lachnospiraceae bacterium UBA3711
CAGAGGCCTCAGAACCGGGCTCCCCACTTCTTCCTCGCAGCCAGGAGAGCCAGCAGCAGGAAGATAATTCCGGCTGAGATCCCGGTTGCCATAGCGAACGGTTCAAACGGCGTGTCGTCTCCGGTAGGCTTGCTGGACTTGGTCTCATTGTTCGACAATGCCTGCGCCTCGGCCAGAGCACTTGAGTCACCCGCAAATCCGCTGCTGGGATTCGTCAGGTTCGCCGCAGCCACACTGCCGTCGCGGACATCGTTTGTCAGGACGATGCTCTCATCCGCATTCGTCGGAGACAGCGTCACCGAAGTCTTGTTGAGCGAGATATCGTATCCGCTCTTCGAACCGCTTGACACCACCTTGCCGTTCTTGTCCGTCTCAGCGAAGTACAGCGTGATCGTATGCGGAGCCGCCAGCTTGTACAGGTTGATCTTCAGCGTACTCGTCATCGAGCTCGCATTTGCCAGCGACATCGCCTTCTTGTACAGAATCTTGGTGTGCTTGGCATCCGAGAAGATACCGATATAATAGGTTCCGTTGACTCGGATCGGAGTCTTCTTGTATGTGACAGCCTTCGTCAGCTTCAGCTCAGCGATCTCTTTTTCCGTCTTGACCTTCTTCAGCGTGAACTCAAGCGTCTGCTGGTTCTTCTCAGCGGATGTTAGCGTTATCCTCGTCTTCAGATACTTCGGAATCGCAGTACCTGTTGCAAGAACAGCGTAGGTCTTCGGATCTACAAGGCTGTAGCTGGACAGCACGCTCGCGCCTGAAGCATCCGTCAGCGTCTGCAGAGACGCGGTAATGCGGATCTTGTCGCCGGACCACCTGTATGAGATATCCTTCAGCGTCTTGGTCGTCTCATTTGACAGCTGTATTGTCTTCAGGTTCTTCAGTCTGGTGCCGTCGCCTCCGGCAACCTTGAAGTTCGCGGTAAGCGCGGACGCAAGCGGCTTGTTCTCATGGTCTACAACATTCAGCTTGATCTGGAATGAGCCGGTAGTAAGACCAGCAGTCGGATATATGTTGCGCAGATACACCTGCTTGACCGCTTCGTTCAGCTCAAGCCTGACTGGATGTGAGTTGCCATCTGCAAATGCGTTTCCGTCATCGGAGAACATAATCTGTGAGACGCCAATATTCGCAGACACAACAGGAGTACCGTTCTGATCAGTCTCCGCCAGATAATAATACGCTCCGCGTGTCAGGCCTTCAAGTGTTGCCGTCTGGTAGGAAGAACCCTTGTTGTTTGATGTATCCGTGCTGTACGGAACGTCCATTCTCGCGGGGCCCGCAACTTTGGTTGAAAGATTAGTATCAGAGAAAGCTGATACATAGAATGTACGGCCGGACTTATCCGGAACATAGTACCTGCTTCCGTCTGCAACCCTCGTCTGCTTGATAACAGATATAGAACCAGGCTGAGCCGGGACGATCTTCTCAAGCGGAATCACATAAGAACCGCCATTGGCAACCGCCTGAGTATATGTTGCGCCCTTGATCGTATAGCCACTCGGTGCACTAACCGCGTTAAGCGTCAGGCTTCCGGCAGCCTTAACCAGATCCGCACCGTCCTTTGTAAGCGATATTGATCTCAGAGTGCCGTCAGTCGTATTGGTCGTCGTATAATGAGTTCCCGCAGTCAGTACATTACTTCCGGCCTTAAGTTCGAATACCGTTCCGGCAATATAAGGCGCCTTCCCATCAACACCGGAGCCGATGCTGAACGTCCACGGATCCAGATTGATTCTGACCTCACTACCAGCAGATACATCAACATTCGTTACGGCACCAGGTTCAAATTCATACCCTGCGGGAGCGGATGTCCAATTAATCTTTAAAGTATTCCATGTGTTTGCATCTGGATGCAGCAGCTTCCAACCAGTATCTGTGTTTGCAAGTGTTATATCAGAAACACTTCCCTTTGTAGCCCCCGTGGCTGCACCACCGTCAATTCTATAATCAACCTGAGTATTGTTGGATGTCAATGTAAACTTCACATCCGCTAACGGTGTTCCCGAAACAAGAGCGGCTATATTGAACCTCCATTGTGAAAGATCAACTATTACATTTTCATTCTTAATCTCTTTTTCTTTAAAGACATCAACAGGATCTGGAGTAGCCTTTGGGGTAGCTGTAAAATACTTGTCATATGGAACATCTGTCCACTTGAGCGTCAAAGTATTCCATTCAGCCTCACTCGGATGAAGCTTCTTCCATCCTTCGGCTGTCAGCTTAATCTCCGCCAGACTATTGTCTATTGTCTTTCCAGCCACTCCACCTGTTATAGTGTAATCTGTGGCTTTCAATGAGTCATTTCCAACCTTCAGTTCAAAAGACGTATCTTTAATATATTTGCTATCATAACGCGAACCAACATTAAACTTGAACTCTTTTTGCTTAAAGGTCAGATTCTTATCTGAAGGAAGTCCTTCGATAGAAACAGTAGGATTATCCGGATAGTCTGAATTATACGTCTTTTTGACAGTAAACGGGATAAGATGTGCATCAACAGCACTTACATTATTTGAATCAAACAAATACCCAGGATATACGTCCTTCTCAAGAATAGCAAATTCCTTTTGTACAACCTGGTTCGCCTCTGACGGTGATTCTTGAATCAAATTTGCCAGTGTTGATAAATCAACTGGAATGCTTCCGTTTCCTGAAGTAAACTCAACTGCAACAGCACCACTGCCATCATAATTTTGTCTAATCTGAATAGGAACATCCTTCAAATATCCCTTTTGCTCTGTAGGTGTCTCTACTGCAGAATCACATACGGCAACATGATACACCGTCTCTTCGTTTTCCGGACGATCCACTATTGAAATTGTAACTGGTCCAGTAGTCTCGCCCACAGGAGAACTACTGCTTGGGTCTGCTGCACTGCCATTGTTTGTAAGATTTATTTTAACTGTATTATCTGGCTTAGTGAGCGAACAGGTGAACGAAAAATCCCACGCCTTTGAGTAATTGGTTGGAATGACCTCCTCCCTTATTACATACTCTATTCCTGACAGAAGTACGCCTGAACCATTCTCAGCCTTAATATATGGTGAGATATCTTCCTCCTCTGTATCGCTGCTATCCCAGTCATATATTTTTGTATTCGCAGGTACTAGTACCGAAACATATTCATCAGGGTTTTCAGACTTCTTATACCTAAATGTAAACGCAGTTTTATTATATAGCGCAAGTTTAGCGTTACCTAGCTTTTGTGAATTAGCACCTATCTTTGAAACCTTTACAGTCTTACCAACTGACGCAATATTAATTCCACCTGAAGCTCTATTGTTATCATTCAAGCTCTCAGTCTCATCCGCCTGCGCCTGAAGTGTCTCCTCGTCTTCGCCATCTTCAGCCGCTGCCATGAGCATAACTGGCGCGAGCATAGTCTCCGCCTGACCCTCATCAGCCGCTGACAGGACAACGCTGCCCTCAGTCTCCTCGACATTTTCTGTCTCAGGCTCGGTCTCTGCCACGTCCTCGGTCTCAGACTCGGTCTCCTCGGTCTCGGTTGCCGGCGCGTCATCCCCGGATTCTGTTCTGACGGTAGACTTGATTATGTCCTTGCCGATATTGATGGTACCGGCATACGCGGCTCCGGTGAGCTTTCCGTCTATTGATATTGAACCCTGAGGCACCAGATAGGTTCCGACGCCGCGCTTCGCGATGCCGATCTCTCCTGTATACGGCGCCAGGGTATAATTGCCGTCAGTTCCCTCAGCGATCTTTGTGACAGTCACGACAAGACGCCCTGCCTGCTCGCTGTTCTGCTTCCTGTTGACCGCCGCTCCGTCGGAAACAACACCATAATGCGGCAGCGCGACGTAACCGGTATCCGGATTCGTCACGACATAGTTAAGCACGACCATACGGCCGCTCACATCAATATCACCTCCGCTGAGGACAGCACGCATCGGATCCTGATCGTTGCCTGCGTCCGTCTGGACATTTCCGTCAGAATCCGTGTAGATATTAACGACAGCCGCATCGCCGCCGCTCTGGGCGTTAGCCAGAGACACACTGTATCCGGCAAGCGAGTTCAGCAGATCCTCACTGTTTGATATGTTGTCGTCCTCGACCTTGCCGTTGACAGCCGCGCCTACAGCCGCGTATCTGCCGGCTTCGCCGATGGAAGAAATGACAGAGCCGCGGGAAACAGCCCCGCCGTCATTCGCGCGGTTCTCTTCAGCGACCAGCGCGAAAGCGCGCAGCTTCTTAGGCGCGCTGAAAGAGAAACCTGTAACTCTCAGGTCCCCGTTAAGATCAATGCTGCCGGAAATCTCCTGGGCGGAGTCCGAGCTTACATTATATAGATGAGTCTTCGCCTGCAGAAGCGGCTTCAAGCTCAGATCAATACCGTCGCCACGCGTAAAGGTAATCTGAGTTCCCTCGGGGATGTTGATAACCTCGTCACCGTCCTTCAGTGAGAGCTCATAGAAACGCGCGTCAGTAATAACTCTCTGCTTGCCGAGGATGACCTTGTCAACCTTGCCGCGGTTGCCCTTGTCCTCAGAATACTCTGTCTTACTGCAGACAAGCTCCGCACTCTTGGCAACGCCCTTGCCCTTCGGAAGCTTGACAGAGATCGTTCCCTTTGAGGTATTCGTCTCAAATGACCTGGTCTTGCCCTCTTCCTCTGTCTCTGGCTCCGTAGCCTTGGTCTCAGACTGCTTCTCAGACGCCGCCGTCTCTGCCGCAGCGGTCTCGCTCTGCGCGGCAGCTGATTCAGGCTGTGCTTCCGATGCCTGTGTCTGAGCCTGGGTTTCAGGCGGCTGTGTCTCAGGGGCCTGGGTTTCAGGCAGCTGCGTCTCAGGCGGCTGAGTTTCAGGCGGCTGGGTTTCCGGTGCCTGAGTTTCAGGCGGCTGTGTCTCAGGAGCCTGTGTCTCGGGTGCCTGAGTTTCAGGAGCCTGCGTCTCTACTGCCTCTGTGACAGTCTCAGCCGGCAGCGCAGCATTCGGATCCTCCGCGCCAAACGCCGGGGACATAGCTGAATTACCCGATACACTCATCAACGTCGCTGCCAAAAGCAGCGCCGCTACCTTGCGGGCTTTGATTTTCATGTGATAAACCTCCCGGAACGATACAAATAGCCCATAACAGACTCTCTCCCCTGCTGCTATGAACCTAATCCCTTATTAATCCTGTAGAAAGGCCGTCAGCTCTCCACTGACCATATATGCTGTATTATATGCGCTTTGTATGAAAAAGTAAATATCAAATCGAGCGAAAGCGAAACCCTGAAGCCGGGGCACACTTGTTTGCCAGAGGCAACAGGTACTTTTGACTTCAGCATCATATGATTACAGTGTCAAAAGTCTGTCAGGCATTGAGGCAGAAAACATCCCCGGAGCCCATCGGACTCCGGGGTAAAATGACGTATCTTTATTCCTGAAAGATTGCGATGATCCGCACTCCGGAACGTCATCCGGATCCCGATCATCCTGATTCATACTTGTCGGCAACTATTCAGCGCCTCCCGCTCAGAACACGTCTGTTCTCCGCTGTGGGCTGATTATTTACTGCAGCTGCCAGTTCCCGATTAATCCTGCACGTACGGCATAAGGGCCACGTGGCGGGCTCTCTTGATCGCTACGGTCAGAGCTCTCTGATGCTTCGCGCAGTTGCCGGTAATGCGTCTCGGAAGAATCTTGCCTCTCTCGGAGACATACTTCTTCAGCTTCGCGGTATCCTTGTAATCGATCTCATTATTCTCCTTGCCGCAGAACACGCAGACCTTCTTGCGTCTGTGCATCGGTCTCGCACTGCGTCTCGGAGCATCGCTCTTATTAAACGGCATGTGAATCCTCCTTATAGAATATCGAAGGGATCAATTAAACGGTAATTCCTGATCGATCCCCTCCGGGATGTTGATGAAACCGCCATCTCCCATATCCGCGGCCGGAGCCGGTGCGGGCGCTGCCGAAGCAGGGGCCGGTGCCGCATAAGAAGCTGCCTGGGAAACCGCCGGGCCGCTGCCTGAGGATGCGCTGTACCGGTCTGAAGCCGCCTTGCTCTCGGCAAACTCCTGATCCTCAACAACCACATCCGTCGTGAAGACGGTCTGTCCATCCCGGTTCGTATACTTTCCGGTCTGAATCCTGCCGGTAACCGCGATCTTGGTTCCCTTGTGCAGATACTGCTCAGCGAACTGGGCGCTTCTGCCAAACGCGACACAGTTGATGAAGTCTGCGGTCTGGGCATTCGGATCGTTGTTGTCACGGCGGACCCTGCGGTCAACCGCCAGAGTATATCTGGCGTAAGCCTGCTGCTGATCACCTGAACCGGCGGAATATCTCACATCCGGATCACGGGTCAGACGCCCCATCAAGATGACTTTATTCATAATTTTTTATCTCCTTAATTTACGCGTCCTGTCTAACGCATAAATACCTGAGCACTCCGTCCATGATACGAAGTCTGCCCTCGATCTGGGCAGGAGCTTCCGGCTCAGACTCGAAGTGAATGAAATAGTAGAATGCCTCATGCATCTTCTCTATCTCATAGGCAAGTCTCTTCTTGCCCCAGTCATCGACATCCGTGACAGTGCCTTCAAATCTCGCGATCAGATCCTTCACGCGATCAACAAGCTCTGCCCTGGCGTCGTCTTCGAGTTTAGCGCTGACAACTACGCACAGTTCGTATTTGTTCATGCTGCTTGCACCTCCTTATGGTCTCTGGCCCACCCTGCAATTGGATGAGCAAGGAAAAATGATACATCACAAGGTGGGATTATACAGTACGGATTCCGCGAAATCAAGGGTGCAAACTGCCTAATTTTTCCGCTTGTACCGGCGCGATTGAAAGTACACAAAATCTTGTGTGTCGCCGGGAGCGCCGACAATCTTGCGCCGCGCGCACCGCGCACGGAACTTGTAACCGAAGCAAATCCATAGAATTCGAGCTGCTTGTATCGCTCGATGTCGGCGGAAGTCGGCCGGGCAGCAGGGCGCGGAAAACAACTTGCCTACCTTCGCTCCACAGGCTCATCTCGCCTCGATCTGCGAAAACACCTCCCCGATCGCGTCCGTGATCACCAGGTCCGCTCCGGCGTCGCGTGCCGTCGCTCCCTTATTGATCAGCACCAGCTTCCTGCCGTGGAAATAATCAATCAGCCCCGCCGCCGGATACACCACCAGACTCGTACCTCCTATGATCAGCACATCCGCGTTCCGGATATAAGAGACAGACTTACTCATAATGCTGTTGTCCAGTCCCTCCTCGTACAGCACGACATCCGGCTTAACCATGCCCCCGCACTTCTCACACTTCGGGACACCGTCGGCATTCTTCACATACTCCGCGTCATAGAACTCTCCGCAGCGCGTGCAGTAATTCCGAAGCACCGATCCGTGCAGCTCAAGTACCTCGCGGCTTCCCGCCTTCTGATGCAGGCCGTCAATGTTCTGGGTGATGACCGCCCTCAGCTTTCCCGCCTTCTCAAGCTCCGCCAGCTTAAGATGCGCCGCGTTAGGCATCGCGTCCAGCGCCAGCATCTTATCCTTGTAGAAGCGGTAGAACTCCTCCGGCTTCCTGACAAAGAAAGAATGGCTGATAATCGTCTCCGGCGGATAGTCATACTTCATATGATAGAGACCGTCCTGGCTCCGGAAGTCCGGTATGCCGCTCTCTGTCGAGACTCCGGCGCCGCCGAAGAATACAATATTGTCACTGCCGTCGATAATCTCCTGCAGCTGCCTTACCTTATCCATATCCATTTACAGCCCTCCTTCAATGCCGTCAATATGACCGACCCGGAACATTTCACTGTCACACAATGATTATACCACTTCTGTACGCCCGCAAACCAATTCCGCACAGAGGGATGCGGACATTTTCCTGGATCATTTACCAATCAGTGTCCTCAGCAAATCAAGCTGCTATAAGTTCAAGGCTCACTTGCGAGTCTTGTGCGATGAATAATAAATCAGCCGTCCACACAGTGGAGCGGCTGTTCAAAATACTGTTAAGCTGACAGGTACACCTGCACCAGTACGCCCTGCAGGATCCGGCGCGTCGCGTCATTTCCCGTACACGTGGACAGAGTCACGATCCTGTCCTTTGTGGTGACGCTGACGTCCCCGCACTTGATCTCACTGGAAGCAATCGACTTGTCGATAAACTTCTTAAAGTCCTCCTCCGAGAAACGGATGATATACGGGTCGCCGATCTTGCTCACTACCGAGCTGGAGAAGATCCGGTACTGATATATGAAGTCTTTCGTGAATATCCAGAAGTAAGGATTCTTGTCAAGTGTCTCCTGCTCGCTGAACTTCTTCAGCTGCCCGAACATAGAGCCGTTCTTCATGTTATGGCCGTAGATGATAGTATTCTGGTCAGAGAAAAACGGCGAATTGTCACAATTCTCGAATATGCACCCGGCGAAGTTATCAACTTTCTTGAAGGTCCGGTGCAGATAATAGTCATTATCCTTCGCCTGGGCGACCGGATACGATATATTCACAGCTCCAACCCGGATCCACCCGATAACCTCAGAGTTGATCTCCTGAAGCTCCTTGAAATTGATAGGGTTCACAAGCTTCGGAAGAGACTTCGTCTCCCCGTTCTCAACCGCGCTCTCACGATACGCGCTGTCAAGGACGGATGCTCTGGCCGAAGTATCCTCCAGCTGTGCCAGATCCTTCAGCACCTCGCCTTTGGAAGACTCCGGCACGTCCGGCGTATCCGTCTCAGACGAACCGGCCGCAGGTGTGTCCGGGTTCCCGGTCACCGGCGCTGCAAACTCCTCGTTCAGATCCTTGTACTCATCGGATCCTTGCTTGTAGTCCCTGTAATAGCCGAACAGTCTCCAGCCCGAATAGCAGAAGACCCCCACAGCGACCACAAGCAGCAGCGTAATAATGAATGTTCCAAATGCGCTGCCCTCATTCCGGTATTTACTCCTTCCTGCTCCCCCTCGTCTGTATGCCATAGTCTTCCCCTTATTCTGTGATGTAGAGGCCAAAAGCCCTGAAGCCGAGGCAAACCAGCTTGCCGGAGGCAAAAGGTACTCTTGACCCCAACATCATACTGTCCGTAGCCATCTCCCAGCCGAAAATCACGGCTTCGTCCCGCACGGCAGAACCTGTCAAGCATCCGCCAGGCCGCGCCCCTCAGCGGAATCGATAAAGCATACTTACGGTTCCGGCTCAGATCAGGCTTCCGACTGTCCTCGGATACGGAAGCACGTCACGTATGTTGCTCACTCCGGTCAGGTACATCACCAGACGCTCGAAGCCCAGGCCGAAGCCCGCGTGCCTCGTGGTTCCGAAGCGGCGGATGTCCAGATAGTACTTGTACTCATCCTCGCTCATGCCAAGCTCGTCGATCCTGGCCTTGAGAACGTCGAAGCGCTCCTCCCTCTGCGAGCCTCCGATGATCTCTCCGATACCCGGAACCAGGCAGTCCGCCGCCGCGACGGTCTTGCCGTCCTCGTTCAGCTTCATATAGAACGCCTTGATCTCCCTCGGATAATCGGTGACAAAGACCGGGCGCTTGAAGATCTGCTCCGTAAGATATCTCTCGTGCTCGGTCTGCAGGTCGCAGCCCCAGCTCACCTTGTAGTCAAACTTATCGTTGTTCTCCTCGAGAAGTTTAACCGCCTCAGTATAGGTCACACGCCCGAACTCAGAGTTCATGACATGATTCAGACGGTCCAGCAGGCCCTTGTCTACAAAGCTGTTGAAGAAGTTCATCTCCTCCGGCGCATTTTCAAGAACATAGCGGAAAATAAACTTTAGCATATCCTCCGCGAGATCCATGTCATCCTCAAGATCCGCAAATGCGATCTCCGGCTCGATCATCCAGAACTCCGCGGCATGGCGCGTCGTGTTGGAATTCTCAGCCCTGAAGGTCGGTCCGAAGGTATAGACATTCCTGAACGCCTGCGCGAACGGCTCTACGTCGAGCTGCCCGGATACTGTAAGGTGAGTTGACTGTCCGAAGAAATCCTTCGAAAAATCGACCGCTCCGTCATCAGTTCTCGGCAGATCCGCAAGATCCAGCGTCGTCGCGCGGAACATCTCACCCGCGCCTTCGGCGTCGGTTCCTGTAATGATCGGCGTGTGAATATATACGAAGTTCCTCTCCTGGAAAAACTTGTGGATCGCGTACGCCGCCAACGAACGCACCCTGAACGTCGCCTGGAACAGGTTTGTCCTCGGTCTGAGATGCGGAACCGTTCTCAGGTACTCCACAGTATGTCTCTTCTTCTGCATCGGATAGTCCGGCGTAGACGCGCCCTCCAGAACAACGCTCTGTGCCTGGATCTCAAACGGCTGCTTCGCGTTCGGAGTCTCCACCAGCTCGCCGGTCACGATCACGGCCGAGCCGACGTTATACTTGCAGATATCCGCGAAATTCTCAAGCTTCTCCGCCGAAAACACGACCTGCAGCGTCTCAAAGAACGTTCCGTCGTGCAGCACCAGGAATCCGAAGGTCTTCGAATCGCGGATCGACCGGACCCATCCGCCTACCGTGACCGTACTTCCTATGTATTCCCCCCGGTTTCTGTATAACTCCTTAACTGTTACGAATTTCGTGTCCATCTCTTTCGTCTTCTCCTTATTATATTCTGTGATATTGGGGTTAAAACACCTTTTGCCCCCAACTATGATGTACGGATTGTTCCGCAATTATATCAGATCTTACTGTATCTTTCCACACACGGCGGTCGGTCAGCTGAGTTTGTGCCGGAGAGAGTTACTGTTAGCTGCCCCGCCCTCCCCACACACTCCTGCAGGGTTCCATCGGCGGAAGCAGGCTGTGGAAACATGCGGGAATGTGCAGAGAGCGGTGCAGTGAATTGCCAATGTTTCGCCCCGGCCCTTCACCCCGCGGCAGCGTCCGTGAAGCTGTAGAACTCATTCCCGGATGCCTGAAACAGATCCGTGGAATCCTGTATTCCGTAATAGTACCACTCGTCCTCTCCCGGATTCAGGAGGTATGTGTTGTACTCATCATATCCGACTATGCATTTGACGCCTTCCGAAGTCACCGCGAGCACCGGCTTGTCATGCGACACGAAGTAAAGAACCTCCTCCAGCGTGCAGCCGGTAAGATCAACCACCTGCCTGCCAAGCCCGTCCTCCAGAGTCTTCCTGTCAACGGTTCCGCTGCGCATGACGACCGGAATATTCTTATCCTCGATCTCATACTTATTCTTCCTGTCTCCGCGGACCCACACATAATTCTGGTTATAGTCAACGACTACTCCGAACAGCTTATCCGCCAGGATGACAGCGTCATTCGGATATGTGCACAGAGCGTCCAAGCCGCCAGCGGCGTACACGCTGTAC
>DFHY01000087.1:0-666 GCA_002371345.1 Lachnospiraceae bacterium UBA3711
AAGAACATGATCACCGGCGCTGCTCAGATGGACGGCGCGATCCTTGTTGTCGCCGCTACTGACGGTGTTATGGCTCAGACGAAGGAGCATATCCTTCTTGCCCGCCAGGTCGGCGTTCCGAAGATCGTTGTTTTCCTGAATAAGTGCGATATGGTTGATGACCCCGAGCTGATCGAGCTGGTTGAGATGGAAGTCTCCGAAGAGCTTGAGAAGGAAGGCTTCGAGGATTCTCCGATCGTCAAGGGTTCCGCTCTGAAAGCTCTTGAGGATCCGGAATGTGAGTGGGCTGACAATATCATGGAGCTCATGGATACAGTTGACGAGTATATCCCGACTCCGGCACGTGACAAGGACAAGCCGTTCCTGATGCCTGTTGAGGATGTCTTCACGATCTCCGGACGTGGTACCGTTGCTACGGGCCGTGTTGAGAGAGGCCAGCTGAACATGAACGATCCGGTTGAGATCCTCGGAATCAAGCAGGATGTCCAGAAGTCGGTTGTTACCGGTATCGAGATGTTCCACAAGCTGCTTGACTATGCTGAGGCCGGCGACAACATCGGTGCTCTGCTTCGCGGCATCAACAGAACCGATATCGAGCGCGGACAGGTTATCTGCAAGCCGGGTTCTGTCACCTGCCATACCAAGTTCACCGCTCAGGTTTACGTT
>DFHY01000087.1:770-4578 GCA_002371345.1 Lachnospiraceae bacterium UBA3711
CGTCCGCAGTTCTACTTCAGAACCACTGACGTGACCGGAGTTATCTCCCTTCCGGAAGGAACCGAGATGTGCATGCCTGGCGATAACGTTGAGATGTCCATCGAGCTGATCCACCCGATCGCTATGGAGCAGGGTCTTACCTTCGCTATCCGTGAGGGCGGCAGAACAGTTGGTTCAGGACGTGTTGTCTCTGTTGTCGACTGATTTTCGGATCATAATTTAGCGATATATTGGGAACCGGCGCACAGCGCCGGTTCTTTTTGTGTGATTTTGACAATTCATTTCTTAACAAATACCTCTCTGTATGTTAAAATTAGATCAAACAAGCTGCCGTATTCAATAAAGACAGGAGGGAGTGTAGCATGAGCGGTATTCAGTATATCAAGATCCCGGCAAGATTTGACCCGAACGTAGTTCTGCGTGTAGTGAGCGGTCATTTTGCTACTTCACAGTCACATATAACGAAGTACATGGATGTTGCTGCCATGAAGTCAAGATGCAACGAGGCAAAGGGTGCCGCCAGGCTGCTGGCGCAGAGATACGAGGCGACCATTCCCGTAGACTCGATAGTCTGTCTTGACGGAATGGAGGTTGTTGGGACATATCTCGCCGAGGAGCTTACGAAGGTTGGAGTTTTGTCATACAACGCCCATAAGTCTCTGTATGTTCTGAACCCGGAGTACTCAACGGCGGGCCAGATAATATTCCGCGACAATATACAGATGGCGATCCGGGAGAAGAACATACTTGTTCTTATGGGTTCGGTCACAACGGGCAGAACACTTGAGACGGCTCTTGAGTGTATCCGCTACTACAAGGGCAACGTTACCGGCGCCTGCGCTGTGTTCTCCGCGGTAGACAGAGTGGATGACATTGACATACACGCCATCTTCCATCCTGACGATGTGAAAGGCTTCGCGTCGTACAGACCGACAGAGTGCCCTCTGTGCAAAAACGGGGAACGGATACACGCGATCGTGAACAGCTTCGGATACTCGGCTCTCTCTTAAAAAGTAGTTGACAATTCCGCGATGGTGCGATAGTATAGCAAAGTCGCGGGGCATTAGCGCAGTTGGGAGCGCGCTACATTCGCATTGTAGAGGTCGTGAGTTCGAATCTCATATGCTCCAGCTGATAGAAGACCAGGACAGCAGTTGTCCTGGTCTTTTTATTATTTGGCATTGACATCATATATATTTAGGCAGCTGGCCGGCACCCGCTGCTCACAACGCTTTTCCGTTTTTGAAAGAGGTTCTGAATAAATACAAAATATTGGCGTTATATATGAGAGTTTTCATGGAAAATACATTTATTAAAGGATAATTGTGCTATAATTTTAAATGATTATACATTGCTGATGACTCCGAGCGCATGAATGGCCTGATTATAGATACAATTGTACATATGCAATGAATAATGGTAAAGGGTCGCTATTATAGTATGCAGAATTAAGGAGACGGTTGTGAAACAGTTTCAATTATCAATCAGCAGCGTGGACAAAGCAGGGGACGCCCTGCGGGAACTGAAGAATAAGACCGGCGCGGGACTGGAGAGCAGGATGCTGTTTCAGGTATTTTCGGGGTCGATGGACAGAGCGTCCGCGGATTGTATTGCCAGCTGCCTTGCGGAAGAGTTTCCCGGAGCCCATTATGTCGGATGTTCCACTTCAGGCAATATCATCCGCGGTGATCTGAGTCCTGACCCGTATGCTGTGATATGCACTGTGTTTGAGGATCCGTCCGCGAGAATAGAGACACGCCAGTATCATCTCGGCCGGGAGAATGTTGACCGGGTTATCAGGGAGGTGGCTCAGTTCGCAAATGAGAACGCCTGGGTGAAGGCGATTATGCTCTATACGACTGTGTGGGAGACCTCTATGTCGAGCCTGTGCAGTGAACTGGATCAGGTGCGGGGAGACGTTCAGATACTCGGAGGCGGCGCATTTAACGAAGCCCTGGATTCATCCTCATCCTTCGTTCTCTCGACGGGCGGAAAACCCGAGGATCACAGCATAGTGTTTTCCTTTATCGGGAGCGACTCTCTCGTTGTAAGAACCAGGTATATCAGCGGATGGAAACCGCTCGGAAAAGAGATGGAGATTACAAAGGCCAGAGGAAACATCCTCGAGGAGATAGAAGGGGTCAGCGCATTTGAAACCTATCGTCGTTATCTGAAGATAGAGAATGATGACACATTCCTCTTCAACACACTGGAGTTTCCTTACACTATAAGCTATCACGGAGTTGAGATCCTCCGCCATCCGCAGCAATGCCTGGAGGATGGTTCCCTGGTGATGGCCTCGGATGTCGAGCGCGCCGGGAAGATCAGGCTTGCGTACGGTGATCCTGTCACTATTATGGAGAATGTATTCCAGAATGTCCAGGAGATAAGCCGTGAGGAACCTGATGTTATCTCTATCTTTTCCTGCGCGGGCAGGAAAGCGTTCTGGGGCGACGAAGAGATAGGAAATGAGACACGCGCGTTCCAGAATATAGCTCCGTCTGCGGGCTTCTATACTCTGAGCGAATTCCTGAGAACGGGCGAGTATGTCAACCAGCACAACCTGACCCTGGTAATCGCGTCGATGAAGGAAGAACTCGAAGGCAAGGAAGAGAGGAACGAGGAAAAACCCGCGTATGAACACCGCACCAGGAGAAGGATCTCTACTGTTGAGAGACTGGCGAACTTTATTGAGGAGGCGACCAGGGAGCTGGAGGCGGCAAATGAGCGGCTTTTTGATATGAACTGCAAGCTGAGCGATATGGCTATTACCGATGGTATGACCAGCCTGTATAACCGTTCGGAGATCCAGCGGAGAATATCTGAGCGCGCGGAGCGTGATGACGATGAGATTTCGTCTGTGATCATGCTCGATCTTGATGATTTCAAGAAGATAAATGACACCTTCGGACACAAGGAAGGCGATCTGGTCATCTGTGAGCTGTCCTCGCTGATGAAGACATGCGCCGCCGAAGTGCCGTCATCCTCGGTGGGAAGATGGGGCGGCGAGGAATTCATGATACTGCTGCCGGGCACTGACGCGCGGGGAGCCCTGCTTATAGCCGAGAAGATAAGAAAAGGATTTAAGAAGATTTCATTCCCGCACGCGGGGAACAGGACGGTAAGCCTTGGCGTTGCCCAACGCAGCAAGGGAGAGAATGCTGACGCCCTGGTTCTTCGTGCGGACAAGGCGCTGTACGAAGCGAAGAATTCAGGTAAGGACAGGAGCGTTGTCCTGTAGATGCTGACATTAGCGCCGGACTGAAAAAGCTTCTCAAAAAATGCGTATAAAATAGAAAAAACTTCTTGCATTGAAGAAAATGATCGTGTATACTCACTCATGTTGTGACCTTGATAGCGACGAAGCGTGAGGTTGCTGCGGGTGTCCGCAGGTTTTCCGTGGAGCGAATGTCAAGTTTGTAAAACTGGCGACAAGTCACTGTACAGTAGATTGTCCGGCATGAGCCGGAAACAACGGGCGATACCGATCATCAAAGAAAGGCCCTCTGACAGGGCTTAAAAATTTGACAAGATAGGGAAACACCCGGAAGCGTGTACAGTCACCGCTTGTCGTAGGAAACTACGAATTAGGAGGCGACTTTTTTTATGGCAAATCAGGTAATGCGTATCACACTGAAGGCTTATGATCACCAGCTGGTGGATCAGAGCGCAAAGAAGATCATCGAGACGGTCAGGAAGAGCGGAGCTCAGGTATCCGGACCGGTCCCGCTTCCAACCAAGAAGGAAGTGGTTACAATCCTTCGTGCGGTTCATAAGTATAAGGACTCCAGAGAGCAGTTCGAGCAGA
>DFHY01000087.1:4627-19913 GCA_002371345.1 Lachnospiraceae bacterium UBA3711
AGTTCGAGCAGAGAACCCACAAGAGGCTGATCGATATCACCGCACCGACCCAGAAGACGGTAGATGCCCTCTCCCGCCTTGAGATGCCGGCAGGTGTTCATATTGATATCAAGATGAAATAAGGCTCCGGCCTAGTATGATCGCGAAGGCGATCCGCTGTAGAAAAGGAGGAAATGCAGCAATGAAGAAAGCAATCTTAGCGACAAAAGTCGGCATGACGCAGATCTTCGCCGATGACGGAACCCTCGTACCGGTTACCGTTCTTCAGGCAGGCCCGTGCGTCGTGACACAGGTTAAGACGAAGGAAAACGATGGCTACAGTGCCGTCCAGGTTGGCTTTGAGCCGATCCGCGAGAAGCTTGTCAACAAGCCGCAGAAGGGCGCATTTGATAAAGCCGGCATCGAGTACAAAAGATACCTCAGAGAGTTCCCGTTTGAGAACGCGGAGGAGTACGAGGTTAAGCAGGAGATCAAGGCGGACATCTTCGCTCAGGGCGATCATGTAGATGCCACAGCGATTTCCAAGGGCCACGGATTCCAGGGCGCGATCAAGAAGTGGGGACAGCACAGAGGACCCATGAAGCACGGTTCCAAGTATCACCGTCACGCCGGTTCCAACGGACCTTCATCCGATCCGAGCCGCGTTGCTCCGGGCAAGCACATGGCCGGACGTATGGGAAGAGAGCAGGTCACCGTCCAGAACCTGGTAGTCGTGAGAGTTGACGCGGAGAAGAATCTGATCCTCGTCAAGGGCGCGGTACCGGGACCGAAGAAGTCGCTCGTCACTTTGAAAGAGACGACCAAGACAGACTTAAAGTAATAGGAGGGTAAAACTGTGGCTAACGTATCAGTTTACAATATGGAAGGGCAGGAAGTCGGTAAGATGGAACTGTCCGACGCGGTTTTCGGAGTAGAGATCAATGAACATCTCGTGCACATGGCGGTCGTACAGCAGCTTGCGAACAATCGTCAGGGCACACAGAAGGCAAAGACACGCTCAGAGGTGAGCGGCGGCGGCAAGAAGCCCTACCGTCAGAAGGGCACCGGCCACGCACGTCAGGGTTCGACAAGGGCTCCTCAGTTCACGGGCGGCGGAACGGTGTTTGCACCGGTACCGCGCGATTACACCTTAAAGATGAACAAGAAGGAGAAGAGAGCGGCTCTGTGCAGCGTTCTCACCGACCGTGTACAGGAGAACAAACTGATCATCGTTGATGATCTCAAGTTTGACGCTCCGAAGACAAAGGACATGGTTAAGGTTCTCGAATGCCTCAAGGCAGAGAATCCGCTGGTTGTCCTGAATGAGAATGACCAGAACGTATATCTCTCCGGAAGAAACATTGACGGGGTGAAGATGGCTCTTACGAATACCATCAACGTATTTGACGTTCTGAATCACAAGACGCTGGTCCTGACAAAGGATGCGGCAAAGACGATTGAGGAGGTGTACGCATAATGGCTGATATCAAATATTATGACGTTATCCTGAAGCCGGTTGTTACCGAGAAGAGCATGGCCGCCATGGCGGAGAAGAAGTACACGTTCCTGGTAGCTCCTGAGGCGAATAAGACTCAGGTCAAGGAAGCGGTTGAGAAGATGTTCGAGGGAACGAAGGTCAGCAAGGTCAATGTTATGAACATCGGCGGCAAGAACAAGAGACGTTCGATGGGACAGAGATTCGGAAAGACCGCCAAGACGAAGAAAGCAATCGTCACGCTTACCGCGGACAGCAAAGAGATCGAGATCTTCTCAGGGCTTTGATGCCGGTGAGAGCAGGATCGCATATTATGCGGCTTAACGCGACAAATTAAGAACAAGAGAAGGAGATACATAGAGTCATGGGTATCAAGACTTATAAGCCATATACACCATCAAGAAGAAACATGACCGGACTCGACAACGCGGAGATCACCAAGAAGACTCCTGAGAAGAGCCTTCTGGCGCCGCTGAAGAAGAACTCCGGCAGAAATAATCAGGGTAAGATCACTGTCCGTCATAAGGGCGGCGGAAACAGAAGAAAGTACAGACTTGTGGACTTCAAGAGATACAAGGATGATATTCCGGCAAAGGTTATCGGTATCGAGTATGATCCTAACCGTACTGCGAACATCGCCCTTATCTGCTACGCTGACGGCGTCAAGAGCTACATCCTGGCACCGGAAGGCCTGAAGGTCGGCGACACTGTCATGAACGGTCCGAAGGCTGAGGTCCATGTAGGAAACTGCCTGCCGCTGAGCCTGATCCCGGTCGGCGCTACCATCCACAACATCGAGCTCTATCCGAAGCATGGCGGCCAGCTGGTACGCTCGGCCGGAAACGGCGCGCAGCTCATGGCTAAGGAAGGCAAGTACGCAACACTCAGACTTCCGAGCGGCGAGATGCGCATGGTTCCGAGCGAATGCAGAGCCACGATCGGAACAGTCGGAAACGGCGAGCATAACCTGATCAACTACGGCAAAGCCGGTAGGATCCGTCACATGGGCATCCGCCCGACCGTCCGCGGCAGCGTCATGAACCCGAACGACCATCCGCATGGCGGCGGCGAAGGCAAGGCTCCGGTCGGACGTCCAGGTCCGAGCACTCCGTGGGGCAAGCCGGCTCTCGGTCTTCGTACCAGAAAGCACAAGAAGGCTTCGAACAAGCTGATCGTCAGAAGAAGAAACGCGAAGTAATCGCATAAGGAGGAATAAGAATGGCTCGTTCATTAAAGAAAGGCCCGTTTATCGATGAGCACCTTGCGAAGAAGGTCGCAGCAGTCGTCGCTTCGGGCGAGAAGAGCGTGATCAAGACCTGGTCCCGCCGCAGCACGATTTTCCCGAACATGGTTGGTCTGACCATTGCCGTCCATGACGGACGCAGACACGTTCCGGTGTACATCACAGAGGATATGGTAGGACATAAGCTTGGCGAGTTCGTCGCCACAAGAACCTACAGAGGACACAGGAACGACGAGAAGAAGACCGGCTGACATTAAGACGCGGATCGTAAGACATTTCATTTAAAAAAAATAGAGTAAGGTCCGGAACAAGTCTGCCCGGGGAGGGCATTGCACACCGGCCGGTGGGACCAGAGAAAAAGACAGGCCGGTGCGAGTACAGATAAGGAGGCCATTCAATGGCAAAAGGACACAGATCTCAGATAAAGAGAGAGAGAAACGCCCAGAAGGATACAAGACCTTCGGCGAAGCTTTCCTACGCGAGAGTTCCGGTACAGAAGGCATGCTTCGTGCTGGATCAGATCAGAGGCAAGGATGTAAACACCGCGCTCGCGATCGTTACATACAATCCGAGATATGCTTCTGAGGTTATCGCAAAACTTCTTAAGAGCGCGATTGCCAATGCAGAGAATAACAACGGTATGAACCGTGACAACCTCTACGTGGAAGAGTGCTACGCGAACAGAGGCCCGATCATGAAGAGAATCAGACCTCGTGCACAGGGCAGGGCTTACAGGATCGAGAAGAGAATGAGCCATATCACCGTAGTGCTGAACGAAAGGTAAAGGAGGATATCATGGGTCAGAAAGTTAATCCGCATGGACTGAGGGTTGGAATCATCGCTGACTGGGATTCCAGATGGTACGCCGAAGGCGATTTTGCGGCCAACCTGAAAGAAGACTATAAGATCAGGCAGTTCCTGATGAAGAATCTGGCGAAGGCGAGCGTTTCCAAGATTGAGATCGAGCGTGCCTCCGACCGTGTCAAGATTACGATCTATACCGCCAAGCCGGGCGTCATCATCGGCAAGGGCGGCGCTGAGATTGAGAAGACCAAGAAGTCTCTCAGCCAGGTAACGGACAAGAAGGTTATCCTGGACATCCAGGAGATCAAGAGACCGGATCTGGATGCGCAGCTTGTCGCGAGAAACATCGCAGAGCAGCTTGAGAACCGTGTTTCCTACCGCCGCGCTATGAAGGGCGCCATGGGAAGAACCATGAAGTTCGGAGCGAAGGGAATCAAGACCGCGATCGCCGGCCGCCTGAACGGAGCGGATATCGCACGTAAGGAGTTCTACTCTGAGGGAACTATCCCGCTTCAGACTCTGAGAGCTGACATCGACTACGGCTTCGCAGAGGCGAATACAACCTACGGTAAGCTTGGAGTTAAGGTTTGGATCTACAAGGGCGAAGTACTTCCGTCTAAGAGAGAAGGGAGTGATAGATAATGTTAATGCCGAAGAGAGTTAAGCACCGCAAACAGTTCCGCGGATCAATGGCCGGAAAGGCAAACCGCGGCACGAAAGTCACATATGGCGAGTGGGGCCTGGTAGCCACTGAGCCGTGCTGGATCAAGTCCACACAGATCGAGGCAGCCCGTGTTGCCATGACACGTTATGTGAAGCGCGGCGGTAAGGTTTGGATTAAGATCTTCCCGGATAAGCCCGTTACGGCTAAGCCGGCCGAGACCCGTATGGGTTCCGGAAAAGGTACCACAGAGTACTGGGTAGCAGTTGTCCGTCCCGGCAGAGTAATGTTCGAGATGGCAGGTGTCTCTGAGGAAGTCGCGAAGGAAGCCCTTCGTCTGGCTAGCCACAAGTTACCCTGTAAGTGCAAGGTGATTGCGCGTCAGGAAGCAGAAGGCGGTGATAACAGTGAAGAGTAAGAATTACGTTGAAAGTCTGAAGGGAAAAACAGCGGTCGAACTGAGGGAAGAGCTTACGTCTGCAAAGAAGGAACTCTTCAACCTGAGATTCCAGAACGCCACGAACCAGCTGGATAACACGAGCAGGATCAAGGAAGTCCGCCGCAATATTGCGAGGATTCAGACCGTGCTCCAGAGCGCAGAGTGATCTGGAATACTGAGAGGAAAGGAGAGTTATCGTGGAAGAGAGAAATCTGAGAAAGACCCGTATCGGCCACGTGGTCAGCGATAAGATGGACAAGACGATCGTCGTCGCGGTGGAAGATCATGTAAGACATCCGCTGTACAAGAAGATCGTTCAGAAAACATACAAGCTCAAAGCTCATGACGAGAACAACGATGCACATGTCGGCGATACCGTCAAGGTTATGGAGACCCGTCCGTTGTCCAAGGACAAGAGATGGAGACTGGTAAGCGTCGTTGAGCGGGCGAAATAACAGGAGGAGATTGGAATGGTACAGCAGGAAACAAGACTTAAAGTCGCTGATAATACCGGTGCCAAGGAACTCCTTGTCATCCGTGTTATGGGCGGATCTACGAGAAGATATGCTGCCATCGGCGATATCTGTGTGTGCAGCGTAAAAGACGCAACACCCGGAGGCGTTGTTAAGAAGGGTGATGTAGTGAAGGCTGTCGTCGTGCGTACTGTTAAGGGCGCGCGCCGCAAGGACGGTTCCTATATTCGTTTTGACGAGAACGCGGGAGTCATCATCAAGGACGACCAGACACCGACCGGAACCCGTATCTTCGGGCCGGTTGCCAGAGAGCTCCGTGAGAAGAAGTTTATGAAGATCGTCTCGCTGGCTCCGGAAGTCTTATAAGGAGGAGCGCGGATATGAATAAGATCAAAACGGGCGATACTGTTAGAGTGATTGCCGGCAAGAGCAAAGGCAGAGAGGGCAAGGTCCTCGCCGTTAAGGACGGAAAAGTCCTTGTTGAAGGCGTCAATATGGTGACAAAGCACCAGAAGCCTTCGGCAGGAGCTCCGCAGGGCGGCATCGTGAACAAAGAGGCTTTTATCGATGCTTCCAATGTTATGTTCCTGTTCAAGGGAGAGCCGACAAGAATCGGTTTCAGGCTGGACGGCGATAAGAAGGTCCGTGTAGCTAAGAAGACCGGCGAAGCGGTTGACTGAGAAAGGGCAAGGTGAACCAAGACTATGAGCGCAAGATTAAAGGATATTTATCAGAGCGAGATTGTTCCGGCCATGATTAAAAAGTTCGGTTACAAGAACATCATGCAGGTTCCGAAGCTCAATAAGGTCGTTGTCAACATGGGCGTTGGCGAAGCGAAGGAGAACGTGAAGCTTCTCGAGAGCGCCATGAATGACATGATAACCATTACCGGACAGAAGCCGGTACAGACTAAAGCTAAGAATTCCATCGCGAACTTCAAGATTCGTGAGGGTATGCCGATCGGATGCAAGGTCACCCTTCGCGGAGACCGCATGTACGAATTCGTAGATCGCCTGATCAACCTGGCACTTCCCCGCGTGCGTGACTTCCGCGGCGTGAATCCGAACGCATTTGACGGACGCGGCAACTATGCGCTGGGTATCAAAGAGCAGCTGATCTTCCCCGAAGTCGAGTACGACAAGGTTGACAAGGTCAGGGGTATGGACATCATCTTTGTCACCACCGCGCAGACGGATGAAGAGGCACGTGAACTGCTCAGGCTGTTCAACATGCCGTTCTCTAAGTAAATCAGGAGGAAGTACTCATGGCAAAAACATCGATGAAGATCAAGCAGGCGCGCAAGCCCAAGTTCTCTACGAGAGCTTACACCCGCTGCAACATCTGCGGCCGTCCGCATTCTGTTCTGAAGAAGTACGGAATCTGCAGGATCTGCTTCCGTGAGCTTGCCTACAAGGGCGAGATTCCGGGTGTCAAGAAGGCCAGCTGGTAATCGAATATACATGTCAAGTCTTTAAGTTTGGAGGATACTAACATGGCAATGAATGATCCGATTGCGGATATGCTCACCAGAATCCGCAATGCGAATGCGGCAAAGCACGATACAGTAGATATTCCGGTTTCAAAGATGAAAGTTTCGATCGCGAATATTCTTCTGGACGAGGGCTATATCGCGAAGTATGAACTTGTCGGAGAGGGCGTTCAGCAGATGATCCGCGTGACCCTTAAGTACGGCAAGGATAAGAATGAGAAGATCATTTCCGGAATCAAGAGAATCTCTAAGCCGGGTCTTCGTGTGTACGCGGGCAGCGATGAGATGCCTAAGGTTCTTGGAGGCCTCGGCATCGCGATCGTTTCCACAAACCAGGGTGTCATCACCGACAAGCAGGCCAGGAAGCTTCATGTCGGCGGCGAAGTTCTCGCGTTTGTATGGTAAGCAGTATTACTGAAAACAGAGGGCAGGCGCGGCAGATGCTGTGAACCGCCTTCCGAAAATCTAAGTAAGGAGGAAGAAAGGCATGTCAAGAATTGGCAAGATGCCTGTTGTCATCCCGGCCGGCGTGACTGTGGATGTCAAGGATGGTAACGTTGTTACCGTCAAAGGTGGTAAGGGAGAGCTCACAAGGCAGTTTGCTCCCGAGATGAAGATCACTGTACAGGAAGTCGAGAAAGAGATCGACGAAAAGACTGTCAAGGTCAATGAAATCATTGTTGAGAGACCCAACGATCTTAAGAGAGAAAAGTCTCTGCACGGCCTGACCCGTTCACTTCTTCAGAACATGGTCACCGGTGTCAGTGATGGATATAAGAAGACGCTTGAGATCAACGGCGTAGGATACAGAGCCTCGAAGAGCGGTAAGAAGCTTACTCTGAACCTCGGTTACTCACATCCGATCGAGATGGAGGATCCGGAAGGCATCGAGACCACAGTCGACGGCAATAAGGTCATCGTGAGCGGTATCGACAAAGAGAAGGTTGGCCAGTATGCGGCACAGATCCGTGAGAAGAGAGGACCGGAACCGTATAAGGGCAAGGGTATCAAGTACGACTACGAGATCATCAGGCGCAAGGTCGGTAAGACCGGTAAATAATCAGGGAGGTGTTTGAAGAATGGTCAGTAAAGAATCAAGAGCCAGGATTCGCGCGGACAAGCACAGAAGAATCCGTCACAGGCTGGCAGGCACCGCTCGCAGACCGCGTCTTGCAGTGTTCAGAAGCAATAAGAACATGTATGCGCAGATCATTGACGATGACAACGGTGTAACGCTCGTCAGCGCTAATACTCTTCAGAAGGACGTGGCGGCTGATCTCGCCAAGACAGATGATGTCGAGGCGGCAAAGGCAGTCGGCACCATGATCGCCAAGAGAGCCCTTGAGAAGGGAATCGAGGAGGTTGTGTTCGACCGTGCAGGTTATATATACCACGGCAAGGTTCAGGCACTCGCAGACGCTGCAAGAGAAGCCGGACTGAAGTTCTAAGGAGGAGACAGTTATGAGACATGAGATCATTAACACGAATGGCCTCGAGCTGAACGATCAGGTCGTTACGATCAAGCGTGTTTCCAAGACCGTCAAGGGCGGACGTACGATGCGCTTCACTGCACTGGTCGTTGTTGGCGACAAGAACGGCCATGTTGGTGTCGGCCTTGGAAAGGCAGCCGAGATTCCGGATGCTATCCGCAAGGGACGCGAGGATGCTCAGAAGCACCTCACCACGATCGTCCTCGATGAGGTCGCTTCGATTCCGCACGATTTCATCGGAAAGTTCGGAGGAGCCCAGGTGCTCCTGAAGAAGGCTCCGGAAGGTACCGGTATCATCGCCGGCGGCCCGGCACGTATGGTGCTTGAAATGGCCGGTGTGCGCAATATCCGTACGAAGTCCCTGGGATCCAACAACAAGCAGAACGTTGTCCTGGCTACCATGGAGGCTCTCAAGAGCCTGAAGAGCCCGGAGGATGTCGCCCGTCTGCGCGGTAAGAGCGTAGAAGAGGTTCTGGCATAAGGAGGGATAGGAACATGGCTGGTAAATTAAAGATCACTCTTGTGAAGTCCCCGATCTCTGCGATTCCGAAGCAGAGAAAGACTGTTGAAGCTTTAGGTCTTCGCAAGCTGAACAAGACGGTAGAGATGCCGGATAATGGCGCGGTCAGAGGAATGATCGCTCATATCTCCCATCTCGTGAAAGTGGAAGAGATCTAAAGGAGGTGGCAACATGGATTTAGCGAATCTGAGGCCGGCTGAGGGCTCCGTCAGCAGCAACAACTTCAGGAGAGGCCGCGGACATGGTTCAGGCAACGGAAAGACTGCCGGCAAGGGCCACAAAGGTCAGAAGGCAAGATCCGGACAGCCGCGTATCGGTTTTGAGGGCGGCCAGATGCCTCTGTACAGAAGACTTCCGAAGAGAGGCTTTAAGAATGTCGGCAGAGCGCAGATCGTTACGATCTCACTCTCAGATCTTGAGAAGTTTGACGACGGCGCGACCGTAACCGTTGAGGCGCTTCTTGAGAAGGGCATCATCCGTGACGCGAAGGATGGAGTCAAGGTTCTCGCAAACGGAGAGCTTACCAAGAAAGTAGATGTGGCAGTTAATGCTTACAGTGCCGGAGCAAAGGCAAAGATTGAAGAATTAGGTGGAAAAGCTGAGGTGATCTGATGTTAAAAACTTTACGGGACATGTTTCGGATAAAGGACATCAGAAAGAAGCTGTTTTTCACATTTTTAATGCTGATCCTGATCCGTTTCGGATCACAGCTGCCGGTTCCGGGAGTCAACAGCTCCTACTTCAAGAACTGGTTTGACCAGCAGAACAGCGGGGCATTCAGTTTCTTCAGCGCATTCACGGGCGGGTCCTTTGAGCGTATGTCAGTCTTCGCGCTGAACATCACTCCGTACATTACTTCCAGCATTATCATGGAGCTTCTGTCGATAGCGATTCCGGCTCTCGAAGAGATGCACCGTGATGGTGAGGACGGAAGGAAGAAGATTACGACTATCACGCGTTATCTTACCGTCGGCCTGTCTGTATTTGAAAGTACCGCGATGGCCATCGGTTTCGGACGCAGCGGTCTGATCCGCAACTTTAACTTCTTCAGTGCTCTGACGGTAATCGTGGCACTGACTGCAGGTTCAGCGCTTGTCATGTGGATCGGCGAAAGAATCACAGAGAATGGAGTCGGAAACGGCATCTCAATCGTACTTCTGATAAACATTCTTTCCCGTATACCGCAGGATCTGTCCACTCTGTGGACACAGTTTGTGGCCGGCAAGAGCTTTGCAAAGGGAGCAATGGCAGCGATCATTATCGTAGCCGTTATCCTTCTTACCGTCGTTCTGACCATACTGCTGACGTCAGCGGTCAGAAGAATCCCTGTCCAGTACGCTAAAAAGATGCAGGGCCGCAGGATGGTTGCAGGACAGTCGTCCAACATCCCGCTGAAGGTTAACACTGCTGGTGTTATCCCGGTCATCTTCGCGTCTTCTCTGATGTCGATCCCGTCGATCATCATGAGTTTCACAGGAAAGAGCGCGACAGGCGTCTGGGCAACCATATTCGGAATACTGAATCAGAATAACTGGTTCAATTTCAACCGTCCGATATATATGATCGGTCTGGTGCTGTACATTGCTCTGTGTATTTTCTTCGCTTACTTCTACACCTCAATCACATTTAACCCGATTGAAGTGGCGGATAACCTGAAGAAGCAGGGCGGGTTCATCCCCGGTATCCGTCCGGGCAGACCTACCAGTGATTATCTGCAGAAGATCCTGAACTACATCATCTTCATAGGTGCTGTAGGCCTCATGATTGTTGTTATCATTCCGATCTTCTTCAATGGAGTGTTCAACGCGGATGTATCTTTCGGCGGCACATCTCTTATCATTATCGTAGGTGTTGTCTTGGAGACCATCGAGCAGATAGAATCACAAATGCTTGTAAGAAATTACAAGGGCTTCCTGAGTGAGTAATTATCCTGTGTGAAGACTCACAAAGACTAAGTTGAAGTGTGTCTTCGGCGGTAAACGCGAAGGCACACTTTGTTGCTTGTAGCGAAAGGAAGACGATGCCGGACGGCATATAGGACCGGCGCGAAAGATTCGCGAGTGTGTCTTGACTTGTAACGGAGGAAAAACAATGAAAATCGTTATGCTGGGAGCTCCCGGTGCGGGAAAAGGAACACAGGCCAGGCTTATTTCCGAGAAGTTCGGTATACCTCAGATCTCAACGGGTGACATCTTCCGGGCGAACATCCGGGAGAATACCGAATTGGGCCAGCGCGCAAAGTCCTATATGGATAAGGGACTTCTGGTGCCTGACCAGGTTACCTGTGATCTCGTGGTTGACCGGATCAAACGTGATGACTGTGCGAACGGATATATTCTTGACGGCTTCCCACGCACCATTCCGCAGGCACATGCTCTTACGAAGGCTCTTGAAGATCAGGGATCAAAGATCGACTATGCCATAGATGTTGAAGTTCCGGATGAGGATATCGTCACGAGAATGAGCGGAAGAAGAGTCTGCTCCAAGTGCGGAGCGACATTCCACATCAAGTATAAGAAGCCTGCTGCTGAGGGAATATGCGATTCATGCGGCAGCGCTCTGATTCTGAGAGAGGACGATCATCCTGAGACTGTTCAGAAGAGACTTGACGTCTATCATTCTCAGACACAGCCCCTGATCGATTACTATCACGATCTGGGTGTCCTGCACAGTGTGGACGGAACAAAAGAGATGGATCAAGTATTTGCGGATATATGCTCCGCACTGGAATAAGGATATGGCAGTAACAGTAAAGACAGCGAGAGAGATAGAACTGATGAGAGAGTCGAACCACCGTCTTGAGAAGGTATTCGACGCTCTTGAGAAGATGATCAGGCCGGGTATCTCCACATGGGAGATAGATCAGGCGGCGAGAAAGCTGATCAGGGAACAGGGGGGGATACCGAATTTCCTGAATTACGATGGATTTCCCGCCGCGATCTGTACCTCTGTAAATGAAGAGGTGGTGCACGGTATACCTAAGAAAGAGCGTATCCTGCAGGAGGGTGATATCATATCCCTGGATTGCGGGCTGATCCTGAACGGCTATCATTCGGACGCGGCAAGAACTTACCCTGTTGGAAAGATCGCAGAGTCAGAGAGAAAGCTGATTGAGGTGACGAAGGCATCTTTCTTTGAGGGAATCAGGTTCGCGAAGGCCGGACATCATCTTCACGAGATTGGCAACGCAATCGGTGACTATTGTGAAAGCCGCGGCTATGGAGTCGTGAGGGATCTTGTCGGACACGGTATAGGCAGACAGATGCATGAGGATCCGCAGGTACCTAACTACCGCATGAAGTCGAGGGGACTGCGGCTTGTCGCCGGTATGACGCTTGCTATCGAGCCGATGATCTGTGAAGGAACCTGGGAGGTGGACTGGCTTGATGACAACTGGACGGTTGTCACAAAGGACCGCAGACCTGCCGCTCATTATGAGAATACTATTCTTATCACAGATGGCGAACCCGAGATCCTGTCAAAGACGCATGATTGAGAAATGGAAGTGTTCATGAATCAGCTGGCAGTATCCCTTGCGGGACATGATAAGGGCTGCATCTACGCCATAATTAAGGAAGATGAGACAACGGTTTTTCTGGCCGACGGGTCTGCCAGGAGACTGGAGAAGCCTAAAAAGAAGAATCTTAAGCACATCCGGAGAATAGTGCGTCTTCCTGCTGCGGTGTCAGGAGAATTGGAAAAGGTTTCAAATAACAGTGATCTTGTACATGTACTGAGAATGTACCGGGCTGAGGCAAACAAAGAGAAATAAGGCGGGTTAACCGGTATAAGAAACAAATCTATACTGCAGACAGGACGCATTGGGAAAAGAGGTGAATATATGTCCAAGTCAGACGTGATAGAGGTAGAGGGTAAGGTTCTTGAGAAGCTGCCGAATGCTATGTTCCGTGTTGAACTTCAGAACAAGCATGTTGTGCTTGCCCACATCAGCGGCAAACTGCGCATGAACTTTATCCGCATCCTTCCTGGGGATAAGGTGACTATAGAGCTGTCCCCCTATGATCTTGACAAAGGCAGAATTATCTGGCGCGATAAATAATTACAAAATTAATTACAGAATGTCATTTTTTGTTAACAATTCTGTAACAGTTGTGCTATAATATCCCTGCAGTTTTGAACATTTATATGCCAGGGAGTTTATAAGATGCGAAGAGTTATTCGAGTATGTCTGCTCATAATGGTGACAACACTCCTTATGGGCACCAGTGTTTTTGCAACCGACTATACCAGGAAGGGAACCTACCGCTGGGCTGTTGAAAACGGCCTGTATTACGCGTATGACGCTGTCACGGGCGAGCTTATCAGAAACTGCAGGGTAGGCAAGAGCTATGTTGATGAGAATGGAACCCGTTATCTGAACCGGTTTGTGAAGGGCGTCTATTACAATCCGAAGGGAATTGCCCGGAAGAAGTTCAAGGGCGGCTGGGTAAAAACAGGCGACAAGGTGTACTATTTCCTTAATAAGAAGATGGTCACCGGCTATAAGAAGATAGGCAGTAAGTACTATTATTTCAGCTCGTCAGGTGAAAGACTGAGCGGCGTGTATTATGCCGGACGCAAATACCGCTATTTCAAGATGACCAACGGGGCACGCTATTCGAAGGTCGGCTGGAAGACCATAAGCGGTAAGAGATATTATATATCCGCTAATGGCGTTATAAAGGAAGGCTTCTTCAAGATCGGTAAGAAGAAATACTATCAGACTGTTCTCACAGGTATTGTAAAAGGAGAGCAGGAGATTGGAGGCAAGAAGTTTTACTTCAAGTCAAACGGTGTATACGACGCGGATATGACAAAACGTATCCGCGAAGCAAGCGCGCTGGGCAAGCCTGAGGATATGCTGTTCTTCACTAAGTTTGAATCAGGCAGTGTCGGGTACGCCCAGACAGGCGGCGATTCGGGAAAAGCCTGCGGAAAATATCAGTTCGATTACCGCTATGCGCTTATACCTTTCCTGAAGTACTGCTATACTGCAGACCCTGTGTTCTTTGCCGGCTTTGAACCTTACCTGAATATATCGCCGGGCGACAAGTCTCTCATAGGCAACAATAAGCTGTTCAAAGCCTGGAAAGACTGCTACGATGCGAACGCGACGTTTTTCTCTTCCATGCAGGACAAGTATGCAGAGGAAGCATATTACAAACCGGCTGAGACTTATCTTGCCGCGAAGGGTATACATCTGGCGGTTCGTCCATATGTAATCCGGGGAGCAGTGTTCAGCTATTCTATCCAGGAGGGCTCACTCGTTGCGGCACAGGCTGTGGTTGCAGCCGGGCTTAACGACAGCATTACAAACAAAGAATTCCTGGAGAAACTGTATGATTACCGATGGAAGGATCCCAGGGGCTGGAATAGGAATTCGGTGTTTACGTATCGTTATACTCAGGAGAGAGCCCTGGCTTTGAGTATACTGAGCGCGGCTGCAGCGGCGGGATGATGGGTATCTTCTGCCGGAGATATTGATTAGAGGAAACAGCTATGAGATTAGTGACAAGAAGCGATTTTGACGGACTTGTATGCGCGATGATCCTGAAAGAGATGGGCATGATCGATGAGATAAAATTCGTTCATCCTAAGGACGTACAGGACGGAAAGATCGATCTTACAAGCGATGATATTACGACAAACCTGCCATATGATCCGAGGGTGGGTCTGTGCTTCGACCATCATGAATCTGAGCTGTCCAGAAACAGCGACGCTGTGAAGGACGGAAAATGGATCATAGAGAAGGACGCAAAGAGCGCGGCAAGAGTTGTCTACAACTATTATAAGAAACCCGACAACCTTCAGCGTATCTCTGACGAGATTATGTGGGCTGTAGACAAGGGCGATTCAGCTGACTTTACCATTGAGGAGGTAAAGAATCCGACCGGCTGGGTATTGATGAACTTCATCATGGATGCACGCACCGGACTGGGCAGATTCCATGATTTCAGGATCTCCAATTACCAGCTGATGATGGAGCTTATCGACTACTGCCTTGACCATCCGATTGAGGATGTACTCGCCCTTCCGGACGTCAAGGAGAGAGTTGATCTGTATTTCGAGCAGCAGGAGAAGTTCTGGGCGCAGTTAAAAGAGGTGTCCCGCCAGGTGGGGCGCTGCGTCATAGTAGATCTGCGCGATCTTGATGTCATTTATACCGGTAACCGTTTCCTGATCTACACCATGTATCCGGACGCGTATTTCTCCATCCATATCGCCTGGGGATTCAGAAAGCAGAATACTGCTGTCATGATCGGAAAGTCGATCTTCAAGGATTCGCCGGATGTCGATAAGAATATAGCCGATATCTGCCTGAAGTACGGCGGAGGCGGACACAAGAACGCCGGAACATGCCAGGTGGACAATGACAAGGTTGATGAGGTTATTCCTGATATTCTGGAGTTCTTCAACAGCTGAGACGTCAGAAAAGGGAACAGAAGCGGAACAGCGTTCAT
Source organism: Lachnospiraceae bacterium UBA3711 (assembly GCA_002371345.1). Taxonomy (GTDB): domain Bacteria; phylum Bacillota; class Clostridia; order Lachnospirales; family Lachnospiraceae; genus Porcincola. The sequence goes on from DFHY01000087.1 coordinate 19,682, forward strand.
GATCAGCCGGGCAGGCTTGCTTCATGACTGAGGCTTCACCAGGAAATCCGGAAACGGATTACAGCACTGGTGAAAAACAGAAAAAAGTGGTTGACATGAACGCGTTATATTGTTATTATATCGTTCGTGAGTTGGAAAACTCAGGTTCGCGGAAGTGGCGGAATAGGCAGACGCGCAGGCTTCAGGTGCCTGTGATCGCAAGGTCGTGAGAGTTCAAGTCTCTTCTTCCGCA